>NZ_NHRI01000002.1:0-375152 GCF_003129585.1 Shewanella sp. BC20 | reverse complement strand
AAACTGCGTTGTAAGTTGCTGGGTATTATCTTAATGCCTTCGTGGAGGCTTGAGCCGTATGCAGTGAAAGTTGCACGTACGGTTCTTAGGAGGGCGGCACTTGGTAACAGGTGTCGCCTATCCGACATTAGCTTTTTTGCCAAATGAACAGTGCAATGGTCGTGAAAATTGCCATTGTTGCAACAGTGACCGTTGGCGGCATGGATGCCGCCGTCGAGCCTATAGGGACATATTCACGGCGTGTCACTGGAGAAACAATGACAATTCATCCTACACACCTGACGACAAACTTATCTAGATTTGGGGCAAATGCTTTTTAGCCAGACAAAAACAGTTTAATAGTCGACAAACTGACATTGTTGGCACAGTACTTCATAAAGCAGGAATGTTTAAGTAGAAGCCTTAGCGATACTTCTTGTTAAATAAAGAGGCGGCGTGTCACAGGGTTAACTCTGCCCATGCCTATCACGCGATAAAGAATTACGCTTTCTGGCTTCGATTAATTGCACCGCATCCAATCGTACTTAAGCCTTAAATCCTTATCGACGCATTTGCTGCTGGCTAATTCGTTTTTCCAGCTAACTGGTCTAATAAAGCGTCCATACTCTGTTCGAGTAGATCGAGGACTAATTCAAATCCTTGAGTACCGCCGTAATAGGGATCGGGTACTTCATCCGTGACACAATCACCGTAGGACAACATCAGCTTTAATTTGTATTGATATTCGGGTGGGCAGCGGCGGCGTAAATCCGCGAGGTTGCTATTATCTGCCGCTAAAATAAGATCGAAGTGCTCAAAATCGGCATCAATCACTTGTCTTGCTCGCATGCCGTCGAAACTCAAACCGCGTTTTTTACCTGCTGCCATCGAGCGACTGTCGGGGTTATCCCCTTGGTGATAACCAATAGTGCCCGCCGAATCGACTTCGATATTAAGACGGCGCTCGCGAATTTTAGCGCGGCAAACGGCCTCGGCGGTGGGCGAACGACAAATATTGCCCATACAGACCATTAAGATGCGTCGTACATGCTGATATTTTGCTAACGCTTTATCTTCTAACAACTTAACATCCTCTCGTGTTGCTACTTAGGTGTTGATGCCATCTGACCAAAGGCGGGGGAAATACATTTTTTGACTTCAAAATGGTAACCATACTGCTCATGGGCAGACTCGGTAATTTCCAATATTTCATAGTCATTTAGCTCAATCACCACTGAGTCAGCCAATTTATCACAACGACTGCGACCATCGGCTTCAAATTTATAGGCAAATAAGGCAATTAAATCGCGGATCCCTTTGTAATAACTATGACCAAAGGCCTTAAGTGTCTCGGTAGTGTCGGTTTGATTAGGTTGCTGCGTGAGTTCAGTTCCCGTTTGTTCAATACTATCCTCGGCTTTGAGAATGGTTTCGCCTTCATCCACAACTTTAACTTCAAGCATATCGCCTTTTATCCCTTGAGTAGTCTTGGCTAAATCCCCTACCCAGTTTTCACCATCGGTAATCGCAACTAGGTTTAATAACAACACCACAGACAGAATCATACGCACCAGCGAAGTTGTCACCACAAATCGTTTTTTACTGCCTTGCTGCTTGGCTTCGAGTCCTAAAATCCGCAATCCGATATGGAAAAACAAATAGCAAGGGATCACCAATTGCAGCAGGAGTAAGGCAAGGATGGAGATACACACAAACCAAATCGGCAGATACAGCAGAATGGCAAAGTTATGGGTGTAGGACAAATGCGAGGCCGATACACCGGTGATTTCGTTCACGACACTGCCGCTGGCCGCGAGGGCGAAGTTTGCGATAACCGCATAAAACAGCAGGAAAATAGCTTTGCCCGCCAGCGTATGCCAAGCCATGGCAAATCTGGGCCAAAACTCAATAATCAAGGCAACAGCGGTGATGATGGCGGCAATCCAAATTTCGGGCTGGAATAACATTAACGCCAGTAACGCTAACAGGTAACAGCGCTGGGCAAGATTTAAGCTCAGCCAAAATTGCTTCAGTGTCACGAATGGATGTTTGAGCCATTTAGGCACAGTCAAGGCTTGCTGCACACGCTGCTTCCAAAGGGTTAATCCAAGTTGACTGTCGGCCAAAACTCACTCCTTGATTTGATTGCCCATTAATAATCAATACGATACTCGGCAAAACGATTGTTAAGCGTTCGATCTTTATCAAAATTCAACAATTTCGCAACCTATTCTTTTTCCTCTGGCGGCATGTCGCTTCTTATCCGCAGGAAGCTCGCAAAGCGCGGTAAGCCATTGACGGTTAATCCAAGATATTTGTAGGTGATAAGCGTGCCAATGGCGGGCGGATGCTGACGCTCGTCCAAGCTAAAACCCGTGCCAATACTAAAGACACGGCCATCTGCCGTTTGCACTCTCAATGCGCCCATCTGCCCAGCAAATTGCCCTTTACCCGCAATATGCCCAATCACTTTGGCTTCGGCATCTAAATAGGGCTTTAACTTCATCACGTTACGATTACGACCCGGCGTATATAATGCCGTGCGTCGATGCAAGATTAAGCCTTCACCGCCTTGCGCCACTATAGTGTCTAATGTCTGGTAGAGCGCCTCGACACTTTCTACGCTCACTTGCTCAATCACTTGCAGGTAAACCGATTTACCTGCAAGCAAGGTTTGCATCTGCTGATACCGCGCTTCAAAGCTCCCTTGCGCCTTGGGTAAATCAAACACCATAAAACGCACATTCTGCCACTCGCTCTCATTCGCTGATGTTTGGCGGATAAGACCCGATATGGCTTCAAATCGCCCTCGCCCGAGCCATAACTCACCGTCCATTGGGCTGGTCGGAAAATCCACAGTAAACCAACGTGGCGCTAAGATGGGATTGCCCTGACGAGTCATTAAACGTTTTCCATCCCAATAACCGCGCACACCATCGAGTTTTTCGCTGACAAGAAAATCACTGATATGGGCACTATTCTCCTTTGAGAACTCAGTTGCTAACTGAATATTCGGCGCTTGGGGATTGGCATAACTCACGGCCATGAATAAACCACAAATTCCGCTGTACAAACCGAATAAAACAGCGAAACGCAGCACAAATGCAAATGTTACAAAAGGTAAGCGAGTTGTAAGAGTCATTCCTTTGTCTCTTCAATAAAGCAGTATGGAATTTCAAGCTTAGCCGTAAGCCTGAGCGACGGCGAATCCTGCAATGCCCCACTAACACCCTAGCAGGACTGCGAATTTGTCGGCTTAGCTATTTATACGCTGGGGTTATCGGGCTATACTGCGGCCTCTTTTTTAAGCTCGTTCAAATGTTAACACGCGAGTCGTAGGCGATTTGAACGGGTAAAAGCTTCGCGAACAATCGCCCAAGTCGATGGAATTATTATGAAACCAGCAAACAACCACGGTATTAAACGCATCTTTAGAGCGACGGGATTTTCGATGAAGGGCTTAAAAGCCGCTTGGATCCACGAAGCCGCTTTTAGACAGGAATTGATGCTGGCCGTGGTCATGCTGCCAATCGCCCTGTTGGTCGATATCAGCACCATGGAACGGCTGATGCTGATCTTAACCTTGTTTATCGTGTTGATTGTGGAGCTATTAAACTCGGCGATTGAAGCCGTGGTTGACCGTGTTGGCAGCGAAATCCACCACCTCAGTGGTCAAGCAAAAGATATCGCCTCCGCCGCTGTATTTATGAGTCTAGCGCTCTGCGGTATTACTTGGCTTGTCGTACTGCTACCGCTATTTATTTAATACGCTGTTGATTAATGCCTGTTATGTAGCGCAGTCTTTAACGAGCGCTTTTATCTGGCAAAGCCAAGTATCACTTCTTAGCCGTTTGTTCTGCTGCAAAAAACGCCTTTGGATTAGCATCTAAAGGCGTTTTTTATGCGGCATTTTTTATGTATCGCTTTAACTGATTAGCGTATTTCCGCTGACTTATCGGCTAAAAAGCCAATCGCTTGTTTGATTTGCTCTAAGCGGTCATTCTCGGCCCAATAGGCAACATACACGCTGCGTGAAATGGCGCTCGCTCCCGAAACTAAATGCAGCTCGCCGCGATTCAACAATGGCTGAACCAAATGCTCGGGTAAAAAAGCGCAGCCACCGTTATTCAAGATAAAATCCAAGGCGATACGAGCCGAACTAGTATGTAAGGTCGGCACGGGTAAGGCGGCATATTCCTGCGCATGCAGGATATTAAAGGCTGTGCCCCAATCCACTTTGACATATTGGCCGGCCTGCACCGCATTCACCGCCACATCCATGGTCTTGGACACCAACAGAAGATTAATTTGACCTAATTGCACCAGCTCGAATTGGTCCAGTTTGGGTGGGTCGAAGGAAATCGCCAAATCAAGGGTCCGGTCCATCAATTGCCGTGTCATCACGGTCAATGGCAACACTTCGGTCCGCAGTGCAACCCCGGGTAATCCCACATGCAAATGCTGTAAATGCCCTTGCAAATAGGCATCCCAAATATTGGGGCCTGCGCCAATGGCGAGTTGAGTCGATTGTAACTGACTGAGGGATACATCCTGCTTGGCGCGCTCCCAAGCGGTTAATACCGCTTCGGCATGCCCAAGCATACGTTCGCCCGCTGGCGTGGGCTGAATATTGTTGCGTTGGCGCTCAAACAAGGCGACGCCTAGAATGCTTTCAAGCTGTTTGACCCGAAAGCTCACTGCACTGCGGGTAAGGTATAGATTTTCCGCGGCCTTGCCAAAATGACGGGTACGGGAGACTTCCAAAAAGGTCTTAAGTAAATCGGTATCCATAAAAATTCTTGACCAACATTGGCAAATTTTTTTGATTTATAAATCAATAATACTAGCCAATACTCCAGTTGCAAATCTTTGTATATCAAAAACTAGAAGGTAACAGCCATGTCTGAACAGTCTTTTTCAAACGCTAACAAGGGTTCTGAGACGGTGAACGGCTCAGCTGCCAGCTTTGTATCCCATAAACGTTTTTATGATGATACAAATTTCCCGAAAGGTTTTAAGCGCAGTGGCGACTTCACCAGTAAAGAAGCCGAACTACTTGAAATACATGGCCATGCCATGAAAAATCTCGACGAAGGCAAGACACTCCCCGTCACCGCCGATGAAGCGCAATTTGTCGAAGTCATCAAAGGAAACATCGCTCCCAGTAGCTTGTTAGAGCAGATCTGGTTAAAGTACCGCAAACTCGCCCTAGGTAAACCCTTTTATGCCGTGGTTGGCACAGTACATTTGCCCCCCACTAAGCCTGAGGCCGAGCCCGAAGCGGCATTCGATGTGGATGTCGAAATTGACGATGATGTTCAGGATGAAGCTGAACCCGAGGATAAAGAATGAAAATGAAGGTTTGCGATTAAATGCGTGGGTGGATTTTATACAAAGAAACCGCGACTCAGCTAAAACCTGAATTGTATGAAATTGAACGTCTATTGGCAGCAGCCAAGGCCGACAATATTGAGTTAGAAGTGTATGCTCCGGATGAGTTCGATCTCACCGTGACGAGAGAAGACAACAAGAGTATTTTGTTAAACGGCCAGCCCGTTGAATTACCCGATTTTATCATCCCAAGAATGGGCTCCGGCACCACTTACTTTGCGTTGGCGATCATTCGCCATTTAGAACGCTTAGGGGTGTACTGCTTAAATCCATCAAAAGCCATTGAAATCGTTAAAGATAAGCTCTTTTCCCAGCAATTACTGGCCGAGAAGAACTTACCCACGCCCAAAACCATGCTGGTGAAGTTCCCCGTCGATATCGAACTGGTTGAACGTCACTTAGGTTTTCCCGTGGTGATTAAAACTCTCTCCGGCTCACAGGGTAGCGGCGTATTTTTGTCCCATAAGGCCCGCGAATTTGATGACTTAATGCAATTAATCGAAGCGACCAATAAAAACGCCAACATTATTTTGCAGGAGTTTATCGCCAACAGCCACGGCCGCGATCTCAGGGTATTTACCATTGGTGGACGCGTAGCCGGCTGCTATGAGCGCCGTGGGCAAGAAGACAGCTTTAAAGCCAATGTCAGCGCGGGAGGTTCGGCGCGCCCCTTCGAGATCACACCTGAAATCGAATGGCTGGCGACACAAACCGCTAATATTCTGGATTTAGATGTTGCGGGTATCGATTTGTTATTCGATAACGGCCACTACAAAATCTGTGAAGCCAACTCATCCCCTGGTTTCGAGGGTCTAGAATCCTGCTTAAACGTGGATATTGCTGCGCAAATCCTGCACTTTATCCGCATCCGTTTAGGCATGTTTAATAAGGACGAGAAAAGTAGCGAGTCAACACCCGCACAAATGGCAGAGCCAGAGGTGAGCACAGCGACGAATACCAGCGCCTCGACACCTACCGCTAACACGCACAGCAAGTGATGCTGCATCCTTAAGCTCTTATCTGCGGCCCAGTCTTTACTGGGCCGCATTTTTTGGCCTGACTATACATTTTCGTCACAAATCACTGGGATGTAAATTACCGTGATCCGCCCCACAAGCTCATCATACCAAGCTTAATAGCCGTACTACTTTTGTTTTAAATCACAAAACACGGCAATTTATAAAACATTTTATTCACATTTTGAAATTTGCTGTTACACTCCAAATGTCCATGGCTTATGGCACAAAAGTCTGATGTTATCGCTGGATATAATAAGAAGAATACTGGAGTAACGTTGATTTCTACTCGTCTAACACCCCTATTGATCGCTCTACTCGGCAGCAGTCCTGTGCTGGCGGGGGAATTGAGCCTTGAGTTAGGGGGATTTTATTCACAGTCTGATACCAATATGGAGGTGACGAACCCGACCACGGGTAATAACTTCACCTTAGACTATGAATCCGATCTGCAACTGGCCGAGAATGAGTTTTTACCCTTTGTTGAAGTCAATTATCACTTTAACGAGCGGCATAATATTTACCTCGACTGGAAACAACTTCACCGCAGCGCCGAAACGCAAGCCTTATCCAAACCCTTTCAAATCGAAATAAACGACACCATTTACGACATTAAGGCTGGGGGCAAGCTCAACTCCACCTTAAATATTGATATTCTGCGACTCGGTTACGGTTACGATGCCATCCAAGGCAGCAACTACGATGTGGGCATTTCGCTTGGTTTGCACACCATGTTTATCAAGACGGGCTTTGAAGGCGTCATCGGTGTCTGCCATGCCTCTGAGCTGCTGAACAATGTTTGTGGTAGCCAAGCCATCCCCCGCATCGTCGATGAAAATGTCACTGCACCTTTGCCTGATTTTGGCGTCTATGCCAACTATGAATTTATCCCTGGCTGGAAGCTGACGACCCATGCCCAGTATTTCTACATCAAACTCAATGATGTAAAAGGCGAACTGGTAGACGTTAAACTCGGGATCGATGCCAATATCACCGATAACTGGCGCATGAGCGTGGCCTACAACTACTACAAGGTCGATGTGGATATTGCCCAAAAATCACCGAATAAAGATACTCAAATCGCCGACTACAATATTTACTACAGTTTTATCGGCCCGATGCTTTCGGTCAGCTATACCTTCTAATAGATTGATAAGCATAAAAAAAAGGACGCCTAGGCGTCCTTTTTTGCTTTTGTTTAATATGATTACTTTTTACGACCGTCTTGCTCACGCTTGGTCTTAAAGTCTGATGCCTCTACCCAATGTGGCCAATCGGTGCCATTGGCTAAAGTGGTTAGCATGCTCGCCATCAGCTCTAAATCCTGCTTCACCCCTTCGAGGGTCCAGTTAGGATCATAATCATCGGCACCCTTGTGGTATTTGTGGGCAATATAGTCAGGATCCGTATCCCCAAGGCTCATAAATAACAAGCCGGGCACGCCTTGCTGGGCCAGCGCGAAGTGATCCGATCTAAACATCAAACCATTTTGTGGTCTTGGATCGCCCTTCACCACCCGTCCCTGCGCCTTAGCGGCCTTATCCAAATAGGTTTCTAACTCAGATACACCCTCACCGTAGCGCAGAATATAATCCACACCTTGGTTCATATTCATGCCGTCGATATTCAAAAACGACACGATATTCTTGGTCGGCACACTCGGATGCTGGGCGAAATGCTGGGCGCCAATCAAGCCTGTTTCCTCAGCAGTAAAGGCACTGAACAGAATCGAACGCTCAAGCGGCGCACTTTGCGCTTGTTTGGCAAAGTAACGCGCCAGCGCCAACACGCCTGCCACACCACTGGCGTTATCCACGGCACCATTGATGATCTCTGGCTTGCCATCTTCAATCACTGTACCAAGATGATCCCAATGGGCGTGCATCATCACCACTTCATCGGGGCGACTCTTGCCCGGCAACAGTGCCGCCACATTGTGGGATTCGGCACGTTCAATCGTATTGTTTAAACTGACATTGGCCTTGAGCTTTAAGGGAATGGCCTTAAAGTTTGGCTTGGCGGCTTGTTGCTTTAAGGTATCGAAGTCCATGCCTGCCTTAGCAAAAATCTTATTGGCAACATCATGTTGCACCCAGCCCATGACGCCCACCTGCCCTTGATTATTATTGGCATCGATCAAGGTGAATTTAGTGCCAGTATTGGAGTTTTGCACCACGCCCCAGCCATAGGCGGCAGGTGCCGTCTCATGGACGATAAATACAGCTTCGGCGCCTTGACGCGCGGCCTCTTCGTATTTGTAAGTCCAGCGACCATAGTAGGTCATGGCATTACCTTTAAAGACTTTGGGATCTTGAGTCGCAAAACCTGGGTCATTGACGAGCACAATCACGGTTTTGCCTTTGACATCTAGGTCCTGATAGTCATTCCAACCATATTCAGGCGCATTAATGCCATAACCGACAAACACCACATCGCTATTACTGAGGCTGACTTTATCGCTAATTCTCTGGGTTCTAGCCGTAAATTCGCTGCCATTGGCAAACTTGAGTCCGCCGATATCCAGTTGCATGTTTTGATCGGCGGTGATTTTCGCCAGCGGTACCGCCTGCAAATAGCTGTCGCCAAACCCCGGCTTAAGCCCCATCTCTTTAAAGGCTTTCTCAAGGTAATCAATCGTCAGTTGCTCGCCTTCAGATAAGGGCGCGCGACCGCCGAAGGCATCACTGGCTAAGGTTTTAACGTCGGTGCGATACTGGCCGAGATCCAGGCTATCACTGAAGGAAGATGCGGCCATAGCAGGCAGTGACAGTAAAGAACCTAGGGCACCGGCAAGGATGAAATTTTTCAAGACTTTCTCCCAAGTTATTATCATTATTTAATTTTAGCGATAAACTCTATCATATCCCCCAACGCTTTTGGCAGGTAATTCAGCCTGCATCAGGGCATTAGTTGTAACGGGATTTGACGGGCAAAACTGTTTACCCAAATGTGGTATACCAAGTTTATCGAGTTATTTTTATTGGGATGTATCCATGTCACGAGATTTATTACAAACCGCAGCCTTAAATCTTAAAAAAGCGGTTCCCTTAATGCTCAAGCATCAAATTCCCACCACGCCAATCAATTATGCCCTGTGGTATACCTACGTGGGCGAACAAAACCCAGCGTTAAACGCACAGCTTGATACGGTTATCGCCCACTACAACACTTGCCCGCCAGTCAGTAGCGAGTTGTTGTTTCGCCAGTATGTCGCCGATCCGGTTGAGTTGGATGTACGCGATATGCGGCTCAACCTTGAGGCCATGGCTACTGAGCTGTCGCAATCGATTCGGGATACCAATCTCGATGCAACTGAGTTCCAGACTTGTATTAACACCAACTTTGCCAAACTCAATGGCATTGAAGAAGGTGCGCTCAGCGTCGAGCAAGTGCTCGATTTAGTCCGCAATTTGGTGAAGGAAGCCGACAATATTCGCTCGAGCACTGAGTATTTCACTGCCCAGTTACAAAAAGCACAGACGGAGATTGATGCGTTAAAACAAAAGCTTGAAAAATCAGAGAAAGATGTACTTTACGATGCGCTCACGGGCTGTTTAAACCGCCGCGCCTTCGACGCCGACCTCGCCGGTATGTTGGCACAGGCCCCCGAGGGCACCTGTCTTATCTTGGTCGATATCGATCACTTTAAGGCCTTTAACGACAACTATGGCCACCAGCTAGGCGATCAAGTATTAAGAGCTGTATCAAAGCGTTTGCAGGAAGCCTGTCGGGATGGTTGTAAGTTGTACCGCTTCGGCGGCGAGGAGTTCGCGATAATCGTGCCGAAAAGCCAGCTGCGCATTGCGCGGCAACTGGCCGAGGCGATGCGCCGTGGGCTCGAGAAACTCAGCCTAAAGGATAGGCGCAAAGACCAACGTATCGACAATATCACCGCCTCCTTCGGTGTCGCCCAGTGGCAAGAAAAACAAGTGGCTATCCACCTCATCGAAAGAGCGGATATGCTACTTTACGAAGCCAAACGCTTAGGTCGAAATCGGGTGATGCCGATGAGCAACTAGCTCGAACAAAAAGGCAGAACTCTGGTTCTGCCTTTTTGTTCATCACGCTTTGATTGTCAGTGAGCTTTATCAGCAGCGGCTTAGCGCCCTCTTCTTATCTCACCGACTTATTTACATGCTTATCTTCAAGAACTAACACAAGGCTGTTAATTCAGCGCTTTTATATAAGCTTTCCGATAAATCATTGCCGCTAGGCTACCTTCTGAACCATCGCCTGAGTGGCCATCGTTTCAGCGGATTGCACTGCAGCGGGCTCGGGTTCGACAGGGATGGCCTGCACCACAAAACGCAGTTCAGCCCCGCCTTGCAGCGCATCGAAGGGATAGCAAGTGATCAGGGTTAAACGATTATCCTCACTTGGCGCCATCAACTCAGTTTGTGATTCGTGCACTACTTCAGTCGCCACCACTTGGTAAACAATTTCTTTGCCCGTCGCGGTTTGCAGCGCCAAGCGGCGTCCAACACTGATGCCATTTAACATCGCAAAATGCGTATCCCTGTGTCCGGCAATCACAGTATTACCTTGCGCGCCAGCGGGGGCACTCGATAACACTAAGGCTGGCCCGAAGGCCAAATTACGACCTGATGCGCCCGCCAGCACATATAAGCTATCGTTGGATGCCGGACCATCGAAGTGATTCGGTCTTTTGGCCTGCTCGATGGAGAGCTTAGCCACGGGATAGGTATCGGCCCAGGACCAAGGTTTATGGGATTGACCATCGATTAAGGTTTTAGCCCAGGCTTGTTCAATCAAATATTGGGCAAAGTGTGCTTTCGCTTGCATATAGAATCCTTTTCCAAACAACGTGATGCCGAGTAATACTAATACCACCAGCAACCCTTTTTGTATCTGTTGAGTCATGCGCCTACTCATGGACATGACTCAGCTATTCAGCGCTACTGACAGCGCGCGTTGCTGCCGCTGCTGGCGACGAATCGACAGCGCCAACATCAAGGCAAGTAGTAACACACTGCCCCCTAAGAGCATGTCGAAACGGCTCGAGGTTGATGTTTGTGGCAAAACGCCCATTGGCTGCCACCCCAAGGGTAAATGCTGGCGCACCACCGCATCGCGGCTCATGGCATTGCTGGTGATGGGGGTTAAATCCACCGCGACCAAGCTGGTATAGGGGCTGACTAAGTGATAGTTGAGCGAAAGCGCCGTGACCTGCTGTTTGACCTTGTCATCGTTAGCGCCGTTTTTACTCAGCTCTAAGGCCGCAATCTGTTTGCGGGCCCAGAGTAAATCGAGTCCCGCCGCTGGCTGCGCTACATCAGTAGGAGAATGACTTGTGTCATTGGCTTGCAAAGATAACGACTGTTGCCAGTTTTTATGACCCTGACGACCGGAGATCACCAGTTCCTGAGGCTCACGTGGGTGGCGCTTTAGGCTGATCAATACCGGCTCACCACGGTAAAGATCGGGGATCGGCGCGGGCCAGTAGTCAGGCACAGAGCCATCGTCAAAGCGCACCTGCAAATCGGTCAGTACTGGATACTGGATTTTGGCTAGCAACTGGCTGATTTTTTGCTCCACTTCATCCACATCACCAATGTAAGTAAAAGTACCGCGCCCAAGTTCAGCCGCACGCTGCATAAAATGCGAGTTTGGCGCGGAGCCAATGCCGACGGTGAAAAGACGGTTGTCGCCGATTTGATTGCGGATTAACTCAAATAACGCCGACTCATTGCCGACGGAGCCATCGGTCATAAAGATCACTTGTCTTAGCGACTTATCCTCACCCGAAGCGGTATTAAACGCCTTTCTTGGCAGCGCGGCATTTAAAGCCTGCGCCATTTCGGTGCCGCCATCGGCCTGCAAACGATTCACAAACTGACGTGCCATAGCAAGATTACTCGCGGTTGCGGGCAATGGTGTTGGCGATAGTAAAGACACATCAGAGTTAAATTCGATTATGTTAAAACTGTCCTGTGGCCTTAAACCGCGCAGCGCATAACGCAGGGCATTTTTCGCCTGAATAATGGAATCTCCCGCCATCGACCCCGAAGTATCAATCACTAAAATAAGCTCACGGGGCAAGTTCAGTTGTTCACTGGCCTCGACTTTGGGTGGCAGGACCATCACTAAGCTGTAGTTATCTGTGTTGTTGCTATTACTATTGTCATTAATACTGGCAGTTGAACCACTATCTGTACTCGCATTGTCGTCCTGCGTCGAATGGGTTTTGCCCGCTTGGTTGAATACCCAAGCCACGGGACTCGTGCCCTGCTTAAGACGCCATTGCAGCACAAAGTCACGATTGGCGGGCACACGATTAGCCAAGGCCGCCGTCAGTTGGCCCTGTTTTTCATCAATCGTAATGGGATGATACGGACTCACCACGGCGGATTTGTCCACACCTTCACCGAGCTTGACCTTAATATCGGCCTTTAGCACGGGATCGGCCTCACTACTGGCATCGCGGATCGGGGCAATAATTCGGTCGGCATCGAAGACTTGGCTGCTGGTCACGCGCTCACCGTTGTTTCCGCCTAGCGTTAACCCTGGGATATAGCGCGGCGCCACCACCAGCGGAAAACGTAGGCTAAAGAGACCATCTTCATAATGAATGGTTTCTTGATAGCTGATTTCGACCACCAACTCCTCATCGGGAGCGAGGTTAGCAACTTCGGTCGTGAACATATTTGGCCGTTCTTGGCTGACTAGACTGGCGCGTTTCCCTTCGGCTTTGGCCTGCTCGAAAATCTGTTTTGCTTGCTGTTTTGGGTGAATTTGACCTTCGATGATCCGCTCACCAATGTGCAAACGCAGTGAGTCCACCGCCGCCTCATTGGGTAAAGGGAACAGATAACGGCCATTGAGCACAAATCCCGTTTGGTTACTGAAAACCTGCTTCACGCTCACCCTATTGGTCAGCCCCGAGACCTGCATCGACACCTGCGTGTCCACAGGTAAGGACGGCATTAAACGGCCACTGGCGGTTTGATACACCAGCATCCCTTGGGTGACATCGTCGAAACTAAACGCTGGCAGTGTGCTCGCTGTGTGTTCATCGAAGGTCGCGGCAATATTTTGTGGCGCCGATAAGGTGCCGACACTGTTCGGTGAGGCTAACACCGCAAATGGTAGCCCCCAACAAATGGAGGCGCCGATCACTAGCATCGCCAGTGTTTGACAAACTTCTTTTACCCTTTTCCCTGTGATCATCACAAAGGCTCCTGATCTTGATTGAATACGATTGATATTGTTGAATTATTCGGTCACACGGCTCGCCATCAGTCCTTGGTTAGGCTGCATGGTCAAAGTGACTCGGCGATCGAACACATCGGATTCACTATCTTGCAGATCATTGAGCGGCATTCTGGCGCCGAAGGCTTGGGTGGTGATCCGCTCGGGGGCTACGCCTTGCTTAATCAAGTATCCCCGCACTTCTAACAAACGTTGCTCCGAGAGCGCTTGGTTGTAGGCCAGATCACCGCGACGGTCGGCATAACCTTTCAGCTCGAGATTGGACTCGCTCGAGCGCTTCATCACCTTGGCGACATTGTCTAATTGGGGCAAAAAATGGCTTTCAAGCTCCGACGAACCAGTACGGAACTGCACATTCATGCCCAGCGCCAACTCACTTAACAGTTGTTGTTGCTCGGCGAGCAGCTCATCGAGTTGCTTTTGGGTTGAGGCGTATTCGGCGGCGCGTTGCTCGCTGGCCTGTTGTTTGGACGATAAGCTCGCCAGTTGTTGACGCTGCTGGGCAATATGCTGTTGCTGGGTTTTAACCGTGTCGGTATCGGAGACCGATTGGCCAATTAAGGTGCCGGTAAATCCACCGATAATGGCGCCAACGGGGCCACCCACTAGGGCGCCAAGTAACGCTCCACCGCCAAGACCTATCAGCGCTTCACCATCATCCTCATCTTGCTCAAGCATCTCACTCTGTGGCTCTGAGAGCACAGGTTGATTTTGCAAGGAAACCCTTGCCGATACGCTAGCAATGGGCGCGGCGAATACACTCAGTACCAAGATATTAATCAGCGTCTTTTTCATCATCTCATTCCTTTTGATTTGTGCAGCGCTTACCCACCTAAGTCATTAGCGCGGCGGGTAAAACGGAATGAGCTTATTAAACACAAGCGCCATGGCATAAGCGGGGATGGAAAATGGCAATGCGGCTATCAATTGTGGCAACAAAATGGCAATTGCATTTGGGAGCTTTTCTCAGAAATAAATTCCTGTATAGTCACGAAAACTTATCCCCAGACACTTAGTCCCAGCAGTCAATAGGAAGATGGCTAATGAAACGTATCGCCATTGTGGAAGATGAAGCGGCCATTCGCGAAAATTACAAGGATGTGTTGCAGCAACACGGTTACAGTGTGCAAACCTATGCCGACAGGCCGTCTGCCATGTTGGCGTTTAATACCCGTCTGCCGGATCTAGCCATTATCGATATTGGCCTTGGCAACGAGATTGACGGCGGTTTTATGCTGTGTCAGTCCCTGCGCGCCATGTCGAACACTTTGCCTATCATCTTCTTAACTGCGCGGGATAGCGATTTTGATACTGTGTGCGGCCTGCGTTTAGGCGCCGATGATTACCTGAGCAAAGAAGTGAGCTTCCCCCATTTGACGGCGCGTTTAGCCGCGCTGTTTCGCCGCTCTGAGCTAGCCACCAGCCAAACGCCGCAGGAGAATTTACTGGAGCGCGGACCGCTTACTATCGACGCCAATCGGATGCAGGTTTCTTGGAACCAGATCCCGATTGAGTTAACCGTTACCGAGTTTTGGATGGTGCACGCCCTTGCCAAGCACCCGGGGCACGTTCGTAGCCGGCATGAGCTGATGCAAGAGGCGAAGATTTTTGTCGATGACAGCACTATTACTTCCCATGTGAAGCGAATCCGTAAGAAGTTTATGGCCGCCGCGCCCGAATTTGATTGTATTGATACCGTTTATGGCATGGGCTATCGCTGGGACAGTCTAGCCTAAACCATGCAAAGTAGCAGATTAGCCAGCATTCTATGACACGTTTTCCCTTCGGTCTTCGCACTAAAGTTATTGGCCTTAGCCTGTTTTTACTCTGCCTCCCTTGGCTGGGGTACCAATATGTGTGGGAGATGGAAAAATACCTGCGCCACGGTCAGGAACGCACCTTAGAGGGCACCACTCAAGCCTTAGCGACCGCCTTGCACGAGCGCCCCAAGCTGTTCGACGGTCAGGCGAGCTTTTTAAAGCAGGTTGAAAAGAGTCGCGATCTCTATGCTTACCCCTTAGCGGGCGCGATTCTGCTCGATGGCAAACTCAATGAATGGCAGGAATATCAGCACAGATTTATTCAGTACGGTGAGGCGAATCTCATCATGCGCGCCGATCCCAGCACGCCGCTCACCTTGAGTTTTACCCATATGGTGGGTCAGTACGATGGTTACCTGTATGCCTTTTTTCAGGTGGTCGATCCCAATGTGGTGTTTCGGGGCAAGAATGCCTTAAGCGTTGATAGAAACGATCACCTGTCGATTGCGACCCTTGCCCCCGATAATAAATTTAAACGCTATATCGTGGCCACGACCCAGCCCGGCTGGATCAGTGCCTTCGAGCTGCCCGCCAACCCAAAGCAAACCGTGCCCGTGACGCCCGAAGTCCGGATTCAAGGACAATGGGCCACTACGGATGTTGGCTACAATATCGAGCTGCGTATCCCCTTAGATATGGTGGGCAGCAAACTGGGATTTGCAATTTCCGATGTCAACGACAGCAAATACCGTGATGTGACCGCAGTAGTCGGCACCTCCGCCTTAGATACCGTCGATAAACTCGGTACAGTCCTTGTGCCATCACCCGAAATTGAGAATATTATCAAAGGCATGAGCCACTACAGCTCACGGATTTGGGTGGTTGATAAACACGGGCGTGTGCTCGCGAAGTCTGGCGATATCCGTGACAGCAACAGTGTGTGGACGCGCACCCTCGATGATGAAAACAGCAACTCGATGTGGCAACGTTTTCAGCGCGACTACCTGCACCCGCTCTACTATAAAATCCTTACCAAACCACCGAAGGATTTTATCGATTCCCTGCAAGACTCGACCGAACTTGACGGCAGCCATATTCAAAAAGCGCTCGCGGGACAACAAAGCTCGACCTGGCGATTGACTCCGGACAATAAAGCAGTGGTGCTGGCGGCCGCCAGCCCCATTTGGATTGATAACAATGTGATGGGCGCCGTGGTGGCCGAAGAAACCACCCACGGTATTCGCACCCTGCGTAACCGTGCGCTGGAAAAACTGTTTAACGTGATCCTGACCATTATGAGCATGGGCACCTTAGCATTGTTTTTCTTCGCCTCGAGTATTTCCAATCGTATCCGCAAACTGCGCGATGAAGCCGAGAATGCCATCGACAGCCAAGGCCGCGTGCGGAACCATTTAAAACCCTCCAAGGCGCGGGACGAGATTGGCGACTTATCCCGCAGTTTTGCCAGCATTGTCGGCCGTTTGGGCCAATACACCCATTATTTAGAGAATATGTCGTCGCGCCTGTCCCATGAGCTACGCACGCCGGTGGCCGTGGTGCGCTCCTCTTTAGAGCATTTAAATCTGCAAACCTTAGATAAAGACACGCAAAAGTACGTCGACCGCGCCCAAGAAGGGGTGAGCCGATTAAGCATGATTTTAAACAACATGAGTGAAGCAACGCGCCTTGAGCAGAGCCTTACTCAGGCCGATGTGGCTAAGTTTCCACTGTCCCAAGTGGTGAGCGGCTGTATGCAAGGCTATCAAATGACCTACCCTGAGCAGCAATTTAGCGTCAAAGTGCCCGAGCAACCTTTGATGATGCAGGGCGTGCCCGAATATATCGCCCAATTGATGGACAAGCTTATCGCCAACGCCATCGAATTTTGCCATCAAGGCAGTGCGATTGAAGTGACTCTCACCCAAGTTGGCAAACAAGCCACTTTGCTTATCAGCAACTTAGGACCACAGTTGCCAGTGGATATGTCGGAGCAGATCTTCGACTCCATGGTTTCGGTGCGGATCAATCAAGCCCAAGACAAACCTCACCTAGGCTTAGGTTTGTATATTGCACGGCTCGTGACCGAGTTCCATCAGGGGAAAATTTTGGCCCGCAACCGCAGCGAAAACGATGGGGTCGATATTCTGGTCACCCTACCGCTGAGCTAATCCACGCTCTGCAACTTGAGGCAAACTCATCTGTTTGCCTCCTGCCATTTTCACGGGCAGATGCTAAGATGACGGCCATCACAATGGATAACAACATAAAAACTGACTCGCCAAGGTAAGCCCTATGACAGATAAACATCAGCTAGCCACCCAAATCGTCAGCGTCGGTCGAGATAAAAAATGGACCAAGGGCGTGATTAATCCGCCCGTATTTCGCGCATCCACTATCGTCTTCGACACAATGGAAGACATGCGTCACGCCGCCAAAAACAAAACCAATGGCGAAATGTTTTATGGCCGCCGCGGCACCCCAACCCATTTTGCGTTTCAAGCGGCGCTCAGTGAGCTCGAAGGTGGCGCAGGTACGGCGCTGTATCCCTCGGGTGCGGCGGCAATTAGCGCTGCTTTGTTATCGTTTTTACAGGCGGGCGATCACCTGCTAATGGTCGACAGTGTTTACGAGCCAACCCGCGATCTTTGCAGCCATATTTTGGCGGGTTTTAATATTGAGACCACCTATTACGATCCCCTGATTGGTGAAGGCATCCGCGCGCTTATTCGCCCCAATACTAAGGTACTGTTTTTGGAGTCTCCCGGCTCCATCACCATGGAAGTGCAGGACGTCCCGACCCTCTGCCGTATCGCCCATGAACACGGATTGGTGACCATTCTCGACAACACTTGGGCGTCGCCAATCAATAGCAAGCCCTTCGAGATGGGTGTCGATGTGTCGATTCAAGCCGCGACCAAATATATCGTCGGTCACTCTGATGTGATGATTGGCACCGCGACTGCCAACGAAAAGCACTGGCCGCAGCTGCGTGAACGCAGTTATTTATTGGGGCAAACGACTTCTCCCGATGATGTGTATCTCGCCACGCGCGGATTACGCACCCTAGGCGTGCGCATGGCGCAACATGAGAAAAATGCCCTTAAAGTGGCTAACTGGTTGAAAACTCGCCCCGAGGTAGACCATTTACGTCACCCAGCCTTCGATACCTGCCCAGGACATGAGTTCTTTAAACGCGACTTTAGCGCCGCCAATGGTCTGTTCTCCTTCGTGCTAAAGCAAGGGGATCAGGAGGCGGTCACCGCGCTCGTTGAAAATATGCAGCATTTTAAAATGGGGTTTTCTTGGGGCGGTTATGAGAGTCTGATCCTAGGGATTTTCGGAATCGAAAAAATCCGCAGCGCCACTCAATGGGATGCAAGCAAGCCATTGATCCGTGTGCATATTGGCCTCGAAGATCCCGATGATTTAATTGCCGATCTCAGCGCGGGCTTCGATCGCTTTAATGCCGTACTCGCCGCTAAGGCCAAATAAAGCTTAAACAAATTATGTGAAAACAACGAAGGCGGGAGCTTACTCGCCTTCATTTTTCCCCAACTTCGTTTTGTTCAACATTCGTCGCGAGTGAACCTTCAATTCACCTTTACTATTTGGGCTGCGCCGCGCTTATTGCGGGGTCAATCCAGGCCTGAGAACCGTACAAAGGCACGGTCGATAAGGCATGTTTGTGGCTGCCATTGGTCTCTTTGGTCGAATAGGATAAATACAGCAGGGTTTGATTAGGCGCATCGTAAATTCGGCGCACTTTTAAGCTCTTAAATAAGATACTTAAGGATTCGGTAAAGACCACTTCACCGTGTTTGCTCTTATCGATGTTAGCAATATCGGCGGCGGAAATCGGCCCCGTTTGACGGCAACTGATACCCATATCCGAAGGATCGGCAAAATCGAGGTTCGCTTCAATACGGCTAATATGGCAAGTGACCCCAGGGATTTTAGGATCCTGCTTGGCATCGATAATCACATCTTTAGTGGTAAATAACCCAAGGCTCACTTTACCTACGTCATCACCGCAGCCCGTGAGTAGCGTCCCCGCCAGCGTCACGGCCAGCAAAGACATCAAAGCCTTATTGACTCTTTTCATCTGTTTATCCTTATTCATCATCCTTCCCTATTGAGCAAAACACTTTTGTGCCCAGCGCGTTAATCCCGCCGTCACCGAACCAAAATGGTCACCGACGACCACTGGGGTATCGGGATAAAGGCTAGTGATTTTAGCGTAAATCGCGGGGCTGCGCGCGGTGCCGCCCGTCACATAAATCACATCGGGTTTGCACTCTAGACTATCGGCATCCACGGACAGCTCCTCTGGCGCTAAACCATTGCCCGCAAGACTCTTTGCCGCCTGAGTCAGCGCTTGGTGCATCAACGCCTCAACCTTGGTGAGCGAAGGCTCAATCGCCGTTTCAAACCCCGTACGGCTCACTTCTGCCTGAAGTGATGCTTCAATAAAGTCCAGCGCACTCTCAGTCGTTTGCGCTTCAGACAGGGCAATTTTGGCGCGCTCGGCTAGTCGTACAATTTGGTAGCTTAACTGTTGTTGCTGCACTTTGAGCAATCTTTTTAACAGCTGTGGCTGCTCGGCCTCTTTAATGAGTTCATCGATCAGCTTGCGAGTGCTTAGGGTGGCAAACTCGCGCTGGGCACTAATATCGTTGACCGCGACCGCATTCCAAAAGGGATTGCTCGGCATAGGCTTACCGTTACTCATTAGCGAGCCTAAACCAAAGTGCGGCATAAAGGCATTCATCGCCAGCGCGATATCCAAATCATTCCCGCCAATCCGCTGGCCGCTGTGGCCGAGGCAATCGGCACTGCGATCGAAACTCCCCTGATGCTTTGGCCCCATTTTAACCACGGAGCAGTCGGTCGTACCGCCACCCACGTCGACCACCAGCACGGTTTGGTCGGCACTGAGACTCGCCTCATAGTCCATCCCAGCTGCCAGTGGTTCGAACAGAAATGCCACATCAACAAACCCTGCCCGTTTCGCGGCTAAGGTTAAAATGGCCTCGGCTTGGCGGTTGCTCTCTTCACCACCAATGCCTTGAAAGTTCACAGGGCGGCCAATCACCGCATGGGTAATGCTTGTCTGTCCCTCTGATGCGACGCCCTTTTCAGCGAGTACGGCTTCGGCGCGCACTTTAATATGCTGCATCATTAAGGTGACTATGTCTTCAAACAGGGCGACTTGCTCGGGTCTCAGGCCCGTTGCCCCTAAAAAGGATTTTGGCGAACGGACATAAAAACCTTCTTCCGGCATTTCAAGATAAGCGGCCACGGCCTGCTCACCCACAAACACCGCTTGGGTTTCGGCATCGAGATCTAATTCATGGCGCACCATACGGGCGCGGCTCAATTGCGCGGCGCGCTTCTTGGCATAATCCGCTTTCAACGCCTGCGGCAAGCCACGGTAAACGGCCTCGGCAATAAGCTCTCTATCCATTGCATACACAGTGGAAGGTAAATAGGCTGAATCGCTCGATAAGGGTAACAGTGAAACTTCATCTCCCTGCATGATCCCAACGGCACAGTTGGCACTGCCATAATCAAATCCGACAAACATCCGCTTACCCCTACAGTCAAACCACCATCAAAAAGCCGAGCAAGGTAACACAGTTTGCCCCAATCCCAAAGGAAGCCCCGCACAGTTCCCCTGCTTTACCTTGTAAATTTGCGGCTAAATACAAGTTCATTTTAAAGTCACATTTCTGTCACACTTGTCATCAATCTGACATATTCAGCTCGTATCTTTGAGCGCATATCACTTTCGCCTGAAGGGGAAATGGTCTGTAAATCCCTTCATTTTTCAGTAGCAAATCTGATTGCACTCCGATGGATGAATGCTATTGTATATTGCGCCATGACGCTTGCTTAAAGGAGCTGTGCAGTGTCCCCGAATACCGATAAACTGTCGATCGATAAAGAAATCTCTTGGTTGTCATTCAACGAGCGGGTGCTGCAGGAGGCCTGTGATCCCAATGTGCCTATCGTGGAGCGGGTGCGCTTTTTAGGCATATTCTCCAATAATATGGATGAGTTCTTCCGGGTGCGGGTGGCCGCGGTCAGACGCTCAATTCTGCTCTCTGCGCTGCAGGAAGGTCGCAGCAATAGCCGCCACCTAATGGCCAAAATTCAGACCAAAGTGATGGCATTGCAGGAACGTTTCGACAGTATTTACGTCGAGCTGATGCGTGAGTTAGTCCGCCGCAATATTTTGTTAATCAACGAAAAACAATTAAGCGAGTTCCACAGTAACTGGCTTAAAAAGCATTTTCGCGATCACTTTAAACGCCATATCGCGCCGCTTATCGTCAACAACAATCGCGACCTAGTAAAACATATCAACGACGACGCCACCTATCTGTGTGTGTGTTTATTCACTAAATCCCGCAGACAATATGCTCTCGTGGAAGTGCCCACTAAAAATGTGCCGCGTTTCATCGAGTTACCCGCCGAAAAATCGAAGGCGAAAAAATACTTGATCCTGCTGGATAACATTATTCGCCACTGTGTGGACGACCTCTTTAGTCCATTCTTCGAGTACGAGGCTATTGAAGTCTATTCGATGAAGCTGACCCGCGACGCCGAGTTCGATATTACCGACGAACTTGAACAAACCCAGCTCGAGAAAATGACTAAGGGTTTGAAAAAACGCCTGACCGCCGAACCCGTGCGTTTGGTGTATGACAAAGAAATGCCCGAGCACATGCTCGAAATGCTAAAAGAAAATTTAAACATCAGCTCGACTGAGTGTTTGATCCCGGGCGGGCGTTACCACAGCTTTAAAGACTTTATCGGCTTCCCTAACCCTAGCCGTGATTACCTCGAAAACGAAAAATTGCCCGCGCTCAATAGCTCGGGCTTTGGCCGCAGCGCCAACAGTTTCGATGCGATCAAGATGGGCGATATTATGGTCAACTACCCGTACCATAAGTTCTCCCACTTTACCGAAATGGTGCGTCAGGCCGCCTACGATCCTGCGGTGCGTTTTATTCGGATCAACCTTTACCGTGTTGCGAAAAAATCCCATGTGATGCAATCGCTTATCGACGCGGTGAAAAATGGTAAACAAGTCACCGCCGTGATTGAGCTGCGAGCGCGCTTTGACGAGCAATCTAATATTGAGTGGACACGGGTGCTCGCCGAGGCGGGTGTGAAAGTCCACCATGGGATCACCAGCTTAAAAGTGCACTCTAAGTTGTGTTTGATTGGCCGCGAAGAGCAAGGCGAGATGAAACTCTATTGCCACGTGGGGTCAGGCAACTTTAACGAAGGCACTGCGCGGGTCTATACCGACTTATCGCTATTTACCGCCAATCAGGAAATCGCCCGCGAAGTGGAGCAAGTGTTCGACTTGATTGAACATCCTTACCGCCGCGATAACTTCCAGCATTTGATTGTGTCGCCCTATGATGCGAGACAAAAACTGACCCATTTGATTGATAACGAAATCGTCAACGCCCAGAGCCATATTAAGGCGGCGATTACCTTAAAATTGAATAACCTGCTCGATGAGTCCTTAGTCCAAAAGCTTTACGAGGCCTCGGCTGCGGGGGTCAAAATCAAACTGTTGATCCGCGGTATGTGCTCGCTTATTCCACAAATTCCTGGGATCAGCGACAACATCGAGATCTACAGTATTGTCGACCGATTTTTAGAACATTCGCGGGTGATGCTGTTCCACGCCGGTGGTGAGAATAAATTATTTATCAGCTCCGCCGATTGGATGAGCCGCAACATAGATAACCGCGTCGAAGTGAGTGTGCCTATTTATGATCCGCGTCTAAAACAAATGGTGATGGATATTTTATCGTTACAGTTCAATGACAACACTAAGGCGCGCATCATCAATAAGGAACAGAGCAATCCTTATCGTAACCGCGGTAATAAACGTAAAGTGCGTTCTCAAATTGCCATTTATCAATATCTGATTAATTATGAGAAGCGGTTGCAGCAAGAATTTAGCGCCCAGCGCGAAGCCGCAAAGCTTGAAGCGGAGCACGCAGCGGAACTTGCCCACAACCCCGAATTACAGGCCAAAGCCAGCTAACGCTGGCTTTATCATCGTCTCGATTGCCTAAGGATAATCCGATTGGTTGCCACACATTCACAACCGCGACACTTTGTCGCTATCGACATGGGCTCGAACAGTTTTCATCTGGTTATCGCCCGTGAGCAAGACGGCAGCTTGCAAATATTGCACAAAGAAAAGCAACAAGTTCAGTTAGCGACGGGTCTCAATGCGCAGAACATCCTCAGCGTGGATGCTATTGAGCGCGGCCTCAATTGCTTGCGGGACTTTAATCAGCGTTTTTCCAATCTCGACCAAGCCCAGGTACGTTTAGTCGCCACTCACACCCTAAGGGTAGCCAAAAACCGTGAGCAGTTTATTGAAGCGGCACTCAGCATTATGCCCTATCCGGTGGAGGTGATTTCTGGCCACGAGGAAGCGCGCCTCATCTATAATGGCATTGCCCAAAGCCAAGTGCTTGGCAAACGCAATATAGTGATCGACATTGGTGGCGGCTCGACCGAAGTGGTACTCGGGCAAAAAAATACCCCCACCCATTTATCGAGCCTGCGCTGTGGCTGCGTGAGTTTTAACGAGCGCTTTTTTATCGATGGGCAAATCACACCGGCCTCATTTCGCGGAGCGCAAAGCGCCGCCGATAAACAATTTGCCTCGCTCTCAAAAGAATATTTCAGTGGCGATTGGGATTTAGTGCTTGGTAGCTCAGGCACAGTCAAAGCCATTTGCGAAGCGATTCAGGAAGATCATGGCGATGAAATCGTCACCCTCGCCCGTCTCAAACAATTAAAGCTGAAACTGATTAAGTGCGGACACATCAGCCAAGTGCACTTTGCTAATGTCGATGATAAACGCACGCCGCTCGTACCCGCTGGCCTTGCCATTTTAATCAGCTTTTTTAGGCGCTTACCCATTGAGCAATTGGAGTTTAGTCCGGGAGCCCTGCGCGAAGGCGTACTCTACGAATTAGCGAAAATTGGCCAATATCAAGATATTCGCCACCGAACTGTTGAAAGCATCGCCCTGCTTTATCATGTGGATATGCCCCATGCGGCCAAAGTGCGGGACACCGCCATGGCGCTGTTTGAGCAAGTCGCCGATGAATGGGGATTAAGACCCCATGCGCGTTTGCTGTCCTACGCCGCCACCTTGCATGAGATAGGGCTGCACATTAACTCAAAGGCATTGCATAAACACGGCGCTTATATCATTAGCAACAGCGACTTACCCGGTTTTAGCGAGGCGCTGCAACAGGATTTAGCCAGACTGATTGCCAACCACCGTAAGAAACCCAATGAATTGCTACTGGCTGAATTAGAGCCTGGCCACAAACTTACCCTCATTCGTCTCGCCTGTCTGCTGCGTTTGGCGGTGTTAGTGCATTTAGGTCGAATTGCCAAAGCCTTAGTGCTTGAGAAAATCCAAGTGGTTCCAGATGGCCTCATGCTAGTGCTACCCAGCCATAAACGTAAAATCAGTTTGTTTATGAAAGATTTGCAGCGTGAACAAAAACAGATGGCGGCTTTAGGGATGCAGCTGCGTTTAGTCTCTAGCCTTGGGCTGAATCAGGATAAAAATCTCGAGGTAAAAGACGACACACTGAACGCCGTCGCCAGCTAATCTGTTCGTCCTTTCTCATCCCTTCTAATCCTTCATCCCTTAGTGCCGTTAACGCACTAAGGGATGAAAAACACTCCAATTACTTATCCCCTTTCCCGTGGGGCGCTTCGAGCTTATCCAGCTCACAACCGCAACGATTACAATAGGTGGCATCGAGATCGTGGCCCATCTTATGGCATTGGTTACAGGAACGCAGATCCCTGTGCCGGCCCACTTCTTGGGAAATTTCCGCGGTTAAAATCCCCGTTGGGATCGCAATAATCGAATAACCCAGCAACATAGTAAAAGCCGCAATCGCTTGACCTAATTCGGTTTTCGGCGTGATATCGCCGTAACCCACAGTGGTGATTGTCACAATTGTCCAATAGACGGATTTGGGAATAGAGCTAAAGCCATTCTCAGGGCCTTCGACCACATACATCACGGCGCTTAACACCATGATGATTAAACTCACCGAGAAGAAAAACAAAAACACCTTGCGGCTCGACTGCAACATGGCCTTGAGCAGCAGATTACCTTCGCTTAAATAGCGAAGTAGTTTCAGTACCCTAAAGATCCTAAAGAGGCGCAGCACCCTGATCACTAAGGTGAAATTCGCCCCAGGAATAAACAGCGCCAGATAACTAGGTAGTACCGACAATAAATCCACTAAACCGTAAAAGCTGCGGGCATACAGCACAGGATGAGTCGCGCAGTACAACCTTAAACCATATTCAATGGTAAAAATCAGTGTAAACACCCACTCTAACACGCGAATGATGTGCCCATAATCTTGGTGAACCGCTTCGACCGTATCGAGGAACACCAGCGCAACACTGAGCACAATACAGACCATTAAGCCAATATCAAAGTAGCGCCCTGCTGGCGTATCAGTGCCAAAAATAATGGTGCGTAGCTGGCGTTTTAATGGACTTTCGGTGTCTGGTTTTTCAGGCGACAGATCTGACATAGGGGAAAACTTCCTTGCGATAAAAAGCGTTATCTTTTCCAAATCCCCAAAGTCTGCCATGCAATTGCCACTAGCTCAAAATTATCTACTCACATAGACATAAAATTGCGGTATGATGCGCGAAAAACCTATATCTGCGTCATTTTTAGAGGAATACATGCGCGTACCCCTACTCACTAAAACAATTACTGTGGCCATGACTCTCGCCGCACTGATTTCACCCCAAGTGCTCGCCTCATCGGGTATAGGTAAAGTCGATTTAGTGGTGATCACTAAGTCTGAGTCCAATATGGCGCTGTTAAGGGACGGCAAAATCCTCAAGCAATACCGTATTGCCATGGGTGACTTGCCTACGGGCCACAAGTTAACTGAAGGCGACCAACGTACGCCGCAGGGCCGTTATATTCTGGACTACAAAAAATCCGATAGCGCCTATTACAAATCGATCCATATTTCTTATCCTAATGAAGAAGATAAGTTAAGAGCCAAGGCGCTGGGGATCCGCCCGGGCGGCATGATCATGATCCACGGCCAGAACCCACGCTCACCTCTCTCGCCCGAGCAGGCGCAGCAATACAACTGGACCGACGGTTGTATTGCCATTACCAACGCCGAGATGGATGAAGTGTGGAAAGCCGTCGATGAAGGCACGCCCATCGAGATTTGGCCCTAAGCTTGATTAGCCTATGCGACTCAACGCCCAGTCAAATGGGCGTTTTTATTTGTATTCCCCGCTTTAAGGATGTTTTATGTCAACAATCAGTACAGAGGCTGCGGTATTCAGCTACGCCACCTTAGAACAGACATGGCCAGAGTTTGAGGCGAAGATCCTCACGTTTCTTAGCAGATTAGGCTTAGCGGACAAGGCGCTGCATTGCGATCATGTCGCCTTGAGAGTGAACAGCATCGCAGCAGCCGATGCACTTAAGCAGGCCTTTAGCGCACGCGGGCGGATCATCTCGGATAATCAAATTAATGGCCGTACGATCCTTATCATCGAACTGGATAAGCCCTTAATATTAGGTAGCTTTAGCATTGACTGCGTC
Source organism: Shewanella sp. BC20 (assembly GCF_003129585.1). Lineage (NCBI taxonomy): Bacteria > Pseudomonadati > Pseudomonadota > Gammaproteobacteria > Alteromonadales > Shewanellaceae > Shewanella > Shewanella sp. BC20. Next base: position 348,111 of record NZ_NHRI01000002.1, on the reverse strand, counting down.
GAACTGCCCTATCCCGGCGATACCCTCTATCCCCAAGAAGGCTGGGAGCATATCGAGCTGGTACTGCCATCCCATTCAAATGACTGCGACGGCCTAAGCCAAGAGCTGGCTCAGTTGAGCCCATCACTTGTGCCCTTACTCCAAGGGCAAGCGGCATCCTTAACCGAAGCGCCGATAAAAGTGAAATTCAGCTCGCCCAAGGGTGATAAAGAACGCTTAGCTAACCCCACCATTGCCTTTAAACAAGCCGATGTCTGTATCAAAATTCACCCGCACAGCATTAAAGCAGTTATCGCCAGTGAACGGGACTAACGGAAACAGCAATCTATGTGCGCTCCTTCTCGCAGGGAGTGTGAGCCCCATACCAATTACTGACAATCGCTTGCACAAAACAGGCAGTTTGAGAAAAAGTCAGCAACAATAAAGGGGGAAATAGTCTAGTTTATGACTATTAACGCTTTGATTCGCCATTAGGTTTTATCGAGTTTTGTGTTATCGACCACGGGAATGCCAGCAGGCTTCCCGTGATATCCATAAGGACGCAGCGCATGAAACCCCACAAGCATGAAGCACAGCTACTCAAACTCGCCTTGGAGATTGGTATCGGCTACGCTAAAAAACGCGGTTTTGATGACTTTGACAAAGGTGTGTCGCCCAAGGATAAAGTGGAATGTATTTATCGGCTGTTAGTGACCGATAATTTGATCCAACCCTTAGCCAAAGATAAGGAAGATGGCCCGAATATGAAGCACAAGCTGGTACTGTGGATCATCCGCCATTTGCCGACTGATCACCCGTTATTGCAATAAGCCCCAAGCATAAAAACAGGGCGCCAATAATTGGGCGCCCTGTGTGGAAATAAGAGTTAGACGCGGGAGTTACTTCGCGACTTTTTGCGCTTTTTGTGCTTTTTCCGCCGCCAGCACGGTCGCCATAGATGGCACTATGGTTGTCGGATCGAGGCGCATTTGAAACCAGTTCACTCGCCAATCTAAATGCGGGCCATTCGCTCGCCCTGTCGCGCCGACTTCTGCCACGGCTTGGCCTTGCTTAACGCTTTCCCCCGCATTGACATAGAGTTTGCTTAAGTGCAAAAAACTTGAACTCACGCCATAGCCATGGTCGATGATCATAGTGCCGCCCGAATAAAACATATCGGGAACCGACAGGCTAATCACGCCATCGGCAGGCGCAACGACCACAGTGCCGGTTTTCGCAGCGACATCCACCCCAAAATGTGGGTTGCCAGGCACATCGTTATAAATCCGCTGACTGCCATAGACGCCCGAGATCCTGCCGGTTAATGGCCAAATAAACGACTGTAGAAATGCCGTTTGCTCGCTAAAAGTGCCACGGGCCGCTTTCACCTGCGCCGTATCTTTAGCCGCTCGCTCCTGCGCCACGGGATCGGGCTTCATGATTTTATTGCTGATGCCCTTAACGCTTTGAATATTGTATTCGCGCTTAGTAACACTGAGCGGTTTGACTTCGGTTAAGCCATCGGGATAGACCAAGCGTAGTTCTTGACTCAGCTGCGCATCCCTATCAAAACCGAAGGCAAAATGGCCGTCTGGCGTTACTTTTAAAGCCTCACCGTTAAGACTTATCTGCGTGCCCGCCGGCGCTTTACCACGAATTAACGCGCCCTGCTCAAATTGCCCTTCAAAACTCACCTGTGCCTGAGTCGATAAGCTAAACAGGGTTAAGAGCGACAAGACTACCGCCTTACAACTGAGTGATGGTGTGTTCGGCAAGGTTTTAAACAACTTAGGCAGGGCATTGGGTACGGCGTTTAGCATCTTCTCAAAAATCCTTATTCAAACAATAACGCCCTAAAGATTAGGGCGTTATAAAAAAATCGACAGGGTTAATTACCTTTGCTCACTATGGCACCTTTACCCACACCTTCGTAGGCAATCACAGTAAATTGGCTCGATGGTACTTTTGCCACTAAAGTGGTCGCCATATAGTCGGCCAGCAATTCAACCGTTGTATCGTGCGGGATCAAATCACAACATTCCTTGGGCATGGCCAGTTGGAAATCCCCCTGCGGCGCTTGATAGTGGAAACCATAATGGCTGTCATCACTGATCCGCGTTTGTGGCGATAGGTTTAAGGTCTTCACTGACACTAAATCCTCCTCGCTACCGAGGTAGATATCGTGCCAACGCTTGGCCCAATATTCATCCCATTTCGGTGCCGGAATGCCGTTTTCAAACACTTGCACCGGACTGCGATGACCATGGGCAATCCGCTGGCAATTGCCATCGTGTTTACGTAAACCATGGCTGTAATGATAGTAGGGCGAATTGAGGATTTCATGCCTTAAAGTGAGGCTAATACCTTCAACATTATCGGGCAGAGTTTCCCGTAGTGCTTTTTGTAAAAAGGCGTTAACGCTTGGAATATCAATCTGTTCAGATGGAACGAGTGCAAAGGCTTGGGAAGGACAAGCTAAGTGGATCTCACCGAGCGCGCTATCGAAATCCATCCATACCCGATCGCCCTGTTGCTGCCAACGTACACCACTGTAGGCGGTCGGGACCAATAAACGATGATCGGCCACCGCATCAATTGTCTGCTTGATGGTCCGTTTCACTTTAGCGAAATCGAGCACCATATTTTGCTCGTCTAGGCCGCCTTCTAATACCACATCGACAATCCAGCTTTCCCCTACCATGCCACGCTTTGGGCAAAGATAGGAAAAATCGATCACGGTTAAATCTTTTACAAACAGTTGCATTGACTCTCCTCGGCAGAAAAACAGTCCGCCTTAATAGGGATTGCGCCACTTAGCGATGGCCGAGCACGCTCACTTGGCCATAACCAAGCTTACCCAAACAGTAAATAAGGATTCTAATCAATTCTGCCTCGCCCCGCGACAAATGAATCCGCTGTTAGGCGCTTTTTATCTGGATGACACAACAAATGCACAAGCATCGCACATGAGTTAGCCAATTCGCTGGCTAATTCGATGACTGAGTGAGCAAAACGCAAAATGCACTAATGCCACTCGCCCCGCCCAACAACGCGGAAAAATCTCGATAACGGCGTCAAGGATGTCACCGCTGAGCTAATAGCGATGAATAGGCAAGCGTAAATACAAGCTGGTTAATAGGCACTCGCGATTAGCAGATAAATTGCTAAACGAAACACCACTCACCCTATCGAGATAATCAAATAAAAACAGCGAATTAGCTCACAAAAACCTAATCCACAACTGCGATAGACCCAATCGAAACAAGGCGTTATCCCTAAGTCGATTAAGCCGTTAGTATCGCCCTATAAACCATACATAAAACAAGGTTAATAAGGGAGAGACCAGATGATAAAACTCACCGCTATCGCGATCAGTATTATGGCCATGTTAGGCGGACACTATGCTGTTGCTGCCGAACCGATTGAAGTAATTACGCCAGCTAAAATCACCGAGCCAGAAAAAGTCGAGCTGGGTAAGATGCTGTTTTTCGAACCCAGACTGTCGAAATCAGGCTTTATCTCCTGTAATTCTTGCCACAATCTTTCTACCGGCGGCGTGGATGCCCTGCCCACATCGATTGGCCACCATTGGCAAGAAGGTCCAATTAACTCCCCAACCGTGCTGAACGCCGACTTTATGCTGGCGCAATTCTGGGATGGCCGCGCCAGCGACTTAAAAGAGCAAGCCGCAGGACCGATTGCCAACCCGAAGGAAATGGGCTTTACCCATGAACTTGCCACCGAAACCATTGCCTCAATGCCCGCATACCGTGCTCGCTTCGCTAAGGTTTATGGCGATGAAAAAGTCGATATCGATCGTTTAACCGATGCCATTGCCGCCTTCGAAAAAACCTTAGTCACGCCGAATAGCCCATTCGATCAATATCTATTAGGTAAACAGGATGCGATTAGTAGCGAAGCCAAAGCCGGTTATCAACTGTTTAAGGACAAAGGTTGCGTCAGCTGCCACAATGGCCCCGCGGTTGGTGGCACTATGTTTATGAAGATGGGCCTCATCAAACCATTCCACACCAATAATCCTGCCGAAGGGCGTAAAGGCGTGACGGGCAAAGAAGCCGATAAATATGTGTTTAAAGTACCGACACTGCGTAATATCGAGCTCACTTATCCCTACTTCCACGATGGCAGTGTTTGGACGCTTGAAGAAGCGGTAAATACCATGGCGGATATTCAGTTAGGACAAAAGCTCACCGACAAAGAAACTAAGGAAATGGTGGCCTTTTTAAATTCGCTCACGGGTGAACAGCCGCAGATCGCCCTACCAATCCTGCCACCATCGAATAAAGCGACGCCGCGCCCTGTGCCATTTGCGGCAGCGACCAAGTAGGTCGAGCTAAGCGACGCTTCAGATAGGTCGCTTACGCGCAAAAGTTAAAGGCCGAGGATTCATCCTCGGCCTTTTTGTTTAATGTTCGATGGTTAAAAAGCTGGCGCTTAAAGCTTAAGCGATATTATCCAAGGCGGCCTATTCGCCCTTAAGACGTCTATCTAACTGATCTTTTAAGTTAGCGGGCACGCCTTTAATCAAGAGCGTGTCGGAAATCGGATCGTAAATCACCCGCTGACCTAAATGGCCACCATCGAAACTAATAGTGACGCCGCCACCGGTACCCGAAAACTTCTTCAGCTGTCTTAAGGTCGATTTATCGGCGGGAAATTCTTCATCCAGCTCATAGCTACCGCCACGGGCAAAATCATAGAAAGACTCCATACCTTGGTCGGCGAGTTCATCGGCTAAATCTTTGATCTCAATGTCAGCGCCTTCATCGAAACGCTCGGAGCAATACTCAAACACTTTGTTACGGCATTGCTGACGTTCTTCTTTAGTCAGATCGCTGCTGGCCACAAAATCTTCCACCGCATTCATTAGGGTCTTATTTTGCGCCTTAGTATTTACGCCCTCGACACACCCCATAAAGTCGAGGAAGAAGTCCGCCACCTTACGGCCTGCACGTCCACGGATAAAGGAGATGTACTTGCGGGAATCCTTATCGGCCTGCCATTCAGTAAGGTCGATACGCGCCGCTAATTGAATATTACTTAAATCTAAGTGGTTGTTTTGCGACAGTTCCATATCATCGAGTACCGTCATCGATGATTTGGCACTCAGCAGCGCCACAAACAAAAAGTCACTCGCCATGCTGGTATAGCAGGACATCAACAAGAAGCCGCCTTGGCTAAAATCATATTTAGCCAACTCTTCCTGCAACAACTTACTGGCTTGGCCGGTAAATTCGACGAAGCCTAAATCCCCTGCACGGTATTCCTGCAACGCATTCGAAAAGGCCGGATTAGCCTCACCGTCATCACCATGGATACCAAAATAGCCAAATCCTTTGCCGGATTTGCTGGTATAAGTCTGATGCAACTCTTCCAGCATCATCTCGACAGCCTGACTGTTCAGCAGAGGTTGAGGACGTAAACGGCAGCGTAATTGACCCTGACTGTCCTGGGAAATCTCGTGAATAATTGCTTGTTCGATGTTAATACTCATAAGCCCTGATAGTGATGCTGGAATAAATCCGCTATTATATGCCGCTAATCCATTCCAAAGTGAAACATTTTTTGATTATGGCAATCCAATCGAAATACTCAAACACACAAGTTGAATCATTAATCGCCGAAATTTTAGCGGTACTCGAAAAGCACAAAGCTCCTACTGACTTAAGCCTGATGGCGCTAGGCAACTGTGTCACTCACCTGCTCGAGCGCAAAGTGCCAAGCGAATCTCGCCAAGCGGTCGCCGAACAATTTGCGAAAGCGCTCGCACAATCGGTGAAATCCAATTAAGTTAGTCGAGTAACAATGATTAAAACAGCATAAGATACAACGCCTTTTAGGAATAAGCGGATCACTATGGTCGAGCGAAAAAAACAAATGAGCCGCGATCGCGTATCGCGACTCATCAACTGGGGACATTGGTTCGCCTTCTTTAATGGCCTGTTGGCCATGATTGTCGGCACACGCTATCTCAGCAGTGTGGGTTATCCCGAAACCTGGTTTGGCTGGGGCTATCTCGCCGTCAGCACCATTGGCCAGTTCAGTTTTCTTGCTTTTATCGCCTACTTGATCTGCCTATTCCCACTGACCTTAATCTTGCCTTACTCCAAGATTTTAAGGGGCTTAGCGGCAGTTATCGCCACCTTAAGCCTGTGTATCTTATTGTATGACACCATAGTGTATGCCGATTATGGCATGCACTTGAGCCCCTTCGCCTTTGACTTAGCCTGGGCCGATTTAAATGCCCTGCTCCACGGCACCTCTTATATTGTGACGCCCATTGCCATTTTGGTGATTGAGCTAACGGCGGCTAACTTCCTGTGGAAACGGATTGAGAAAATCCAAAAGCTGAATCTTGGCAATAAGGTCATTACCTTGATTGGGGTGTGTTTTGTCAGCAGCCATTTGATCCACATTTGGGCCGACGCGGCCTATATCACCGAAATTACCCGTTTCGATGATACTTATCCGCTGTCATACCCCGCCACGGCTCGCTCCTTTATGGAAAGCCATGGGATTGATGGTTCTTCGCAATCGGATGACGAAGCTAATCATGCGACCAGCACGCTCAGTTATCCTGCACAACCACTACAATGCCAAGCCGACAGCAAACCCAATGTGTTAATGCTGACCATCGACAGCTTACGTGCCGACATGGTGGACGCTAAGACCATGCCGTTTTTACATCAGTATACTGAGCAGAATCAGAGTTTTACTCAGCATTACAGTGGCGGCAATCAATTTAGAACTGGCATGTTCTCCCTGCTCTATGGCTTACAAGGCAGCTATGGCGATGCGCGCATCTTCAATAGCACTAGCCCAATCATGACCCAAAGCTTTAGACAGGCGGGTTATCAGCTTGGCTTATTTATCCCCGAAACCAATCTGAATTTACGCTCGGCGCAGGCCATGTTTAATGACTTTACCCCCGTCATCGCCAAAGAAACCAATGGCAGTGCCGATGCGGATTTACGCAGCGTAAGCCACTTTAAGCAATGGCAAAGCGTGCAGCAGAGCCCATGGTTTGCCCTCGTCAATCTAAAGGCGCCGGAGAATTTTGACACTCCAGTCGGCTTCCTTGGCATCGAAACCGTCAAGGCCGATGCGAATTTGAAACCGGCGCAAAAGGTGCTGTTTAACCAATATCGCCAATCGTTGAATTTTATTGATAAGCAAATCCAAGCGATAGTGAGTGAGTTGCCAAGCGATACCTTAGTGGTGATCACCGGCGTTAATGGCAAAATTTTCACCAGCAACAGCGACGAAGCCCAGCGCAATCTGTCTCCCGAGAGTGTCAGAGTGCCTATGGTCATCCATTGGCCCAATGTCGGTGCCAGTAAGGTTAAATACCGCACGAGTCACTATGGCGTAGTGCCTACCTTAATGACCCATATCTTAGGTTGCACCAATAACACCACTGACTACAGCGCAGGCCGTAGCCTGTTACAGCCAAGCCAAGAGACCTGGATTTACATCGGTGACAGTCGCATATTTGCCATTTACCAACAGTCGGAAATCACCGTCATCGACCGTCATGGTAAATACCGCATTTACGATGAAAACTTTGAACACAGACTGCATAAGAAGATGAGTGCGCCTGAGCTTATCCAAGTGATGCGAGAAGGCCGTCGCCTCTACAATCATTAGGTAAAGCGTCACTAAGCCAGCAAATCGTTCAGGCTGTTATCGCCCCGTGTAAAAGTTTGCGTTAAAGCGAGAATAAACAAAAAGCCCCACCTTAAGCGTGGGGCTTTTTATTTGGCGAATAACTCATATCAATCTATGGATGATTCCGCTTTCACGGTGGAATAACGTTCTAACCAATGAGCGTAGGATGAAGGTAACACCCAAGATGGACGCGAGACCTTTAAGGTTTGCGCCGCTTGATAAGGCCAGTGAGGGTTAGCCAAGAATGCTTTACCTATCATCACTAAATCCATTTGCTGATCTTGAATCGCTTGCTCCGCATGGTGAGGATTATCCATGCCCCATGACGTTGCCACCGGGAAACCCACTTCCCGACGCACTCGCTCGGCGATAGGCGCCAAAAAGGCCGGGCGCCAAGGAATATTGGCCGTAGGTGTTGAAAAACAAATACTGACGTTAAGCATATCGAGGCCCGCGCGCTTAAATTGCTTTACCAAGGCGATGGATTCACTCAGGGTTTGCTCGTCTTTATCATCAAATTCAATCACACCAAAGCGCGCCGTTAACGGCAAATGCTCAGGCCAAACCGCCCTCACCGCCTCCACTGTCTCGATAAGGAAACGGCCTCGTCCTTCGGCATCACCACCGTATTCATCGGTTCTTTGGTTGGCGTAGGTAGAGAAGAAGCTTTGCGCTAAATAGCCGTGGGCAAAATGCAGCTCTAACCATTCAAACCCAGCGTCGAGCGCCCGCTTGGCCGCCGCCACAAAATCGGCTTTCACGCGCTGAATATCATCAATCGTCATGGCTGTCGGTACTTTGCCAAGGTTAGCGCCAAATGCCACGGCCGATGGCGACAATGTTTGCCAGCCTTGCTCCCCCTCAATATGGTCATCCCCTTCCCAAGGAATGTTGGCACTGGCTTTACGACCAGCATGGGCGATTTGGATCCCCGCCACCGCGCCAGCCCCTTTAATCGCCGAGGCGATGTTGGCTAAGCCCGCAGCTTGTTCCTCGTTCCACAATCCTAAGCAGCGCGGAGTGATCCGCCCCTCTGGCGATACGGCAGTCGCCTCAACCACCACTAAGCCTGCGCCGCCGCGAGCAAGACTCGTGTAATGTACTTGATGCCAATCGTTACTCAGCCCGTCGTGAGCCTGATACTGGCACATAGGTGCCACGGCAATGCGGTTTTTAAGCGTGATATCTTTTAATCTAAAAGGAGAAAATAGCTGGGTCATTTGACAGTCCTAACCATGGGTTAACTATGATGAGGACAGACTAAAACGAACCTGCCATAATTAAAAGCATTAGCTTATTATAGGTTCTATAAGATTTCATTATGATAAACCCACAATGGCTCAATACCTTTGCAGTGTTAGTGGAAAAGGGAAACTTTACCCGCACGGCCGAAGCCATAGGTATCACCCAAGCAGCGGTCAGCCAACATATCAGTCGCTTAGAGGAAGAATACGGCACTCTCTTTTTACGCCGTAGCCGCCAACTCGAAATCACGCCCGTTGGTGAGCATTTGTTGAGTTACGTCAAAGACATAAACTGCGCCGAGAAGCGATTACAGCAAAAACTCATTCAAGACGATGCCCATATTGGCGAGATAAGCCTTATCACGCCTGGCAGTATTGGCTTAACGCTCTACCCGTTACTTTTGCAGCTGCAAACGCAGTTTTCGCAGCTAAAAATTCACCATCGTTTTGCCCCCGATAATGAAATCCTCTCAGCCATTCTCGCAAATCAACATGAGCTAGGGATGGTGACCTTTAAGCCGTCGGATCCTTGTATCAGCAGCAGCCATTTTACTGAAGAACCCCTCGAGCTAGTTGTGCCTGCCGGGCATAAAATTACCAGCTGGCAAGATTTGCAGCGCCTAGGATTTATCTCTCACCCCGATGGCGAAGCCATGGCCACCCGCTTATTAAGCCGCAAATATCCAGGAAGTCCTGGCATCCAAGAGATCCCCTGTAAAGGGTTTATCAATCAGATCAGCTTAATTCTCGAGCCCGTCGCCAAGGGGCTCGGCTTTACCGTGATCCCTCGCTATGCCCGTAAAGCCTTTGAACGACAAGATGAAATCTATGTGGTTGAGTGTGGCAGCCCAGTGGTAGACACCATTTGGCTGATCCACAGAGCCGAGTGGCCTTTGTCTCGCAGGGCACAAACGGCCATCGCTTACTTAAAAAGCCAGATTTAGCCTAAAACCGATAGATGGAAATGCCACGGCGAAAGGCGTTAAACCGGCAAACTGAACGCCTCGCAATAAAAACTAGCTATTTTAGAGCAACATAATTAATTGAATATCGGACAGATTTATTTTAATGGGTTATATTAACAACCATAAAGAGTACCCCATGTTGTTAGAACTCATTCATTGCACGGCTGCGATCCATGACAAAAAATGCCCCACAACACACAGAAGCGGGTTCCGATACCAACCATAGTCAGGCCATTGATACTATTTTGAATAGTCTCGATGCGCTGGTTTATGTCTCTGATTTAGCCACCTATGATCTGCTCTATCTCAATGACTACGGTGTATCGGCTTGGGGTGAGGCAAAAGGTAAAAAATGCTATCAAGTGCTGCAATCGAGACAAAGTTCACCTTGTCAATTTTGTACTAACCCTAAGCTGCTAGATGACAAGGGAAACCCTGCTGGCGTCCATGTGTGGGAGTTTCAAAATACGCAAAATAAGCGTTGGTACCAATGTCGCGATCAAGCCATTCGTTGGACCGATGGCCGATTAGTGAGAATAGAAATCGCCACCGATATCACCGAACGCAAGCAGATGGAGCAAGCGCTCATAGAGGCAAAATCCACGGCCGAACGCCTTGCCGATACTGACGAACTGACCCAGCTCTATAATCGCCGGGCTTTTTTCAATCTCGGTCGTCAAATCGCGCAGCAAGCCCAACAACCGCTGGCCTTTATCATGTTCGATATTGACCATTTTAAGCGAATTAACGACCACTGGGGCCATGCGATGGGGGATGCAGCGCTTATCCATATCGCAAAATTGACGCAAACCAAACTGAGATCCCTGGATATTCTCGCCCGCCTCGGGGGCGAAGAATTTGGCCTGATTTTACCCAACACTCACCATGAGCAAGCATGGCAAGTGGCAGAGTCAATTCGCCATGGGTTTGATACGCAGCCACTGCTGCTTGACGGCCACAGCATTCACTGCACCGCAAGTTTTGGCATTGCATCCTTAAGCTTGCCTCAAGTCAATCATCCCGATGAGGCACAAACCCTGTTAGAGACCCTTTTCAATAATGCCGATCAGGCCATGATGCAAGCCAAACGCGCAGGTAGGAATCAAGTCTGTGATGCGGCATAACCTATTGCAAAGATGTCCATTGCAAAGAAGTTAGGCCTTTTAAATTCAGTGCAAGACTCAAGATGGGATAAGCATTTTGCAGTTTTTATCGTTATAGTATCCCCTAAAGAGTCCTAAAGAATTTTTTATCAACGAACTTAATATCCCATTTTGATATAGGTACACCTCAAGCTATATGCTAGTTAAGCGACTTTATTTAATGTTGAAAAGCATCTTCACAATCTTGGATTATTCACTCTAGTGCAAAACTTGGATACTCAACTTTGAATGCGCAATATTTAGATCCCATCAGTGTTTTGTAAGGCAAACGAAAAACGAAATTAATCCATCACTTTTATCAGTGTTGTTAACACAACTCTAGTCAATGCGCTTGAAGGTAAATTGAAAGCGCATTATGTTATTGTTTCAATTTGAATGGCCGGAATTAACAGTTCCGGATTTATGGGTTCAGCATATCTCGGAGATGGATATTTATGGTTGTCGACCAGCAACTGGAACGTGCGCGTCTTGAATTACTAGATATGGGTCTTCGAGCTAACCCTCAACTGAATTACCGAAGTGGCAGTAAAGCCCTCGACATTATTGATGAACAATCCGCCAAAATCTTTGAAATACTGGTTGAGCAACAAAACTCTCTCAGCTTTTTACCGCTGCCAGAAGTTTATCAGCAAAAAATTGCCGACAGCGAGGATGAAGGCTCATTCTTTCAGAACGATGATAATTCGGAATTACCACCTCTCGATTTATACCTTGAACAGAAAAAGGGAGCGGCTCGCTTCACCGACAAATACCTTCAAACAGGATTAGTGCCAGCCAAACTTGATAAAGCACTGCTGAAACTAGAAACCGAAGCCCATACAATGCTTCAAGAGCAAGGGGTCGAAGTTCTGTATTTAGCACTTGGTTTTCTACAGTGGAATGAACCAACAAACTCATCAGTCTCAAGGTATGCTCCTTTAATTTTAATCCCTGTTCAACTGATTCGATCGTCTGCCAGAGATAGCTTTAAATTGCGTTACACAGGCGAAGAACTGGGCTCAAACCTGACCTTGGCGGCAAAGCTCAGAACAGAATTTAAGTTACTGCTGCCAACCTATTCTGATGAAATGACAGTCTCGGATTATTATCAGGCGGTAACAGATGCAATTACGGCACAACCGTCCTGGAGGGTGCATCAGGATAAAATTGGTTTAGGGCTGTTCTCTTTTGGCAAGTTTCAGATGTATATGGACCTTGACCCATCCGGCTGGCCTGAAGGAAAAAAACCATCCCAGTTACCTTTGATTGGCCGCTTATTCCGGGATGGTTTTGATCACAATGCAGAAATCAATCCAACTGATCTGAATCATCCTGAAAAGCTCCATTTGGTAAAAGACGCAGACTCCAGTCAGATTGAAGCCATTTTAGCCATGAAATCTGGTACAGACCTGATTATTCAAGGCCCACCTGGCACAGGCAAATCCCAAACCATCACCAATATTATTGCTGAAGCCGTTGCTTTGGGTAAAAAAGTGCTGTTTGTGGCGCAAAAAATGGCAGCACTTGAGGTGGTGAAAAAACGCCTTGATGAAACTCATTTGGGCTTTGCCGTACTGGAACTACACAGCCACAAAAGTACGAAAAGAGCTGTGCTGGAATCTATTGCTGAATCGCTCGAACAAGGACGGCCACAAACCGGAAACCGCCAGCAAGAACTGTCAGATTTGGCAGAATCAAAAGCCTCACTGGATGCTTATGTCCATGCCATTCGCGCCCCAGTTTTGCGTAGTAGTCTCAATTACATTGAAGCTTTAGGCTCTCTGTTGCAGTTGAAAACAAAGAATCCCGAAAGCTCTTTACCTACTTTGCCTTTTAGCTGTTTTGAACAATGGACAGCTGAGCAATACAGCAATGCCAGAAAGCTGGTGGCCGAATTAGTGCAGCAACTGGAACGTGTTGGTGTGCCTGCAGCTCATCCTTTTGCAATGTCTGGCCGCACTGACTTTTCTCCAGCATTGCAGCAAGCTTTAACATCAGCTTTGGCTGAAATAAGCCAGCTACTTAATCAACTTGATGCACAAACTCAAACCGTCAGTGCATTTCTGAAGCTTGAGAAACCACAAAGCTTGCAGCAAGTTACCCCACTGATCGCAAGAACAAGCTGGCTATCCGAAGTGCCGGACCTTAAACAGGTTAAGGTAAATAACCCTTTATGGGCTGTTGAACAAAAACGGATCGATAACGGCCTGGCTTGTTTAGCCAATTTCTTAAGCCTCAAAACCAGCTGCGAACAACACTTTATCACTCAGGCGCTTGATGCCGATTTGCTGAGTATCCGCCAGGGCTTGATTGGCAAAACAGATAAATGGTGGCGTTTCCTGTCGTCCAGCTATCGACAGGCAAAAGCTAACTTAGCAGGACTTTGGCATGGCACCTTGCCTGCTTCGTCTACCGACTGGCTCACTGCATTAGATACTGCCTTAGCCTACCAAAGCGCGAAAAAAGAACTGGCCAGCTACAGCGCTATTTTGTCTGAAGTCTTTGGCACACAGTGGCAAGGCGAATTTTCAGAGCATGCTGAGTTAACCCAAATCCATAGCTGGATCAACGCCTTTTATGCAAAGGTAACGAGTCTTGAATTGTCGCAGCCATTGGCTGAACTGATTGATACAGGCGTTGATAAAAAGCTGCTGCGCGATCAGGCGAACTCTCTGGCAACACTCTGCAAAGCCATCGAAGCGCAGACACAAACGCTGCAAGAGCTGATACAAATCCACAACAGCAATCCAAACCACGATTTAGCCACCATGCAATTTACCCAGCTCAATGCTTTGTTAGAAGGCTGGAAAAACTCTGCCCTGCTCTACGATTTCGCGCGATACAACCAGATTATTCAGGCCTTTGACTCCTATAAAATCAAAGCTTTCGCTGAACTGGCGTACTCATGGCATACAGCTCCAGACTTGCTAATGACGGTATTCGAGCTTAGTTATTACCGTGGTTTGGTTGATCATGCCTACGACAGCTCGGAAGCCATACGGCGCTTTGACCGCAATAAACATGAGCAAAGCCTGCGTGACTTTAAACGTATTGATGGCAACAGTCTGTTTTTCGCCCAGGAGCTGTTGGTGAACACCTTGTACGAGCGCTTACCCAAGAAAACAGCGAAAGGGGAAATGGAATTAGTGCTGCGGGAAATGGGTAAGAAAAAGCGCCATATTCCTATCCGAAAACTGCTGGCTGAAGCCGGTAACGTGATCCAGCAAATAAAACCTATTTTTATGATGAGCCCTATGTCCATCGCCACCTACCTGAAACAAGGAGCTTTGGATTTTGAGCTGGTGATCTTTGATGAAGCCAGCCAAATTCCAGCCCCTGATGCCTTGGGCGCTATGCTACGTGGGCGGCAGGTGATTGTGGTGGGTGACAGCAAGCAAATGCCACCAAGCAACTTATTTGGTAAAGCCGTTGAACTGGAAGAAGAAGAGCTGGAAAGCAGCGCCACTGCAGAAATGGAAAGTATTCTGGCACTGATGGAAGCCCGTGGTGCGGCAAGCAAAATGTTGCGCTGGCATTATCGCTCCCGCCACGATTCACTGATTGCAGTGTCCAACGACCAGTTTTATAAAAACAAGCTAGTGGCCTTTCCAAGCCCAGGGTTTCACCCTGATGCAACAGGGCTGAAGTTTCATCACTTGCCGGAAACCCATTACGACAAAGGCGGTTCACGCACCAATCCGGGCGAAGTAAAAGCTGTGGTAGCGGCCGTATTTAACCATGCGTTAAGCAAACCTCACCTGTCCTTGGGTGTGGTGGCTTTTAGCCTTTCGCAGCGTGATGCCATTTTACTTGAGCTGGAAAAAGAGCGCCGCTTACACCCTGAAACCGACGAATTCTTTGCACGATATGCAGGTGGCGATGAGTTTTTTGTAAAGAACCTGGAGAACGTACAAGGCGACGAACGCGACGTTATCTACATCAGTATTTGTTATGGTAAAACCAGCACAGGCCAACTCAGCCAAAATTTTGGCTTGTTGAATAAACCCGGTGGTGAACGGCGCTTAAACGTGTTGATCTCACGCGCCCGTCTGGCGATGGAAGTCTTTGCCAACTTCAAAGGTGATGAATTAAAAGTTGAAGCAGACAGCCCATTTGGTGTGCGTTCGCTGCAAATCTTTTTACAATTTGCCGAATCAGGCCAGTTGAACAAAGCCCATGAAAAAGATCAGGAACAAAACTTTGCTTTTGGTGCCTTGCTGCATCAGGCGATCCAGCGTTTAGGTTATCAGGTAGCCACCCGGGTCGGCAGTCAGGGTTATTACATCGACTTAGCCATCAAACATCCGGAAGACCCAAGTAAATTTGTATTGGCGCTGGAATATGACGGCGCTGGATATTACCAGGCCGCTTCAGCCCGCGACCGCGAACGGCTGCGGCAAAGTGTGCTGGAAGGTCTTGGTTGGAGCTTTGAGCGTATTTGGTCCACCGACTGGTTTCGCGATCCAGAAGCTGAGTTACATCGCCTGAAAGTACTGATAGATAAAGCCATAACACAGCACAACGAACTGATGGTATCGATGGCGGCACAAGCCTATAGCACTAAAAAAGTGGAGCACAAAGCTGTGGTACAGGAGGCCATCGCAACGCCAATAATACGGATTGAAGAAGAACAACCAGAATTTGAAGCCTGCACTACGCCCTATAGAAAAGCCGATGTATCTAAACTTAATATTCCACATGTCGATGATTTCAGTGCCATCCCTTTAAGTACGTTGGTATATGCAGTTGAACGAATTGTTGAAACTGAATACCCAATATTCACTAGCCTAGTAGCAACTCGTTTAGCCAACGCCGCAGGACTGACAAGGGTTGGAGCCAAAATTAAACGCACTGTAGATCAGGCCATTTCAGGCGCTGTTGCTAAAGGATTCATCAAATTAGATAGCGATGAAGTGTTATGGCCGAATGGACGAAGTACAGTTAAGTTAAGAAACTGGAACAGCGTCGACACAGCCACCCGTAAGCTGGAAAACGTCTGTGATGCAGAGCTCACCAACGCCTTATTGCTGACAGTGCAAGACGCTCATGCCATTAGCATGACTGATGCGGCTTCTGCAGCGTTGGGGCTATTGGGTTTTCAACGTGCAACAGCTCAGGCAACTGAGCGGATGAGCAAGTTGGCACAGATTCTGTGTGATAAAAATGTGTTAGTTTGTGAGAATGAACGGCTGAGAATATCAATATCAAAGCCTTCATTGTCCTAAGAAGAAAGAACTTAAATTAACGCCAGCACTAAACTTTAACAACTGGTTATTTTTACATTGGGTAATAAAATGCTAATAGACACCGACTTAATTTTTGATGAAATACAGGGATATGAGTTCTATCACAAATGTGAAGTAAAGGCCGTCATAGATGATAAAGTAAAAGGAGAAGATGGTGAGATTCTTGAGTTCTATGAAAATATTGAATATTTAATAGAGGAGTTTGATGAAGTCATTGTTCTACGTAAAAAACTAACCCTAATGGAACTGGAAGACTTTCGGGACTATATCGAAAAAAAAGGAGATATAGAAATCCTCAAAACGATTGATAAGCAAATAGAAGAGGCCAAGCTAGCAGGGGCCTGTATTACATTCGCATGCTTACACAATGATTCTTTTTATGATTTGCATGTATTTAGAGACTAAAAATAGCTTTTATCTCCAGCATTATGATTAAATAGCAAAGGTATTTTTGGGCACTTTAAAAAGTAGACAATTTTTTATAAAAATATAAAAACCTGAAAAATTCGAAATGTAAGCTTAGCAAGGCTGCCTACTTTTGTTTAAAAAAGGTATTCAACTCCACCAAATCAGCCTTGAATACTTATGTTTATTTACTAGATAAGTAAACGCGATGAATTAAAGTCGTTGCTAAGTTTATAGCCTTCGAGGTTAATGCGAATGCAACCATCCGGTCTGTTGACAGTCCAAACATAGCTAAATTCCAGACACAAAAAAGCCCGCAATTGATTTAGATTGCAGGCTTTATTGTTTATGAATTTGGTCGGTATGAGAGGATTCGAACCTCCGACCCCTGACACCCCATCACAACGAACAGTAGTATGGTAACTGTCTAATATAAATGGTTTTTACCTTCGTTTTCGTCTCTAAATTAGACTCGTAAAAATGGATTTTCAGGATTATACGAATCAAGCACTTACACCCTAGTTTTGCGAGTGCTATCAGGCCTGCATTTTGATTTCTGCGAATGGTACCTCAACCCACTCTACATGGTTTTGTGTATAGATCTTTGTGCTCTTGGCATCGGTATGCGCCATTCGTGATTGAGGGTCTACGCCCTGGATATCGAATAAATGAGCTGCCAAGGCACGTATTTCATGGAATGTCGGCCGTTCTGCTGGTTCCAAGTGATTACAACACCCTACTTCATCTCGTAATGCTGAAAATGCACGGCTGATATAATCAGGGCTTAACTGCGAAATATGGTTCACTTCTTTGCTTAAACCATTAGAGCGTTTTGTGGGTAAACGGTGAACCACATAAGGACTCACAATTTTATCTCGACTACGGTCGATGATCCGCTTAAGTTCATCACCAATAGGTATGGCCACATGAGCAGCCTCCTTGCCCTCAATCTTTTGTCGATGGATGTAGAGCGTACCAAACACATTGCCAAACGGTGTGATTTGAGGTGAATCAAACCAATAGCAGCCACAGCTCTTACTATTTGGCTTCTTTAGTGAGTACTGAATGCGAGATATTTCTAGGCGAGCATGAGTGGTTTGCAATGATAGATCCATCGCAGTTTGCAGCCACAACGGTGCTTGATCATAAATAGCCTTAAACCATTCTATTTTCAAACGATGGCGCTGCTTACTCTTTACCCTGCGCATCTTTTTGTTCACTGCGGGGTTTAAAGGCATCAAGCTTTCATCCGCAGCATATGAGAACAGTTTCTTAAGCCAGCTCACCTTGCGGTTTTGCACGTTCGCACTGCTATCTGAATGGAATCTCGCTATATAGTCATTAACATGCTTTAACGTGATTAAGGACCCGGGCGTTTCAGCAAAAAACAGTATGCACCGCTGCGCATCATTCTCCATTGTTTTCACTAGGTCAGCAGAGGGTTGCTCATCGGCAACAATACGTTTCAGTAATGCGGGAATATGCTCAGAGAAAGGCAATTCATTAGGATAGTCACCTTGTGGCGTGTCCAATAAATCACTCACTTTCAAGCCGACCCTTGGTCTTGCTATCAGGTTATATTCTTTTGCGATCGAGATAGCGGCATCTCTATCACTACCTAAAGATCTGAATTTACCGCTAATCAACTTAATACGATACGTCCCCCAACGAGCATCATAATAAAGATGCTCGGGTAGATTGATTAAAGGTTTTTTCCGTGGTCTAGCAGCCATTATTCCCTCAACAACTCTTGAACTGTCTTAGATACATTAGAATCGACGCCCGCTCTTTCGGTATCAAATACATAGGTATTGCCATCAATCACCCTGCCAGCAATTACATTACGCTCAACCCAGCGACGTATCGTCTTATTATCAGGGATCGACCCTTCTGCAAACTCACGTTTTGCCCAAGCCATCGCCTTCATTAGCTTCATAGTGCGCCCCTTGGTTTCATCAAGCATAGAGCCATACGGCAAGCTGAGGATTCACGTAATTCATTTGCACTGTAACCAACTGTTAACCCGCCCGAATCCGCAGCCTTTTCTCTCAATAAGCCCTGAGAAACCAAAGCACTTCTCAATGAATGGTTTGATATCCGCCCTTCTGCAGAGGCTTTCTGTAAGCTATCACCTCTTTTATATGCTGCAACGGCAATTTCAATGCTGCGTTCTTTACCCTTTTTAAGCTCTGCACGCTTAAGCTTTATTTTTTGCAGTTTGCAATACACACACTCACCATGGCTGTTTGCATAACGTAACGACTGACCACACACATGCACATGGGCTGATTCAAACTTGGTCATGCCAGCAGCCTTCGCCTTAGCCACTTCTTCTTTAATCGAAATTGTACTGGTCATCTTAATTCTCCTTGGCAAAAACCCAGCACTTCACTGAAGTGGGGCGTTTAGCATAGGGATGGGTTTCGTTGTGTCGTGCATTAACGCCACTATTAATGGTGCGAACCCCAATAAACTTACGGTTTCGAGCCGATTTAAGCAGTCGCTTTAACTCGGTGAGAGGTGGTGCATTTTGCCTACGTTCTGCGGCGACCTCAGCAAAATGGTTAAGGTTAATGGCATACAACTTAGGATCACGAGAGTGGTTCAAAATAGGTAAGTTATCGTCATCAATAAAGTCGATCACATCCCAAAACTCTTGCACCATAGGATGATCAGCATTAATCGCTTGTTGGCGTTTAACGGCCATATCCCGCAGCATATCTTGGGTTTGTTCGATTTGTTCCTGGTTAATATCAGCAACGATGGCTAAAGCTTCTACCAATGCACAAAGCTGAGCATGATTTTTGATGATACGGATATTCTTAATATCCGGAAAAGTGCTCAACCACTGCTCATAATGCTTACAACGGTTATTCACACAATCCATAATCTGCTGCTCATGTAGTGCCGCCTTTAAGATAAACCCTGAAAGCTCATCAACACTCACCCGCTCCATCCATTCTGCCGCTTCTTTAGTTGCTGGCGTTTGCCCATTACGGTCAGTATGAATATGAATAATCCGCTGCAACACAGCCTCAGATGCCTGTACCTCGGCGTTTTGGGCAATCACAATCGCACCACGAAACGGCGGTTCATAGGTTTCGTTACCATTATTTCGTAGGCCTCGAGCACGCACACTGCGGCCGTTATAAGCCGTTTTCAGTTCATCCCAATCAAACCCTTTTTGCTTAGCATCTTTGCCGTCACCGCGGTCCCCCTCAATCAATACCACTGGCATATTAGATACTTGAGCAAAGTTACGAGCCCTTGCGGCAAGGGTAGATTTACTAGGGTCAAACCCTTCGTAATCCGCACGGCCAGCAAGCTTCCACATAAACTCGATCAAAGTTGACTTACCAGTGCCAGGTTCACCAATCACTTCTAAAAAGGGATAACTCTTGTGCTCTTGGCGTATCTGTTCAGCAAAAAAACTACCAAACCAAAAACTCAATGCCACAAAACCTTTTGCATTAAACGCCTGCCATAACTTACGTGGCCACTCCTGGTTTAACTGTTTAAAATCGGGATTAAGATGCACACCAACAGACTGGCTTAAGGTCTTAATGCTCAGCTTACCAATATCGAAAAAGTCTTCTTCGTTCAGGCGATATAGTCTGCCGTCTTTGACCGCCACCTCGTTATAGACATAGCATTCAAACTCGCGGCTATACCCAATAAAATCCGTTGTTTGAACACGTTTGATGTTATACAGCTGTTGACTCATTAACTTGTCTAGTTGCGGGGTTTGGCCATTAAAAACCGCGCCAGGAGCCATCCCAAGTAAACGTTTTTTAAACTCCGCACTTGAGCTTAACTGGCTACCACTAAAGGTGTTTTTTACACTCGGGCTATCATGGGGAAAATCCACCCGAAAATAATACCAACTCTCATCAGTCAGCTTATTTTCTTGGTAGTACAACGCTTGAGGGTAACACTTGGCCAACTCCTGAATACTGCCCGACTCTTGCAAAGCACGCTCACGGATTTCTTCATCCGTTAGTTCTTCCCCATCGCGCAGCGCAGCATCTTCCGCTTGCTGATATGCCTTATTAAAGCGGCTAAGATCGAGTTTGAACCAGAATAGAGAATTGTTAAAACCAAAGGGAAACTCCTGCACGCCCTTCTTGTTATACATCAACAAGGCTTTTTGAGTGGCGCTAGTCGCAATCAGCAACTGGCCTAAATAGCGATATTCATCGAGGTGTTTTTCGGTAAGACGTTCGCGTTGATGCAGCTCATTCCAATCAAGCTTTATCTTGCCCTTTGGTGGCTGCGCTGCGGTCGCTTTCCAACCGAGTTCCCTTGCACGCTTAACAAACTTTTTCGTGAAGCTTTCGCCGGCTTTACCATCATCGAATGCAAATACCAATGTTGGGCGCATATTCGTCGGTAAAAGCACATCAAGCTGCTCTAACGCCTTATCAGGAAAATTATTGCAACTCATTAACGCAAAAGCAGTTACCGAGTTTTGCAGTAAAGCGATAGCATCAAAAATGCCCTCGGTAAGCCATAGTTCTTTAACATTGGTGAGATCGAGTGAGTCAATTGTTGGCGGTTGCCACCAATAACCTTGATAACTTCCTACAAAGTTTGCTTTCTGCTTGCCAAACCGCTGCGGGTTATCGATAAACCTCTCCCAACTGGCGCCATTTGGCAGGGCAAATTTAACCGTAGCAGTACCCATATCACGTTTACCGCAATAATAACTGCCTTGGGTATACCAACCATTAATCATGGTTAAATTAAAGCCACGACCATGCTGCAAATATGCATCCGCAGCCACATTGGGATTGTCTACGGTTCCAGATTGAGGGTTCGTTTTTAGTGGAAAGCGGTCACTCCAGCTTGAAAATAGCTCAGGAAATAGCTCTTTAATGTGCAGCTCTTCGCCACACTTGTTTAGGCGCCCGCAGCGTAAAACCCACGGGCTATCATAATTGGTATAAAGCTCTTTTTTGCCGCAGCAGGGGCAACGCCCCTGCTGCAGAAAGCCTTGTTTACCCTCTTTGAACTCAAATTCGTTTAGCAGTCGAGGTAACACCTCGCGATGCAGTTCAGGGTACATCGACATAAAATACCCCTACTTAGTTTGAATGTGTTCGCTAATACGTTGTTGCGTTGTATCGATGCCCAACAGGTTTGCTTCAATGTCCTTATGCAACACAAACAACAATTGCCCTAACGCATTAGCATTCACTTTATGCTCAGGTGGGCATAAACTTAGCAACTCAGATACCGCTCCAATGGCTTGAACGGTTCCATCAAGCCTTACCAGTTGCTTGTTAAGTGCATTAACGTTTGCAGTTAGTCCCTCCATTACACACCTCCCTTAAGCAGCAGGCGTGCCGCCGCAATCGTGGCATCCCAGCCTAAGCCGCCCACAGGGTTAGCAAATGTTTTGGGGAAGTTCTGGTGTTTTTCACACTCGTTCATCACCGCTAAGCAATCAACCAACGCACTGCATAATCTACCGTGCTGTTCCTTAAGCGCATTTACCGCAGCGATCGCCGGCAAATTACCTATAAGCAGTTGAGCTGGATTATCTAAGCGAACCTCGCCTAATTGATGATGTGCGGCAAAGGCCAGCATCTTTTCTTTAACCGATGGCATGAGTGCAGGAACACAACCTAAATCCTCAGGAGTGGCTAATCGCATCTCAACAACTACAGCACTGTCGCGATTCAACTCAGTATTTTCCAATGCTAATTCTGCCGCGCGGTCAGAGCAGGTTGCACCATAAATACGGGTTTCAAATCTGCCTGCTTCTCGTACAGTACAAACAAACTTTTTAATTGGTTTATCCGCCCAATACAGGGCCGCATCAAATTGCGCTTTATCAAGAGCCGTCATACTGCAGCCTCCGCCGTTTTAAGTTGCAGTGGCACAAAAACAATATCAGGGAACATCTGCATTACCGCGTAGGCACTCATACGATCGAGCGCTAATTCGTAGCTCAGTTGACCATTAACACTGGTGGCAAACAGTTCAAAACCATCGCGTTTTTCAAATATCCGAGCGACCTCTGTATTAAAGTAAACGCTGGCTTTATCGGAATGGACAATCACCCGTTCAGGTTGTCCAATTAGGCGGGTAATTAATGCATTAGTGTGGGTATCAGTTTGGATTTGGTCGACATTGTTGCTCATATAACGGAGCACGCCTAACGTCATAATACAATCAGCTAAAGCACGGTGAGCCTGCATGCCCTCAGGCAATGTCACCCCACATTTGGCCGCGGCATTAACCAATTTATGCCATTGGTAATCCCCGTTTTGCGGATCCACTTTGCCAAACCACTTGGCATAAGCTTTCATCGCACAGCCCAACTTAACATTGTGTAAGGCAATATCACTATCAGCAAAGCCACACATCATGACGCTTTGAAGCAACAAACGAACGTCATCATCAGTGTTGTATGCGATCAAGGTCTTACCGCTAATAATACCGTTGATTTGATGCAACAGCGCACTAATACGTGGTGCCGTGGCGACCATTTCATTCGTAATACCATGGATGTTAATCGCAGCAGCAGGGATTGAATTACATGGTTGAACCAGACTATTCAAAAGTACTTCACCACGACTGTTGATAAGGGTTATTTCAACGATTTCATCAGTATCACCAAGCCCTGTGGTTTCGGTATCCAGGATAATGCAATCGTAGCTCAACCACTGCTGTGCGAGTTCAAAGGCTAATAACCGGCTCATAGCGCACCTCCACAAAAAGCAGTGTGCTGATTTGAAACTAGCGGTTGTCTGTGAAGGTTAAAGTGTTCCGCAAATTCCTGTGCCCATTCGCGCTTATCAGCAGGCGCATCAACCACTTCACAGTGACCAAATTGATTTAAAAAACTGGCGAGGGTTTTACGGTCAGCACTCAGTTGCTGTTGTGGCCAAGTGATATTAAATGAGCAGCCATTAACCGTTTTCAATTGGCTATGACCATCGATACTAATCGTGCGTTGGAAGGGTTCAAATGGATGGCTCATAGCGTGTCTCCCTGTGGCAGGTCTGCAATATCAGTGCTGGGTTCAAGAGAGAACGACCAACACTTAAGTACTTTGCCACTCAATTGAGTGCTATTGACGTTATGGCTAGCGGCAATCAATCGTGGTGACTGGCGTAGCGCACGGGTTAAGGTGCGACCTTTGACCATGGGGATATTGTGCTGTTCACACAAGGCTAAAAAGCTGTCGATATGTACCGCGAGTTGTGTTTTAGGCGCATGTTGATTAACCAACTCACCTTGTTGCTCTAAATAACAAATGGCGTTAAAGAAGGCTTCAACAATTTCAAGGCTGTCATCGGCCACGCCCGACAGAATGAGCGAATCCAATGGCGGAGTGTCTGTACCCAACCAGCCGCGTACCGCCTGCAAATCTTGGTACAACATATTGCGGATATAAGGATCAGGCGTTTTGCTGATATCGCTAAGCAACTTATGGCTATAGCGTTGCAGTTCAACCCGCTTGTTGAGCGGCAGGCCGTCACGCTGATAACCGCCCGTTTTTCGAATGCTGGGCAACACCTCAGAGGTTAACCATTTTTTAAATTTTTTAGCCGAAGGTTTACGGCTGGTCAGGATCAACGAATAGACACCCGATTCGTTAATGCAATTCATCTCCTGTATGCCGCCAGGGGTGTATACACTATATACCCCCCTTTCATCCTCATCTAAGCGGTCTAGAGCTTGCCTCGGGCTGACAATTTCGAGCGCATTACAAATATCATTACCTACAAACCAAATCGAGTTAACATCAGTAACAACTCGAACGCCTGCCAGTAAATCACCTTGCTCGAAGGCAAAGAGTTGCGGTTTAGTTTGAATACTCATAGCGCACCGCCTTTTGCTGGCGTGCGGCACACAAAAACCAGCGGCATGCCGTTTAATTGATTACGGGCAGCTTGTTCGGTGTTGGCAATGGTTGAAACGGTGCGGATGCGGGCAAGCTGTGCCAGCTTTTGATCGCGATAGGCAATAAGAAATGTATATAACATGGTAAAAACCTTCTCAGTGAGTTTCGAGAAGGTGGACCGGGTAGCCGCAAGTCTGCGCCCCTCACTGGATAGGCGCATTGGGGGCGTTTTCTTTGGCTCCCGATCCATGCCCCCAAATACCGTACTATGGCTTTGGATATACCCGCGCACAGCGCCGGTATAGGGGAGATGGTTTTCGCATTTTCCAGTGAGTGTCACAGCACGCGGGGGACTAGCCCACCTGCTTTGTTGCGAGAGCTCATTGACTAGATGAGTGGCAACAGTGGGGAGTATAATGTGTGGATATCGCACACACAAGAAAAAGTTGAGTATATTCATTTTTACCTACATTTATATCAAAAAACCAGCTTGGCCTACATGACACTTCACCCCTGTTAACTGGGGTTACCGCTTGCAATATTGCTACGCCAGTGACATACTTGCGCATACGAAACTACGCCAATGACTTACTTTATGGTTTTTATCGAAACACCCATATTTACCAAGCTGGTGCAAACGCTGTTAACCGATGACGAGTATCGAGAGTTTCAAACTTACTTAGCCGACAACCCAGAAGCAGGGCCGGTGATAAAAGAATCCGGCGGGCTGCGTAAAGTCCGTTGGAGCCAAGCGAATAAGGGTAAAAGCGGCGGTGTACGTGTGATTTATTACTATGTAACCGCAGCCAGCCAATTGAAAATGCTGTTGATTTATCCAAAGAGTGAACAAGAGAATTTAACTGACGCCCAACTGCAGGCATTAAAAGCAATCGTTGAGAGGTGGTAATATGAATGACGAACTGTTTAGCCAATTGCTTGAAAGTGTTCAGCAAATGGATGAAATTAATCAAGGGGTTCGCCAACCTTCCCGTGAGACCGTTGTCACCTCGGTACAGGTCAAAGCGATTAGACAGCGAACTCAACTGACGCAAAGCAAATTTGCCCAGTTGATAGATGTGAATATTGGTACGCTGCGTAACTGGGAACAAGGACGCCGTGAACCCACTGGCCCCGCTAAGGTGTTGCTGCGTGCAATTGAACGTGATCCTGTACATGTGATCGCCGCCTTAGGTTAATAGAATGATCAAAACGTAAGCCCTGCCAATGCGGGGCTTTTTTATGCCTGCTGCTTTTGTAACGTTTCGCCCTTTCTGCTGGTCTGCAAGTTAATCCCTTCTTTACGCGTGCGCGGCTGCACTACGGTGCGCTGGATTTCCTCGATACTGACAAATACATGACCACAATCATCGTTATTGCAGCGGTAGGTCTTTTCGCGGGTGAGTGTCGTAATCGCACGGGTTCTACGCTGCAGCGCACGGCAGTCACAATGTGGGCAGGTGATGCCTGCTCCCCTGCCCATTAGGCCGCACTCTGCTGAACGTCAGTCGCCGCTTTAAGGCTGGCTAGTCTCTGTTCTAGTTCGACGATCTCATCCTGTTGTTCGTGCTTAAGGGCGGCGATGATTGTCAGCGCTGTATCGTGTCCTAACTGACGTAAACGACCATTAGCCACATTGAATAGGTAGTCATAACTAAGGTTATGTTTCTTTGAGAATTGTTTTAGCCTGCCGCGGGTTTGCTGAATCGTTTTTATGGCGTGGCGAATTTCATCCGATGTCATAACATGCTCCAAAGTTGAAAATAGCCACATCAAAATAGATCACAAAGATATTATTTTCAACTCAAAAGGCATATAAACCATTTTTTGTTTTTTTAAACTTCTACATCCTAACTAGACAGCGCCCCATTGGGGCGGTATCTTGTTAGGATAAATTGACTATAAGCATTTTTTTATGACTAAAGCACATAACATGCAGGCCATATTTGCCGATAACATGGACACCTTGTTAGGCAAACACAATATGAAGGAATTAGTGGCGAATGCTAATCAGCATGGGACTTTGCTTGATTACACTTACTTTATGGCGATGCGTCGAGGGAAGGCCAACGCCAGTATAGAAAAGTGCGAAATAGCTGTGGAGATCCTACGTAATGTGCCCGGATTTGATTGGGTCGAAGTTTGGATGTTCTTTGTACCGCAGTATTTTAAGCAATACCAAACCAATGCATTAAAAGAAACATCATTGGATGCAGTGAAATTTGATGCCTTAGTTCGAGAGCTTTTAGTCACAGGACATCGATTGCAGTTTTTATGTTTGAGCGAACAGCAATTTGAACAAACTGCTGAACTTGCACGCTACATTTACCAATCTCGCACGGGTGAAAGCCCAGAAGCGACAATGCCCTCTTCTTCCCGCGCAGTGTAACATTCTCATACTACTCTGAAACCGCGCTTGCCATCAGGTACAGTTTTTTGCTGTTGTTCACAGGCAAGCTGGTATTCATGTAATTGTTTACGCCATTCATCGTAAGCAGCCATTTTCGTATAATTATTCGGCATCTGTTCAATTTGTAGTGCTTGAGTGCACAAGTAATGGGCACGAGCAGCATGACCTGTTTGCAATTTTAGTGATGAAAAGGTTAACCAACGCCAATACACTAAAATACTTGCCACGATATTGATAAGACTTGTTATCACCAAAAACACTTCTACCATGTTAGTTATTCCCTTTTTTTTGATTTAGTGTTCGCCCTAACCAATAGAGCGCAGCAATGGCTACTGCAAAGTTAATGGCTGGGACACCAAACTGATACACACTATGAAGTACATCGGTTTTGATGATCATGCGATCAAGATAACGTGCCAACTGCAGCAACATCATCGCAAAAGCACTGTGGCAGATAGTTCGGCAAAGTTGACTAGGTAATTCACCACGTTGCTGGTGTGCGACTGAAATGACTAACACTATGGTGCTGTAGATGGTAATCCAACACCAATACCACAGTTGACGAGCCAGCGTTGTATCGAGAGCCATAATGACAGGAATGAGCATATCCATGCAGATCCCCAGAATAACCCACACAAGTAGGCTAAATGTTGCGGACCACTGTACACTAAGTACTCGCCCACATAGCACAATGCCACCACAAACTAACCAATAATAAGGCACTATCTGCTCGATAAACGCTGCCATAAATTATTGCTCTTGTTGTGGTTCGTTACCCCAACCGCCCCCTTGAACTTCCACTTTAAGAGGTTCATTACCCCAACCACCACCTTGTGTATCAGCCTCGCTCTTGGCTTTTGCTTCGTCAGATAAAGTCACGGTATCTTGTTGCTTAACTTCTGTACTTGTTGTTTGTTGATTTTCATCAGTATTTACTGAATTAGGCTTAGTACTTGCAGTGTGTTGAGTACCCGATACTGCCGGATTGATATTCATAGCATTTCCTTTAATCGCTTTGTGTATGAAAGATTGGACACGGCGCAATCTAATGTGTGAATATAAACATATATGTTTATAAGTGACTGTAATTGCAAGGTTTAAATTTTGCTTTTTGCAATTTTTGACACAGCCATTATTCCACCAAACGAGTGAAAGTTAAACTGGAATTTAACAAAAATGACAGATATTGGCACGCGATTGCGTGACGAGCGTATCAGATTAGGTTTAAGCCAAACCGAGTTTGGGAACTATGGTGGTGTTCGTAAAAATACCCAAAGCAAATACGAATCCAACGAACGCGCCCCAGATGCCCTTTATCTCGCTAATGTGGCCAAACATGGCGTTGATGTGCAGTACGTGATTACAGGTGTGAAAAAGGCAGAAGCTGATGATGATGTGGCTGAGCTTTTAGGTAAATGGTCTCTACTGAGTGGTGCCCAGCGCAGCATTTTGATGATGCTGATATCTGAATTCCGAATTGATTAGTAAAAGTGCATTGAAGAAAAAATGATTTTAGTCGTTACCGATTTATTTGCTCATATTTTCCTTCTGCGTTATTTCAACAAAAAACAAAAGGTACTAAGGGACTTAGAAAATGTCGAAGAGTGACTGGTGGAATAAACGAGTTTTAAGATCGGTTGACAATCTCAAGTTTTGGCAAAATAACCCTAGATTGGACCCAGCAGAAGAACATGTACGCCTAAATGATTTTGTTGAAGATTTAATCAGTGTTGATTCAGAGAAGAATAGTTTTCTTGATTTAATAAAATCAATTGCTAGCAAGGGATTTATGCCCATAGATCCTGTTGTTGTTTGGCAACATGAAAATGGACAGTACATTGTTGCTGAAGGAAATCGGAGAGTACTAGCTCTTAAACTATTGAGAAATCCAGAGAAATCACCTAAAGCCATTCGTGCAATAGTGTCTAAGCAAGCAGCAATGATTGATCGAAACGATATCGAAAAAATCTATGTGTGCTGTGCTCCCTCTTTTAAAGACTCAAGATGGTACGTGCTTCAGCGACATTCGACCAGTTCAACACAAAGAACATGGCAACGCCTACAACAACAGAACTTCATCCTACAGTTGTATGATGAAGTAGACCAAAACATAGATCTCTTGATTGCAGAAACTGGCTTTGATCGCTCTGAAGTAATTCAAGCTTTACGTTATGTTGAAGTAAGAAATATCGCAACAAGACCTGAAATTTTGTCACAAATGACCGAAGATGAAGCTGCTTGGGTCAAAAGCTATCGCATGAATATGACTGTACTTGAACGATGGTTTGGTTCAAAAGAAATTAGAGAAAAATGGGGTATCGAGTTTGATGGGATGGTAGTTAACATCACCTCGAATATAAAAAGTTTTTACAACGCTTATGCCCAATTTTTAAAGCTAATGTATCTAGGTAAGGAATGTGGCTTAGGATTTGCCATCAACACTCGTTCAATTCCGGAGCAAAATCAAAAGATTTTGGCAGTTTTGCCTGAAGTAACATTTACGGACGAAGGTATTACGACTACCGACGAATCAACCCCTGACTCCTCAAGTTCAACGTCCACGTCATCTGAAACCTCATCCTCAGAAACTTCTACAGCTACCCCTGAAGATACATCAGAAGCACCTAATAAACCGGATGGGCATCGTTATAATCCAGATAGAAATCAACTTGTACATGCTTTTTGTTCGATAACTGTTTCTAGCGCAAAGTTAAAAGCTATTTTTAGGGAGTTTAAAATTCTTCCTATTGATCGATACAAAAATGTGACTGCAGCATCATTACGAGTTTTTCTTGAGTTATCAGTTGATGAATATACATTTCAGAATGATTTGCAGTCGAAGATGTCCACTCTAGATAAAGATGGGTATAATCGGTTAACACTTCAACGTAAACTATCATACTTGAACGATAAGACTTCCCCACTTGGGCAGGGTGCTAAAAAAGTTATAAGTAAGCTTTTAAATCACACCAATGAGCATAGCTTAGATACGTTGAACTCTTATATTCATGGAATGGAAACCCACAAAACCAGCAGGCGTTTTATCAATGGTTTTTGGGATATCCTAACACCTTTGTTTAGTGAACTCATTGAGTTCAAGGAAAAATAATGTTTTATTCCCCATTAAGATACCCTGGTGGAAAGTCGAAATTAACGGCTTATGTACTTGAAACCTTAAAGTTAAATGGTCTTGAAGGCGGAGCTTATGTAGAACCATTCGCAGGTGGTTGCGCTATTGCTTGGTTTCTACTTTTAGAAGGGCATGTAAAAAAAGTGTTTATTAATGATTTAAACCCTTCGATACATGCTTTTTGGTATAGTGTCTTACACAAAACAGATGAACTTTGTCAACTAATTGAAAACACAGACATAACAATTGATGAATGGCGTAGACAGAAGGCTATTCAGAGTAGTGACAGCGCTAGCACCTTGGCATTAGGGTTTTCCACACTATTTTTAAATAGAACTAATCGTTCAGGAATTATTAAAGCAGGAGTGATTGGTGGTCTAAACCAAGATGGAAATTTTAAGTTAGACTGCCGGTTCAATAAGTCAGAAATAATCAGTAA
This sequence comes from Shewanella sp. BC20, assembly GCF_003129585.1. Classification (NCBI taxonomy): domain Bacteria; kingdom Pseudomonadati; phylum Pseudomonadota; class Gammaproteobacteria; order Alteromonadales; family Shewanellaceae; genus Shewanella; species Shewanella sp. BC20. The sequence goes on along the minus strand of NZ_NHRI01000002.1, from coordinate 317,610 downwards.
AATCAAAACTATAGCTGCAAAAAGAAATGATATCGTTTTGACTGCTGTTGATGCTGTACAATTTATTGATGAATACATCCCCAACATTGAACACAAATGTTTAGTAAATATTGACCCACCCTATTACGTAAAAGGTAAAGGACTTTATCAGAATTTTTTTGAACATGATGACCATTACCGTTTATACAAAAGCATTAAAAACATAGAGAAACCTTGGATTGTTACATATGATGACACTCCGGAAATTAATGCTATTTATTCTGAATTTGAGCCCGACTCCTTTGGATTGACTTATACTGCACAAACAAAAAGGAAAGGTGCTGAAGTTATCATCCACAAACCAACATTAAAGCGCTGTAACTTTAGGCCAGATGTTACTTTTTCTGAAGTGGCTAAGTTAAAGAAAATACAAGCAAAGATCGCTTCGGATTCTCATTCAAAATCTACTTAAGTACGCATTTTTTATACTAATTCATATCCTATAGAGCGCACAAATAATGTGCGCTTTTTTCAGTTTAAATGGATTCAATCTCAACGACTTCGCTGTTTTTAACTTCTAGCTCTATTCCTGTGGTATAGCCCATGTCGTTGATATTGTGTTCGACGCGGGTGAGTATCCAGGCGCTGTTATCAATGGGTGGTTTGAAACCGCTGACACTAACAGGTTGCTCAGGGAATAGCTCTGGCCTGCCCATGGCTAAGGTGATGCTGAAAGTGGCCACACCGCGTTGCAGTTTATCCCACATGGCACGGGCTGCGCGCTCTGCGTTCTGCTTGTTGGCATAGATATGGCGCAGAGTTTTTACGTTGTCGTTACTGCCAACCATGATCTCTTTTTCACCCACGATGACCTTTACATCGTCTGGGTTTGCTTCTTTTGGCTTTTTCGCTTTAACAGTCTGGCGCTTAGCGGTTTTATCGTTTTGCCAGTAGGCGACGACTCCTGAGTAGGCATCGCGATCGGCTACGCCAAAGTGGTGGCTATCGCCCGACTGGCGGGTAATGTCGACACGGTCGAGCGCGACACCGCTGGCGTTGTGGGCTAAACCCGCTTGTAAAAATAACAGGTTGCCATTTTTTACCGTGGCAATAGCGTCAAATTGTTCAGCTAGGCGTGTTAGAAAGTTGGCATCTGACTCGTTGGCTTGGTCGATGTGTTCGATAACTTCGGCTTTGAGCTTGTCGCTAATTTTGGCTTTAAGCTGATGCCGGGCTGCAATCGCATCGATAATGCTGCTTACACTTTGTTGATGAAAACTTTGCTCGCGGCTTTGCTGCAATGTGCCGCGCATATCAGCTGATTTACCGCGAATGGTTAGGCTGTCCGGTGGACCACTGTGCTCAAGTTCGTCAATGGTGTATGTGCCTTTATCAACCAGCGCGCTGCCCTTCCAACCAATACGCACTTGCATGCTAGCGCCCTTGGGCGGCATCGCCAGTTCGCCATCTGCGTCATCAAGCTGCACTTCAACAGTATCCGCTTCAAAGCCGCGATTATCAGTTAGGCGCAGCGACATGAGCCGCGTTTTCACTTTGGGGCTGATGTCTTTGCCATTGACCAGAATTTGAAAATCTGGCGTTGGCTGGTCGCCACTGGCCAGCGGGTTAAACTGCTCAAGTAGGCTCACAAGATCCCCCTAATCAGTTTACTGATGCCCATGCCTGCTAGGTTCTCGTTGGCGATAAGGCTCGTGTTTTTTTCACCCACCCGCTTTAGTTCAATGGTGAACTCGATTCGCCGTGCGGCGCCGTCACTAAAAAACTCGCTGCGGCCTTTGCTGATTTTCTCGATCACAAAAAAGCCTGTCACAGTTCCGCGCCCTTCAATCAATGGGTAGGCTTTGCCGGTGTCGGCCATTTTACGCAGCATATCGAGGCTCAACTCTCCGCCCGTTATTTCAGGCATTAACACGCCAGATAGCGTTAGGGTTTCGTCCCCCACCCCTAAGAACTGCGCTGATGGCCTCGCCCCCACGCGGCTGTTGGTTGGGTGGCGCCATACCATGTCATGCTGCGATGTTTGGTATGGCACCGTTAGCCGGCTAAATACAAAAAAGCCAAGAGTCATCATCATAGTTAGTTAAGGTCCTTTAGGCTGCTGCGTATACGTGCTTGCTGGGCTCGCTCACGCTTTTCTAGTTCGATGGCGATTAACCGCGCGACATCCTGCGCATCCATACCAGCAGTGGCATAAACCGTAATTGGTGCATGAATACCGGCATCAATATGAACGGTTTGAGGCTGCGGCGCTTGGCGCTGTGCAAAGGTGCTTAACCTGTCTTGCGCTGCGCTATGCGTTGGGCTGTTATCATCTGGTGATAAGCTGTCGCTCTTGGGTTTTCTGGCTGGTAACTCGCCTTCTTTTACCAAGCGGATTGCATCCGGTACCGAGCTGTTTGGTAAATACTCTGCGCCTTGGTATTCATCTCTGATAGTACGGGTTTGGTCTGGGATTGCTTGCAATGATGTGCCCAGATATTGCTCGCGCACCTGGCGCACAATATCCTCTGGCTGGCTCAGTTTAGCCGGCGACAGCTGCTCGACGATCTCACGGTGCTGAACGATTGGCGCTGGCGATGGTAGGTTAGCAACGTCATTTGACATGGCTGCGGCAGGAAGCGCAGAAATGCCCAACACAAATGCCGTTCCAGCCATTTGCTTACTCAGTTTGTTTACCTCATTTAGTGGATCTTGCTGGCTGCGATTAAGGCCCACGCTTAAGCCCTGCATAGTTTGGTCACCCATTACCGCAAACACTTTACTGGGTGAAGCAATACCCAGAACGTCTTTGAACCAACCAATGGCACTGCTTGCAGCATTGGTGATAGTTTCTTTTACCTCGGTTAGCTTGCCGGTGATCCCTTTAACTAGCCCGTCCATCGTCATTTCGCCGAGGCTGCTAAACTTGGCAGGCAGTCCGGTGAAGAACGAGATAACATCGTCAAAGTTGTTCACGATTAGCCCGATTGGCGACCATGAGAAAACGGTTTTCATGGTTTCCCAAATGCTAGAAAGCACGGCTTTAATGGGCTCAGGTAAGTCATTGAAATAGCTATTAACAGCTGCAATCCCTTCGCCAGTCAGCGAGGTGATAGATTGCCAAAATCCAGCCATCCATGCTTTCACAGTATCCCAATGGGTGACCAGCAAATATCCAGCAGCGACTAACGCGGTAATACCTAAGATCAGCCAACCGATTGGCGTGGTTAAAAGCCCTAATGATAGTGCCCTTAATCCACCGAGCACCCACTTGAATGCTCCGCCCAGTTTAGTGAGTGCGCCCCCCATTAGCGGCAATGACTTAATACCAAGGATCGATGTGCTGTACTTAAGCATCGCCAGTGGGCCTAAAATACCTGCGAGCATGAGGGTCAGTGTTCCACCGGCAACGGCTAGCGCCCCCACGGCCATAGTGGCTTTAAAAAGTGTGGCTGTTAATTGAGGGTTAACCTTTATCCATACACCTAAGCCTTCTGCCATCTCTCCGAGCCATTTAACCAACTCCTTAAGCTCTGGTGCCACGGCCTCGCCAACGTTAACAAGCGCATTGGTAAAGGTTCCCGTGGCGGCATCCCATAGGTTTGTCAGGGTATTTAACTGCTCATTAACCCTGAGTTGCAGCGATGCTTGCGCCTCCATCTTTGCTGCTGTTTCTCGGTAGCCGGCAATACCTTTGGTGATCATTATGTTCATCACTTGCAAGGTTTCGGCATCGTCACCATAGATCTGCTTGAGTACAGATAGACGGGTCTCAGTATTTAGTCCTCCGAGCTTCTGTAGCTGGCTAAACATGTTTTCTAATCCGGCAAATTCACCTTTACCGTCAGTAAAATCGAGCTTAATCCCCATGCCTGCCAGTATGTTGTTAGCTTTACCAACTTTGCCCGTATCCATAGAAAGCTGAAATGCTTTACGGTAAGCGTTACCTGAAGCTTCTCCCGCCATCCCCGCTTGGTCTGCCATAACAATCAGCGGGCTTAACAGTTGAGCAGCTTCAAGCCCTTGTTTTCGAAGCACGGGTAATGCAGAGCTCAGCTTACTAAAGCCTTGCAGCATATTGGTTTTATCAACACCGAGATAATATGAACGTTGGATAACGTCCATTAGGTTCATCATGTCTTTTTCGGCTGTGCCTGTGGCGTCTTGCAATTTAGCTGCAAATTCTGCCGCCTCATTAAATGGCAGCTTCATTTGAACGCCTAAAAAAGCGGTCGCTTCGCCTAGCCCGCCTAAAATCGCTTTTGATGACATACCTTGCTGAATAAGGGTTGTCATCATGTCCTGAAAGTCGGCAGTAGTGCCTGGGAGTTTGTTACCGAGCTGAGTTGCTAATGCATTAATCTCAGCAAACTCTTTACGCACAACACCACCCGCCCCCATCATCGAGACTTTAAGCCCCATTGCGGCGGTTTCAGCTTTTGAAAACTCAATGATAGGGACTGCTGAAACGGCACCAACCGCTGCACCCGTGGCCACCATGCCAGCACCTTTGCTCGCAAGATCACCCTGTAATGCCTTGCTCTTTTGGTAGCTAGCTTGAGCCGCATTGAGTTTTTTCTGTTGCTCTGAAACCTGTTGTAAACGGCGCTTTTGTTGTTCGAGGTGTTTGTTCGCTTGAGAAAGATCATTGGCTAGCGTGCGTTGATGCTTGGAAAGGTTGCGAGTATCGATACCAGAAGCACGAAGCGCTTCACGTTGCCGGTGCTGGCTAATCGTTAAGTTCTTTTGCTGCGTTTTTAGCCTAACAACGGCCGCTTGCGCTTGTTCATACTCCCTCACCAAGGCTTTAGCCGGCGCTTGGCTATTCTTCATTTCCAATGCTAGCCGCTGCGCTTCTTTTTGCGCTTTAGCGAGTTCATTTGAAGTAATGCCAAGGCTGCGGCTAATCTTACGGTAGCCATCGATTTGAGCCGATTGCTTATTAAGCTGTTTAACCCGTTCTTGCGTTTCCTTAAGTTGGGTTGCGGTAATGCCGCCAGCTTGGCGCATTTTCTTGAGCGGGCCAGTAATTTTATCAACCGTTGCTAATAACACACTGATTTGCAGTTTATTCATGCTGTACCCGATTTAATTTTTTCCCATCTATCCAGCGCCTTATCGTGCCAGCCCATTAGCTCTTCAATATCCATTGCCGCCATCTCAGATAGCGGCCAATGGAAAATGATGGCGATATCCGCCATCACATCATCTATGCACTCAGGGAGGCCTGAACATCGCTCTCGCTCTGACTGTCCAGCTGCAGCTTCTTCGGTACCAAAAAATTACTAATCTCTCCGCCAATTTGAACTAAGTCGGCAGGGTCCATATTGAGTACTTCATCTTTAGTGATCATTGGCGAACTGATGCGCGGGAGCACAGTTGAAATGGCGTTAACATCAAGGTTGAGCAAATCTGATAGCGATAAGCCGCGCAGTTCGCCGGCTTTAGGCTTGCGTAAGGTGACTTCGGTAACGGACTCTTTACCGCGGCTGATAGCTTGATCGAGTGTGACTTTTTTATGAGTGATAGTGACTGACATAGTTAGACCCTCTGTTATGGTCAGGATGACCTGTAGCGGCTAGAGGGCAGGATGCCCAGCGCCGCCTAATTTTAAAAAATGCCCGCATACGGCTATGTATTGCGGGCTTAGGTTGGTATTAACGCGTTAAGCCCGAGTTATAAGCCGATGGCTTTACGGTGCTCGGCCATCATGTCGACGCCGTTGATTAGCTCAATGCCGTTAACGGTATCGACTTCGACCAGCACTTCGCCGCCTGCGGTTTCTTTGTAGTAAGTACAGGTCATGGTGGCTTTGGTCTGGCTGTTGTCGCCCGTTTTGTACGTGCCACGGTCGAGCTCTTTGTAACGGCCACGGCAAACGATTTCGACCGACTCAATTTCGCCTGTATCATCGCGCTGGAATGAACCGGCAAAGCGCAACATCACACCATCGATTTTGCTGGCCGACATTTGCTTAACTAACTTGGCCTCGTAACCGCCAAGGGTGAACTCAACGCCTAAAGCGTCATCGTCTAGCCCCATATCGATATCTGCTGCACCTGGCATGCCGCCGCCACGGTATTTTTCAAACTTGCGGCTGAGTTTGGCTGGGGTAAACTCTTCCGCCACACCGATCCAGTTTTCACCGTCACCGAATAGGTTGAGGTGCTTGAGTTTTCTTGGTAACGCCATGGGTTATCCTTAGGCCGCTGCTACTGCGGCCGCGAAGTCGACCAAATAGCGGTCGGTGATTTTTTGACGGAAGGTTAAGTCTTCCAGCGGTGGCACTGGGGTGTAGTCGTAATCGATATACAACTTGCCCGCCTTGATGGTGCTAACGTCGTTAACGTCTTCGCTGTACCATGCTTGGCCATCGACGATATAGCCAAGGCCTTTTAGCTCGCGGAACTTGGCGTTAATGCCTTCGATGATGTCCTTAACTAGCGTTGGGGTTAGCGGTTTATCCACTGCCCACATATGCGCATCGGCAATGGTGTCCGCTAGCACTTGCGCGGTGCGGGTGTAGTTTTCAAACTGGAATAATGGATCTTCCGAACAGGTACGCGAGCCCCAAAAGCGGAAACCTGATTGATTAATCAGGGTGGTAATCTCGTTACTGTTGAGGTAGCCGGCATCGGTTGATGGATCCTGTAAATCCCAGTACACGGGTTTGCTTAAACCGGTAACACCGCTAACGGTGACGTTGGACAGGGTTTTGTGCCAGCCGACTTCTTTATCGATACGGGCGCGCAGGCCAAGGGCGCGAGCGGTCGCTGCCGCGTTGACATTTGCGGCCGCAACGGTATCAAAGGCCACAAATTCAGGCCAAATGACCATGACTTCACGATCGCCAAAGTTTTCGCGATAGGCAACGGCTTCTTCTTTGGTGGCGCAGCCATAGGCGCTGACATAGGTAAAGGCACGCAGCTTTTTAGCGATAGCCGCCAGTTCGGTGGCAACGGGTAAGGAGTCTAATCCTGGCACTCCAATAATGCGCGGCTTAACGCCCAATAAAGACTGTGCAGCCAGCAGCGCCTTCAGGCCGGTGTATTGCCCTTGCGGGGTTACCGTACCGATGATGTTGGCCGTTGTAGTGGTTTCATCGGCGCCCTGCTCAACACGCACCACAACGGTGAGCGTATTGACTTGATCAGCAATGGCTTTAAGCGTGGTCTTTAACGTGCCTTGGGTGCCCGCTTTACCAATCGCTTGCATCACATTGGTGAGCAATACTGGGGTGTTTAGCGGGAACAGTGTTGCATCGGCATCGCTGGCGGTGCAGACAGTGCCGATGACGGAAGTTGATACTGTACGAATGGTGCGGGTGCCATCATTGACTTCAATGACGCGAACCCCATGGTGATAATCCATAATAAACTCCGGTGCTGTGGGTTTTGCAAAACTAAGCAGGGCTAGCTTGCAGAGCACACCGGAGCGGTGCTAGCGGTTTGAGTGGTAAGAGTCGCGTATTGACCTAAAAACTCACTTTATTCGGTCGCGGTTGTGGGCGGTGTAAATGAGGATGATGTACTGTCGTACTCATCACCATCATTTACAGGTAAGTCGGGACTAATGCGAATATAATCGCTTCGATTGACTTCTCCACTGAGCTGATAAATACCAATCACCTTGCCATCTTTAATGTGCGCATAACGATACATAAAGCCTCCTTAAATAAATTCAATGACTTCCCAATAAACCGTGGCAGTTGCACCGCCACCATTGCCACCAGTAACAACGGTGACGTGCGATGCATCCGCCAAATATGCGGCACCTGACGCCACTGAACCGGTTGCCCCTGAAGTAAATCTAAATCCCGAATTCACCATGGTTTTTTCTGGTACAACGGGAGCGATTTCAATATTGCCTGTTGTTGATGTATAGCCTCGCTGAATCGATTTAATCCCACCGCCAAGCAGCGCATTTTTCATGTTAATCATTTAAATCTCCCATTCTTCACCGTTGAATGTGGCAGTTATGGCACAGTTGATGTTGTAAAGCGCTTGGGTTGCGGTTTGTTCATTACAAATGATGTTGCAATCCGCGGTTAATATCGGGGTCGCCGCATGTAACTTACTGAGCATGACTTGCACGCCAGCCGTGAGTTGCGCAGACGGTGGCAACAGATACTCATTGTTATCTCGAAGTAGATAACAACCCCATGGCTGCAACTGTGCCTCGGCGTCTGTCGCAGGATTACGCCATTGGTAGCCATTTGCTGTTTTTACTAATAGCTGGTTCGGGGTACCACCATCGAGTGCGGCAACAGGCATATATGGCAATTTCTTGCAGTACTCGATAACGTAATTATGGGTAGCCAACACCACGGTTGGGTCAATTTTTAACGTGACATTGGCATCAGCACCAATGGCTAAATAGGTGCGGATGGGCAGCTCGGTGGCGGCACCATCGGCAGGCACCGTCTTATAACTTGGTGGTAGCTTAGTAACGGCAAATAAGCGGCCGTCACTTAAAAACCAGCCCACTTCGCGAGCCGTAAAACCACCTACTTCTACCGGTACCACACCTTCAATGTAATAAGATGCGGGATTGTCTGGATTAACAATTAGCTGGTTTACTGCCCCTCGATACAGCTCATTGACCAGTGTTTCACTCGCTTTGAGGAACGTAATATCTGGGTTGTACTCTGCACCACCGCCATCGCCTACCGCAAATTGGGTGATGCTAATGGGTTGGCCAAGCGCAGTGGCGTTTGCCAGTGCGGCTGCACCTATGTTGGTTAAGATTGTGTAATACTGGCTCACTGTGCGTTCTCCACTGTGATGATATTGGCGATTAAATTACCAGCACTCACATACGCACAACCATTGGATGTTAACTCGCTGAGTGTGTAATAGCTGATGGTGGCAATACTGGCGCTCATCGATGCGCAAGATATTGTGCTGGCCCCGTTTGAACTGGCCACGGTTCGAATAGCGTGGTGGATAACGCCGCGCTTTGAATTTGCAATGGCCGAACTGATCATCAACAGAGTATTTAAATCAATGCCAGCATCTGACACTAAGGCATCGATTTGCACTGTTCCAGGTTGTTGACTACCGCCCTGTTCCCACCACTCAAGGATCTTGGTGTTAATGCCGAGGCTGTTAAGTGCCCGCTGCACTGCATAAGGTGTGCCTTTGAAACGATGAATATCAAACGCATCGTTTACCACCTGGCGTTTCACGCTTTCGGACCAGTTGTTATCCCATTGGTCAACGGAGTTCGCCCAGGCTAACCAAGGTAATAGCGCTAATGGGCAGCGAAACGGGTCCCACAGGTCAGCAATTGACAAGGGCAAATCCAGCGAGCTTGCGATCACTTGTTCAATATCGCGCTCAAGCTGAGAAGCATTAGGTGGCAGTAATGATGGGACCGAATTATTCACCTAGACCCCCAATCGATACATTAACGCTGGTGCAATAGGCCGCTTGATGCTCAAGTACTGTGATATCCGCGGATGGGCTAATCAGATTGACGTTGTTGACGCCACTTTGGTGCAACGCTTTATATATTCCAGAACGGGTAATATCAGCCCCTAAACCGCGCTGTTCTGTTTGGTAGAGCGCTAACGCTTGATTAGCAGCGGCTAACACCACTTGAGGATCAGGCCCCGGCAGTATCTGCAATTGAGCCTCTACGTTATAGCTAATGATTTCTGCCGATTGAATGGTGACTCTATCGCCCTGCGGCCGTACTTTTGACGGTGTATTGGACTGGGATAAACCATCGGCACTGATACCAAAGACGTCACGCACCTTGATAAGTAGCTCATTGCTGACTGTGCCATCACCCTCGATTGACAGAATGGTGACTACCATTTCACAGGGAGCTGGACTCACGGCTTTGGCATCAGCCACGCGACCATCGGCGCCCAACGCAAAAAAGATATAACCGTCGATACTGCCCGCCGTATTTAAGCCATCAAACGCCATTTGCACTCGGCGTTTAAAGGATTGTTCATCTTCTAAAATTTCGGGGATGGGCGGTACTGCAGTTGGATCCCCTGCTTGAATAACTAATGGCGCGAGGTTGTAACGCGAGCCGAGTGCAATCAGGTCATTGCCCGTTGATGAGGCTAAAATATTACCGCGAGTGGCATCATTAATTTGCGCAACCAAGTGCATTTCACGGTAGGCAAATACCTGCAGTAATTTGGTAATAGGGTCAGACTCTAACGCCACCACAGCTTCATAGCTGGGGTCGATATCAATCAGTAACTGTTTAAGCTTGGCATAGCGCTGCTCAAAGCTCAGCGGCTGGATAATGTCAGGCACAGGGACTTTAGATAAGTCGATTAACTCAGCCATAGATGACCTCGAATGATTGGGCGCGTTGAGTGTCAATGCGGTCGGTCACTAAGTTGAATTGCACCTTGCCGTTGATGTCGCCACTGATAATTTCAATCTCAGTAATGCGAATACGCGGCTCCCAACGGGTTAGTGCGATAACTGCCGCCGCCATAAGCTGCAGCTTTACCGCTGCGCTTTGGGGTTGGTCGATTAGTTCAAAAATGGCGCTGCCGTAGTCGCGGCGCATCACACGCGAACCCAATGGCGTGGTTAAAATATCCTGGATACTTTGGCTGATATGCTGTGACTCGCTAATGCTTTGGCCGGTAAAGCAATTCATTCCTAGCCATTTTTCATTGGCGCTCATTGTGGGCCACCTGAAACGCCAGGGCCCGTATCGACACCGCCATGTTTATGAGTGCCAAAATTAATTCCGTCGATAGTGACACCACCGGCGTTTGTCATTTTGCCGTTATGGTCAATTGCGCCTGTGACCTTAGCGCCTAGTTCTACGGTGAGCTTTTTCTTAACCAGCACATTGCCCGTAAACTCCGAATTTGGGCAATCGATAGTCACCCTAACGCTCGCTTGTACGTTGGCGGTTTTGATACCCGTCACCTTAAGCTCGCTAATATCTGGGTCGTACTCAATTACCGCACCATCTGGATAAACGGTGCGTTCACGATTGTTGTTATCGTCTGGCTCTGGGTTTTCATCGCTATAAAGCGCAGGAAGAATGTAGGCGTTGGTAAGGTCGCCGCTAAGCGATAGCAGCATGACTTGCTCGCCTACTGTTGGGCGCCAACTGGTTTTGGCTGTGCCGGCACGACGGGTAAAAAAGGGGCGAAACTGGGTAAGTAACTCACCGGTTTTTACGCGGCACAAATTTCCCTTTACTTCGGCAACGGTGCCAATACGTAAAAGGTTATCGATACGGCGTGTAAGTTCGGCAATCGCGGCGGTCGTGTTCATGCGGCTATGGTTGCCAGTTGTCTGGCTAGCCGCTAGCGGTTTGGGTGGTATGTGGGAAGTTATAGCGCAAGAGGTAAGATATAGCTTTTCTGATTTTTTAGTTGCAACAATATTTTAGATGTATCAATTTAGGTGGTATCGAATGGATCTGATTTTATTTGACATGGAACCTTTATGAAATCACGAATTATTTATGATTTGAATGACTTCTATCAAGATCGTCATGGATGGGTTTACTTTCTTATAAGTGAAGATATGCGTTATATGAAAATTGGTAAAACAAACGCAGAACTTCAAGCAAGAGTTAGGGCCGCAAACTCAAGAGGAAACAAACAGTTTCGTCTACTACTTGCCTATAACAATGCTAATTTAGAAAGAAAGTTTTTACATTTTTTCGAGAGTTACCGTGCAAGATATAACTGGCATGAGCCAAGCTCTCGTCAAAGTAGCCTGACATTCGCTGAACTTTGGAAAGTCGCAACAGACCATATCCGACGTAAACATGGCTGCTATAAAAAGCGTTATGTGTTATGGGCAATTCATCAGCATGCTCAAATCACAAGAGAAGAGCTTTGTAAGATACCACCTAAAAAAATTGCTCCAAAACTAAGAGTGATGATCGAAGCTGAACTAAGCATAATTAGTTAAAACATATACATTATTTAGTCAAAACATAGGTTAAGACTCTGTTGGAGACATTATCTTCCTTAAGGAAAATTCATCAAATTCAAATATGGATTGGTATTTATCTTTTTGTTTTCTGTAACTGGGTGTTCGTATACCAGTACAGCAAACAATTACTCAGAAAGCTCAGATGTTGGTGGCACACTAGGCTGGACTTCACTTCTAGAAGAAGTAGCTAAAGGTCATATATCTAAGTCTTTAGATGTCTTGATGTTTTTCACTAAATAGGTACATTATAAAAATCTGTTTCTTGCTCTCTGAGTCGCAAACATATGGACTGCCTCACTTCAAACCGTTAATAGCAGCCGTATTCGTGCCTCTAAGCATGCTGTGATGAAGTTACAACAAGCCTTTTACAAATTCAGTCAGGATGAATATGCAAGTAAAAATCAAGCAACCTCATAAATCAATTTCGTCAATGATGGAATTCGAACTTCCATTTTTTACTGTATTAACTGGTGAGAATGGCAGCGGTAAAACGCACCTATTTGAGGCTATTAACAATAGCAGAGCAAATGAAGTCATTGTTGAAGGGAAAGTACTAAAATCTATCAGATACATTCCTTTCGGAGGGTTAAATCCAACAATCGAACAGCAATGTGAATCTGGACAAGTTTTACAACTAATTAAGTATCTCTGGCAAGATATATACGAAGCACAACAAAGATGTAATGCGAATTATGACCGCTCTATAGAGGCCGAAACAATCGAAAAAGACCCAGTTTATAGACTTATGTCAAACTCTAGACATAAAGCCTCTTTGCTTTCGATATTCAGCCAGACCGGTATTATGCCATCAAAACTGACAGAAGATATTGTTGCTGAAAAAACCAGCATGATGGATGTTTCAGAGAACAATATCCTCAATACCCAATTAGCTCTAATTTTTAAAGCATATCATATAAGACATGTAGACAATTTGCTAAATAAAGTCTATCAGGATTCTAAAATCCCTGACGCAGGACCATATTTATCACCTGAAGAATTCGAACGGGAATATGGGGAGCCTCCTTGGGTGTTAGTTAATTCAATTTTAGAGAAGTTAAAACTCCCATATAAAGTTAACAACCCAATGGGAACAAAAAGAGACTCAACTTTTAACTTCAAACTTATACATAATAAATCTTGTGTTGAGATAAACACAAATGACCTGTCTACCGGAGAAAAGACTTTAATGTCTTTAGCGTTAGCTATTTATAACTCGAATGGGAAAGGTGAACGTGCGGAACTATTAATATTAGATGAGCCTGATGCTCCACTGCATCCTTCAATGTCAAAGATAATGCTAGAAATAATTGAGGAGGAAATTGTCAAAAAGCATGGCATACCGGTCCTTCTGTCAACACACTCTCCAGCAACTGTTGCATATACTCCTGCCAATGCTCTTTATAAAATAACACTTAATGATAAAAGGCCACAACAATGCAATTTGGAAGATTCCATGAAAATTCTTACTTATGGGATACCTAACTTCCGTGTTTCAACTGAGTCAAGACGGCAAGTATTCGTGGAGCATAGTAATGATGTGACGTTTTATGAGTCACTATTCGATATAATATCGAGAAAAGTTGAATTTACGACTGTGCCACAATTTTTGCCTCCTCATACTCTAAATGGTTCAAACTGCGAAGCTGTAATTGAAATTACTCGAAAACTAAGAAACTTGGGAAATCGTCAAGTTTATGGCTTGATTGATTGGGATCTTAAAAATACTCCTGAAGATCAGATCATTATTCTAGGAGGAGGGAAGCGTTATGCGATAGAAAACTATATTTTTGAACCCCATTTTATAGGCTTATACTTGATACATAAGAAATTTGCTTCTCCTGAAGAACTAGGGTTAAAAGGGTGTTCTTCTTATTTTGAAGCGTCACAACTAATCGCAAGCTCAAACGTACATCTTCAAACCCTAACTGACACAGTGGAAAGTAAAATTAGCTGGAAAACCGATGAAGTAAAAGTGAACAGCATCCTTGTTGGAGGATGGAGCCTGAATATTCGTAGAGATTTTTATACTACACAAGGTCATGAACTTGAAGAAATGTATAAAGCAACTTGGAAAAAATTAAATAAGGTGCGAGAAAATAATGCTAGTGACGCAACATTAAAGAAAGATATCATCATTACCGTAATGAATGACTTTCCTGAGCTAATTTCACAAGATTTAGCTGATACAATTAAAAAGTTTGAATAAACCAATAACAAATTAGCAACAAGCGCTCCCCCCAAAAAATGGCTAAGCTCAGCGTTTTTGCATAGACTCGCTTGGACAACAAAACTTCACGGCGATATAGATTTGGTGCTTCGCAAAGTTTAAATTAATCGCCTCTACGTTTTGCTTCTTATGTTGGGCGTTAGGTAATAAAACTTACACGAATTAGGAGATTAGTATTGTTAAAAAAAGAAACTTCCCGAGGTCAACAAGTTGTTGACCTTGTAAAGTCTGACTCAATCGTAAGCTTAGGGAAAGAATACTTAGAAATCGGTATAGATGCAGCATTGGATTCTGGAGCTTTAAAAGACATACCATTAGTTAGTACTGTTGTTGGAATATGTAGTAGTTATGGGACAGTAAAAAATCAAATTTTCGCTACTAAATTAATTAAGTTTCTCAACCAACTCTCAGAAATCCCTCAATACGAAAGGATGATAATGATTCAGAAACTAAACGAAGACGATAAATTTGCGGGAAAAACTGGCACAACTTTGATTGAAATTATTGACCGAATGGAAAGTGAAGTTAAGCCAGAACTAGCAGCAAAGTGTTTTTCGGCTTACGCACAAGAAATCATCACTTACAACGAATTGCGACATATGCTCCATGCCGTTGAGCGAGTGCCTGCTTTTGAAATTAATGGGTTAGCTAAATTTGCCATAGCGACAATAGGTACATATCGGCAATTCGATCAATCAACGTTGCTTGCCTATGTTAATGCAGGTTTAGGTATGAACAATGGAGGCTTAGATGGCGGTGCTATTTTGCCAACAGATCTTTGTCGTCTATTCGTGAATAGCGGCGTTCTTTCACTTAATGGAATAACCATAGTTCAAGATTCCTAATCCCGAAAATGGAACATATGTCTGGTATATTGAGTGCTGGAAAAGCTAAAATGTGCAAGCTATTAAATATATTATATTTTTTTGAAGCCATTCTCTTTTAGCTGATGTTCCAACTCACTTTTGTCCCGATAATGTTCGAGAAATTAGTTGGTGGTAGGGTTCAGTGCATAAGCGCTAAATGCCTAACAATGGCTTCTTCTATCATGTCCTGATCATCACGGGTAAACCCCAACAGTTCACGCTGCGGATATTGAACCGATATCCGCTCGTTGATCCTGCCCCTTAGTCCGTATTGATGCTCGGTTGCTACGCGGGAAATAAACCCAGTAAAGCCCACGCTGGCCGCTTGGGATGAATATTCAGGCTTTAGGTATTTTTGCCTGATGATCTTCTGGAACATCAGTTTTCGTTTAATAGCTCCGATACGTTTTGCCCATGCTGGCTGAGGTTTTCGCGCCTCAAATGCCGAGCCATCTGGCGCGATATTTTGCTTTATCCGCTGTGCTTGAGTGGCGCGTAGTCGCCTTGCAATATCGCGACTGAGTTGCTTGCGTGCTGCAGGGGATAACTGCTGTATGAGTCCGTCAAACAGTTCATTTAGACGGGTTAAATCGTCGGTGGCCATGGCACTTCAATTCCATTGGTGTAAAGCGTCCAATCGATCGCTTCATCATTGAATACCGGCTCAGGTAAGTGAGTCACTTCAAGCTGCATCCCTTCACCCGCTACGACCTTAACTCGCTCCGTAAGGGCTAGCACTATCTCAATATCAGCCGTGGAGTGATTAATGATTTCAGCCTTGAATTTAAAGCCTGACTCGCGTTTATCTGGGTTAAATAACAGCTCCGGCTGCTGCGTGGCCAGCCAGCCTAAAATCGGCACAATCAGCGTATCTGCATGGGCGGCATAGTCGGTCACCACTAAGACGCAGTTAAATTGATATTCAAAGCTGAGGTTTTGCCCCGCACCGGTGGCGATGATGTTGCCGTTCTCAATGAATACGTGCAAGCAGTCGGGGTTACGCTGCAAATGCGGCACTTGTTTGGATAGCAACTCGCGCAGTTGCGCTGGCTTATTCATGGCGTTGACCTTCTGTCTGCAAGGCGTTGGCTTTAGCTTTCTGTTTATTTTGGCAGTCGATAATCATATCGATTTGTGCGGCGCACTCATGCCATGCGGCTTCACAGGTATCGAGCTCACTACTGATCCCCTGATTGCTGATGGGGTTGCTCGCGGGTAACTGGCACGGGATCACGAGTGGACAACCAACGACGGTACTCTGCACTGCCACTAATGGCGGGGCGCTGGTGCAGCCGGCGAATAGCATCAGGCAACTGAGCATCAGCCCACGCTTTAACATCGCTAAGTTCACGTTTTAGCTCCTCGATTTTATTTTTCCGATATTGGCTAGTGCTGCTGACAGCGGCGAGTTTGGTACGCAGCTCCGCCTGTGCTTGTTGGTTATCTGCAGCCAGTTGTTTGAGGTCGAAATAGGATTGGGATGTCTGCGTAAGTGACAACACCAAGGCGCCTTGATGCTGTTGCAGCGTGGATAACTGATTGCTTTGATAGCGGATAACCGCCACTAAGCCCAATAAGGTCGCCAGTGCGGCGACCATGATATAAGGCATAATTGGCTGAGCAGCGCGACTAAGCCACGTCCACATGGCCAGTATCCTGCGTGTTTGGGTGTAAAACGGCATTAAACTGCTGGTATGCCCGCGCTAATTTAATGTCGTAGTCATTTTCTTTATAGGCCTGACCATTGTAGCGCTTGGCAAATTCGGCCCACTTACGCGCTTTAAGTGCCTTATGCAAAATAGGGTCTGCTTCGATAAATTTAACTAAGGCATTAAGCTGCTCACCCTCCGAGGTGTCCATGGCCTGCTTAAATGCCTGCGGTGATGGATAGCCCAAGGCTCGCCAATGAAAGCCCATAATCTGAAACATGCCCCAGCTGCAGGCGCAAATCGCCGCCTCTGGATTAAGCTGGTACGCAATAGCAAAGCGTTGATATTCACCACTGCCGCCGGTATAACCGCCGCGGGCTGGGTTGCAAATATTTGGATACTTAGCGGCGAGTTCTGCCGCTGCGGCACCTTGTTCTAATAGCTCGCGATAAAAGACATGACGCTCAAATAAAATGCTTGGCCTGCCGCAGGCGAAAAAGCCAAAGCCGTTTGATTCGACCTCGGCCACGCTGGCCATGGCGGCAAACAAGACGCCAAGTCGTTTAGCCGCTTCGATAAGCTGGGTGGTTTGAATAAACTTGCTGCGGCTTTCGCCGGCGAGTAATGCCAGCGTTCTTACCCCTGCGTAGCCGGTGCGAGGTAAGTCGTGTTTATCTTGAAATTGCTCGATAGCCTTTTGGGTTGCATCGCCAAACCAGCCATCGACAACTAATGATGCGCCAGCGGCATTAAGCTTTAGCTGTAAGTCGCGCACTGCAGTGCCATTACTGCCTTTTCGTAGGCTCATGTCAGTTCCCTCATTGAAGTTTTAATGTTTGACGCCGTTCGCGCTTTTCTGGCTTTGGCGCCAATTTCAGTAAGCTGGCCACATTGCCCCGCGCCTGAAAGATAGCTATGCAAAGGATGGCTTTTAAAAACACCTCCGCATAACTGGGTGTAGAGGTCACACCATAGAGGGTGAGGATGCCCTCAGCCCCTGCCGCGACGGTGATGAGATAGGCGCAAATACTGATAAAGATTCGATGCCGCCCTGTTCGTACAAACAACGCCAGGCGCAACACAATCAAACTGCAAATAATGGCATTGATGATCAGCATCATTTTCCCCTAAGCCCACGCAGGGCATTGAGCCAACTCTCTGGGTTGTTGGTGAGTTTCATCAGGTATTGCAGCATGCGAACAACACACGCCGATGAGATAAGCGCGGCCATTCCCATGTTGACCTGCAGTGAATCTGGCAGCACTGCGCTGAGCGCGTTCGCTGCCCAATTTGCGCACAGTACGCCGCCTAAAAACGACACCACAAATAGCCCCACCCGCTGTAAATTGCCTGAGGTATCGTTGGTGATAATAAACAACACTGCCCCAGTAAAAGCGCCAATCATCACCGCGGGTTCGGCTCCTGGGACTAATGTCAGAATGCTGGCAGTCGCCACTGCCGATGTTGCTGAAGTTGCTGAAATAGGCTCGCTCATCATTAATCCCATAGTTGAATAAAATTAGGCTTGGTGGGTGTCACTGCCTGCACAGGTAATTGCACCACGGTGCCATTAGGTAAAACGGGCCCAAGTGCTGCTAAGTGCGGATTGCTATCGAGTACTTGCTCTGTGATCTCCCCCGTGGCGCCAAGGTAGCGATAACAAATCTTATCGACGGTATCGCCCTCTATACTGCGCACTGCCTGATAGCTGCTCATTAAATGAGTTCCACCGTGACATGGCTTTCGCCCAAGATGTCGCGGATAGCAAAACGCGCATCGCGGCGCAGATCGGTAATACTGTCGGTGAGTTCTTCACCCGCCTTTAACCCTTTGGCCGTGCTATCAAAATCGCTGTAACGCTCAATAAGATTGGCTTTGGAGAGGCAGTACACCGCCCGTAAATACAATTGCAAATAGATGCTCTGGCCATTGATTTGCTCGGCAGGCACTTGCACTAGGCTGCCAAACCCCAAGAGTTGATTTCCAATACGCCAATTTTTGAGGTCACCATTGACCTGCAATGCTGCATTGATTACCGCATGCTCAAGCCGTTCATTGGTCACAGTGCCATCGAGGCGCATTGTTTTACGTAGCGCATCCGGCTCAATGCCTGGCCAAAATGGACTGTTGGTAATGGTGCTTGCTGTGGTGCTTGTGGCTGGTGCGATAAAGCTCATACAGACCTGCTTGCGGCTAGGTTGTGCGGTGGGCTGGTGTAAGTAGTGGTATTAACTATCACTACTGGCCAGCGCCGCACGGGTTGCGAGGGTCGCTCGGTTAACCAGCACTGCCTGCCGTTGCCGGCGCGGTGCTTTCGGTTGTTTGTTTGTCGGCGTTCTTTAGCTCTCGAGTGAGTTTCTCGATAAACTTTTTCACGCCCACTTTATCGTTTAATGCCAGCGCCTGTTGGTAGGCATCGAGCGCAGCGTCAAGCCGCCCTTCTGCCTCATAGGCATGCCCAAGTTGACGCAACAACTTAGCGCGGGCTTCGTCGTACATATCGCACTCGGCGGTCAGTTGAAGCGTGGCGTTAAGTTGTTCGCTTTTGACTGGGGTGTCGGTCTCAATCAAACGTGCGGCGGTTTCGGCAATTTCTTCGGCAATGGTGCAAGCCAAATTGCGCTCGAAGCGGTCAGGCATCACTAAGTCATGCTTGAGGGCGTAGGCAGCTAACATTAATGCGCGGTCAATATTGCCGACATCGATATGCCATAACAGCACAGTGACGAACACTTCATCTTGCAGGCCACTATCGCCCGCAATAGTGCCATCGATATAGGCATCGTATTCGGGTAAGAATTGCGATTTTGCCTGTAGCTTACGTGATAGCGCCTGCACAGTTTTTAAGATGCGGCGATGTTCAGTGAGCTGCATGAGCATGAGTTCGTAGGTATTTTCGGAGCGAACCGCTAAGGGGGACTCTGTCCCCCGCGCTGCCGCCAATACGCTATGAAAGCGCTTATGGGCGGGTGATGTCATGATTAGGCCCCCATCTCAATGTTCTCGGCAAACGCTGTGCAGCCATAATCTTCCACTACATAGGCATCGTTTGATGATTCGTAGTTTTCAATTTGATCGCGCTTAGGATTGTCGATCACACTGCGGCGGCGACCGCCTTCTTGCCAGTAAAGACTTAAGTTATCCAAGCGCGTGACCAGCAAGGCGTTAGCAGGGAAATGTGGCACACGCACCGCGCCTAAACCGCCAATGCGTTTTTGGCTGATGATCATGTCAGCGGCCATGGTTTCCGTTGGGGCATTATCTTTGTTGATAATAGGGAAGTACTTATCAGCCAGCAGCTTACGACCACAAATTACAACCAACTCAGTATCGTCTTGGTGCCATGGGTCAATCATGTTGTTAACCATGTCGAACACCAATGCATCGAGGTTGGCGTAATCGGTGCCAATAACAATCTTGCCTGAACCGTCTACCACTTCGGCCATATGGCGCTCTGGAGCAAATTCGCGGATTTTTTGCAGCCAGCCTTTGTTCACATCCTGTAGCAGCGGGTTTGCAGTACGGTTTGAGGTGGCCGCACGGCTAGTGCCGTTAAAGCCGATCATAATGCGGTCGAGTGCCTGTTGTTTCAGAATGGCATCGCGAATGCGCGCCTGAAAGTCCGGGAACTTAGCCCACATATCGATTTTGCTGTAACGCAACGCAGTATCAAAGTTGGTTTGGGTACAGTCGTAGCCATGTGCATCTAAGTTAGCAGGGTCGATAGCTTGACGATCGCCTTGGGTGGTATCCGTAGTACTAGCAATCGTACCTGTGACACCTAAGCCTAACTTTTCACCAGATTTTTCGGTGACCGGCACCACGTTAATCTGGGTTAAAAACTGCGAGCTTTCTTGCATCCGTGTTTCAAGCGTTTGCTGAACGCTTGGGGCAACGGTGAATTTTGTTTCTGCCGTTTCAATGCTGTTTAGCGTCGCGACCTGAGCTAAGTAGCCATTGTAAAGGGTACGAGTGGTATTGCGCATGTTTGCTCCTTAGCAATCGGTTTTTATGTTGTTGTCGCCACCGGTTGCGGGCGAACGTCGTTGGCCTGTTGGCTCTTCTTTTTCGAGCTGCGCTTTAAGCGCATTAAATTGGCTGCTGAGCTCGTTGAAGTCGGTTTGCAACTTATTGAAGTCGTTAGCTGATTTATCAAGCTTGGTGGTGAAATCCGCGCCTGTGTCGGCAACTGTTTTGGCAATTTCTTCAACGGCTTGATGCACGTCCGCAAAGTCAGTTTTAGCGTCGGCTTTGCTTTTGCCTAGCAACGCTTTGACTTTGGCGAACAAACCTGGCTCGTCGCTGACATCGTCAAATTCAAGTTCCACTTCAACGGCGGAGGTAAATAGGTTTTCTGGGCGCTGCTTGCGGGATGTAAGCGGGTTGTCTTTGCAGGTTGCAGAGAACGCCAGCATTTCAGTGCCTAATGATGCTGGTGAGTCTGTTACCGCTAGGCCAACTAACCCACATTTGCCCGTTTTGGCAAAGTCAGGATCAATCTCAACACTGGTATAAACCTTTTGGCGGTTCTTGTTCATTGCCACCAGTTCTTCGGTTGGATCAATTTGGGCAAACAGCGTCAGTTTGCCGTCCACTTCTTCGGCCTTTACGGCGGTAACATCACCATAGGCTCTAAAGGGGCTATCAGGTGTCATGCCGCGAATGTGCTCTAGCCAAATTCGGGCGCCATATTTTGCGGTGTTGTAGGTGTCAACGATGTCTTTAATCCACTGGCGCTCAACGACACGGCCGTCTGTCGTATGTCCTTCTGTGAATACGCGGAAAAATTTCGATTTCTTAGCCATTTTGTCGCCCTTAAGGGTTGAATGAGGTCGGTTAACTGCTGCCTGTATGGTCAAGAGCGCGGCTTTTAGTTGCAACGGCTTAGGGCGGTATAAGGAAACCGATACCGCTTAAACAACAGGGTTTTCGGTATTGGCCTATTTACACTGGCGCCATGAAACTGAATCCCGATAACAATCAACGTCAATACGCCAAGAATCTCTTTTGGCAAGGCTGGCACGTCCGCGAGATTAGCCAGCATTTGCAGCTGCCCGAAAGTACCGTATCGAGTTGGAAAAAACGTGATGCGTGGGAAGATGCCAAGCCTATCGACCGCGTGGACAGCGCGCTTGAAATGCGCATGCTGCAGCTCATCTACAAAGAGAATAAAGACGGCAAAGACTTTAAAGAGATTGATTTGCTCGGGCGGCAGCTGGAGCGTATCGCCCGTATTACTCGTTATCACAATGGCGGCAATGAAGCCGACTTAAACCCCAATGTGCATAACCGCAATGCGGGACCGAAAAAGCAGCCGGTGAAGAACTATGTGAGCGAAGAGGATTTGGAAAAGCTGATTGAGGCCTTCCAAAACTCGATGTTTGCCTACCAAAAAGAATGGTACACCGCAGGCCTAACCCAGCGTATTCGCAACATTTTAAAGTCGCGCCAAATTGGGGCCACCTACTATTTTGCCCATGAGGCGATTATTGATGCCCTAGTAACGGGCCGTAACCAAATCTTTTTGTCGGCCAGTAAAGCGCAGGCCCATGTGTTTAAGCAGTACATCATTCAGTTCGTGAAGGATGTGACTGGTATCGAACTCAAGGGCGACCCGATTGTGCTGCACAATGGCGCCATTCTGTACTTTTTGGGGACGAACGCGCGAACAGCGCAGTCTTATCACGGCAACCTGTATTTGGATGAGTACTTCTGGATCCACAAGTTCCAAGAGTTTCGCAAGGTCGCCTCAGGTATGGCCATTCATGCCAAATGGCGCCAAACCTATATATCCACCCCATCATCAATTACCCACGATGCCTATCCGTTTTGGACGGGCGCGCTATTTAACCGTGGCCGACCTAAGGCCGATCGCATTGAGAT
This sequence comes from Shewanella sp. BC20, assembly GCF_003129585.1. Lineage (NCBI taxonomy): Bacteria > Pseudomonadati > Pseudomonadota > Gammaproteobacteria > Alteromonadales > Shewanellaceae > Shewanella > Shewanella sp. BC20. The sequence goes on along the minus strand of NZ_NHRI01000002.1, from coordinate 295,070 downwards.
AGATGTGAGTCATCAAGCATTGGCCAAAGGCCGTAAGTGTGAAGATGGCCAGTGGCGCCAAGTGGTCACGGTTGATGATGCTATCCGCAAGGGCTGTAACTTATTCGACCCCGATACGCTGCACTTAGAGTACAGCCCTGATGAGTATTCAAACCTGCTGATGTGCGAGTTCATCGACGACACTATGTCGGTGTTCCCGATGGTGATGATGCAGCGCTGCATGGTGGACTCGTGGGAAGTGTGGACTGATTACAAACCCTTTGCCCCAAGACCGCTCGCCCACCGTGAAGTGTGGATTGGTTACGACCCGAACAAGGGCGGCAAAGGTGATAGCGCTGGCTGCATTGTGATGTGTCCGCCTGCAGTGCCCGGCGGTAAGTTCCGCGTGATTGAAAAACACCGCTGGAACGGCATGGACTTTGAAGCGCAGGCCAAGGCGATTCAAGATATTTGTGCCAAATACAACGTGACCTTTATCGGTATCGATACCACCGGCCTTGGTGAGGCTGTGTATCAACTGGTTAAGAAGTTCTTCCCGCAGGTTACGCCATTCCAATACAACCCCGTATTGAAAAGCCAAATGGTGATCAAAGCTTATGACGTCATCAGCAAAGGCCGTTTGGAATATGACGCGGGCTGGACTGACCTCGCCCAAGCCTTTATGAGCATCCGCAAAACCTTAACCGCCAACGGCAAACAAGTGACTTATGAGTCCGCTCGCAGTGAAGAAATCAGCCACGCCGACATCGCGTGGGCAGCAATGCACGCACTTTACAATGAGCCATTGGATACCAGCGGCTCGAGTACTTCGACTTTGGAGATTTACGAATAATGGCAAAATATAGGAAGGCTCAAACTATGCCTACTAAACCACAACAGCATAGGCAGCAAGAGCAACGAATTGAGACCTTTACCTTTGGTGAGCCCATGCCAGTGCTAAGCCAACGGGAGATTTTCGACTATCTTGAGGCCATGTCTAACGGCAAGTACTACGAGCCGCCGTTGTCCTTGACTGGCCTAAGTCGGATTTATCGGGCGTCCGTGCACCATGCCAGCGCGATTCAGGTAAAGCGTAATATTCTTAAAAGCTGCTTTATTCCACATCCAAAGCTTAGCCTGTATGAGTTCAGCGCCATTGTTCTCGATTACCTGGTTTTTAATAATGCCTATGTTCAGGTCATTAAGAATCGCTTGGGCGGTGCGTTGAAGTATCAAGCCTCGCCGGCTAAATATACGCGGGTAGGCATTAAACCTAATCAGTATTGGTGGGTGCCTAACTTTCACGAGGAAATGGAGTTTCCTGAATCAACAATCTTTCATCTGAAGGATTATGACGTAGGCCAAGAGGTTTATGGTATTCCAGACTATGTGGCCAGCATGAACTCGACTCTGCTAAACGAGAGTGCGACCCTATTTAGGCGTCGGTACTATGAGAACGGCAGTCACGCTGGCTTTATCATGTATCTCACTGACTCCACCGTAAATGAGCAAGATGTCAAAAGCTTGCGCGAAGCGCTGAAGAATAGCAAAGGCCCGGGTAACTTTCGCAACTTGTTCTTACATGCACCAGGCGGGAATAAGGACGGGATCAAATTAATCCCTGTAGCAGAGGTTGCGGCCAATGATGAGTTCTTGGTGATTAAGAATGTTACCCGCGATGATCAATTAGCAGCGCACCGTACACCACCGCAACTGATGGGTATCATCCCCAACAATACAGGTGGCTTTGGTGATGCAGGTAAAGCTGCTGAGGTATTTGATGCTAACGAGCTGGAATGCATTCGCCAGTCACTACTGTCTATCAATAACTGGGCAGGCGAAGAGATCATCCGGTTTAAGCCTTACCAGCTCGCGGTCTCAACCGAAGCCAAGTAACTATCGCCCCATCCACACCAACCGCCCTCGGGCGGTTTTTTATTGCCTGCCGTTTACCCCCACTTTTAGCCCAGCGCGCGCCGTCAGACCCACGCCACGCCTGCCCGCTTTATCGGATGAAAAAAACGCAATCATTCAATAGATAATCTTAAGGCCGCCTGCAGGAACAAAGCATGAATTAAGCTTCTGAATGAAAACGCAAAACTACGCAAGATCTTACTTCCAATAATGATGGAGTTATCTAGCTGAAGCGCTATGAAGGTATGGGAGTATTCGGAAAAAGGTAACCTTGGTAATCACTAGCAAAATTTATTCATAACACATTGATTAATAATAAATATGCAAATTACCCCATAAAGGTAATCCAAGGTAACCCAAAAGGTAATCTTTTTTTTAATACATTGAAAATATTGAACTAATTCTGATGGCAATATTACTATCTAAAAAGGTAATCTAATTACTCTTTAGTTACTATAAATGTTACCTTTTGAATTCAGAAAAAATGCTATATTTTCATACCATTACAGTAAAAAATTTAAAATAATTACCAAGGTTACCTTTTTCCGAAGCCCCCCCAAACTCTCTATTTATAGTTAAGTAATAAAATCAATTAAGTTCATCAATATGCGCAATTCAAACTGATGAAGTTGCCCTAATCGAATGCTCAATACAGGGTTTAGATAGTTTATTTGGGTATGAGGTTTTGCGAGTATTTTGCGAGTGTTTTGCGAGTAGCGTTTAAAACTAAAAAGCCCCACTTATAAAAGTGAGGCTTTTCAATGAATAATTTGGTCGGTATGAGAGGATTCGAACCTCCGACCCCTGACACCCCATGACAGTGCGCTACCGGGCTGCGCTACATACCGAAAATTTTCGTGCTTAAATAAACTGACTTGGTTAAGCTTAAGCACTTGTTACTTAAGATCCTATCGAGTGGGGTTCACCTTAAGTGACGCAGACTTTATCAAGTGGATTGCATCAACGCAAGTGCTTAGTGAAATGAGTTTGACCAACTGCTTAGTTTCTGGTCTGAATGGTGAGTTTTTACAAGAACCATCGCCTCTTTTGCCCCTAAATGCGGCAGAGAGGCCCAGACTGTGACCTGAGGCGAAACTTAAGTTTTCGCATTCAATATCAAATTAAGAAACATCTGCTAAGCTAGTTATCATTAATCGTTTCAGTGCAATAGATTGCTTTTTAAGCATAAATTTTTGATGAAAAGGAATTATCATTGCGTCTACCTGCTGTGAATAGCGCCCATTTAAAGTTAGCCACCTTCCTCGGCCTACTGGGTTTAGTGCTCAACATCTACCCTATTCCGCTCTTTGCCAACGTCCAGCTTATTTTAGGTAATGCGGCGGTGGTGATAGTGGCCATTCTGCTTGGGCCTTGGTATGCCCTGTTTACCGCCTTATTTACGGCAACGGGCTTGATGTTGGCCTGGTCCAGTGCCCACGTGTATCTGGTCTTTTTGCTCGAAGCGCTGTGGTTAGGGTTTGCTCGGCGCAAAGATGTGCCTATCTTGTATGCCAGCATAGGTTATTGGTTACTGCTCGGCTTGCCATTGATGAGTTTGTACCTGTGGTTAATTACTGGCATGCCGAGTTACCACATCCCCTTCACCACGATAAAACAAGCCTTTAATGGGATTTTTTACACGACTCTCGGCGAGCTTTGCGTGGTGGCACTCCCCAGTTTGTGGCATTTAAAAGATAAGTTAGTGAATCACACTCGTCGCACTATGAGTGCGCAGCTTAGCTATCTGTTTATTTTGATCACCACCATCAGTTTACTGACCTCATCTTTAGTGTTTAACCATTATTTTATGGATAAACAACAGGTGTTAATTAATCGGAATCTCGATGACACTGGCATATCTCTCGGGCATGCCACCGAGAGCTATATCGCGGTCAACACCCGAACCATTGCCAGTGTAGGTAAATTTATCAGTGAGTCTGGCATTCCCTTTGAACAGTGGCAAACCACACTTAGCAGTGTACAAGGACTCACGCAAAGCTTTACCACCATGTTTATTGCCAATGAACGGGGTGAGATAGTCGCGGGTAGCCCAATCGAAAAGTTTCAGCAATTAAAGCAAATGGGAAAAATGTTTACAGTGAAGGATAGGGACTACTTTATCCAATCCTTTAATCACCACAACACCTTTGTGTCGCCAGTATTTGTGGGGCGATTTATTGGCAAAGAAATTATCATTGCCATCAGTGCACCAATTTTCAAAGAAGGCACAAACGACACCGTAGGCATAGTGCAAGGCAGTCTCGACTTAAGTTTTTTCTCGAGTATTGATAAACAAAATCAACACCATGAGACACAATCCATCATCTTATTAGATGAGAAGAAAAATATTGTTTATGCCTCCGAAAGGCTCGGGCTCACCCCATTGGCCCCCTTTAATTTCGTCACCGGCAGCACTGAGTACCGCACGCGATTAAAACTGATGGATATCAATCAGACCGAGGCGGATACCCCTGAGTATATTTACGCTCACCATCAACTGAATAATGGCTGGCATCTGTATGTGGTTGAGCCGTTTGTCCCGCTGCTCACCTTGGCTCAGGAGCAATACACCAAGACCATAGTGCTGCTCTTGCTTAGTATGTTAGGTGCCGTGATTATCGCAAAGGCGATCAGTCGCTTAACCACGACGCCCCTCGCCTTACTCGCACAGCACTTTAGCCAGACCAAAGATGGCAGTTTTAATGAAGAAAAGTTTGAGCATGAGCTGTTAGATAACAGTACCCCTAAAGAAATCTACAGCCTGTACGAGAGCTTAGAGGCTAATCAGCAAGCACTGCTCAGTTATCAACTCGAGTTAGAGGATAAAGTCAAACAGCGCACCATGGACTTGGAAATCGCGAACCGCAAACTCAAAGACATGGCGGAGCGGGATTCACTCACCAATCTGTATAACCGCCGTTATACCGAGAAACAGTTCCTGCATATCCAAGATCTGTGCGAGCGTGGCCAAGATGCGATTGCCGTGGTGCTACTGGATCTCGACTTCTTCAAAAAAGTGAATGATACCTACGGCCACCTTGCCGGCGATGAATGCCTGCGGGTGATGGCGGAAGTATTATCGAGTCACTTTAAGCGCGATGTCGATTTGCTCTGCCGTTATGGTGGTGAAGAGTTCGTGTTGATATTACCTATGTGTAATACCTTGAAAGTTGAGCAACATCTTAATGATTTCCGTGAGAAACTCGCTAGCGTGGTCATTACTAACCCGGCCGATCAAGTAACCTTTAGCGTCACCGTAAGCATAGGCGCCATCATTGCCGATGCAGCCTACAGCTCAACACTCGAAGTCTGGTTAAAGCAGGCCGATGAGAACCTGTATAAGGCTAAGGAGCAAGGGCGCAACTGCGTGGTTTGCACCCTTATCAGTGCTTAGTTCGGCATGTGCGCGGCACGATACTGGTCAATCCGCGTTAGCATGTAGGGGAAAAACGGATTCCATTTTTGGCGTAACATTTCCGAGGCGGGCACGCTATACACCCCACGCTCGCCACGGGATGCAGCCGCGCCAATTTGGATCCTGAGTAATTTTTCATTATTTTTAATGCCATACAGCCCATCATCCTCATCGAATGGCAAGGCCACATGGGACAAGGAATACACGCCCGCAGGCCAGTGCAAGGATAACGACTCCACCTCTGGCTCGCTGTTATCCTGCGGCATAACCCCAAACTCCCGAGCTTGAACCTGCGTCGTCTCGCTGTCTTGATTTTCAATCAAGGTGCCACGGTAATGGATGCTATCTCGGGAAGTCGGTAATAAACTCGACAGCGGATCATTGACCATCAACTTACTGTTAATCACGGTTCGGTTCATATCAAACAGTACTAATTCATGGCCCTTCTCGGGCAGAACTTGGTAAAGCAAGTCCACCACGGCGGCACTTGAAACAGTTGCATCTGCGACGGATTGAAAGGTTAAAATGTCAGGGATCTGCCCACGCTGCGAAGGCGTTAAGCCACTCAATAGGCTCTGATTACGCAGTGCTAATTGGTAAACCACATCACCCGCGTTTACCGCAAAAGAAGTGTATTTAAAGGGATCGTATTCCATTTGAATACTGTTCCACTGCAACTTATCTAAGTCGAGTAAACGGCCAATCCAGCTTTGCCAACGGGCCGCAGCCGCAATCGGAGCAAGCCCAATGGCGGGCGACATAAAAATCATCCCCGCATAATCGGGGGCTTTCTCTTGATTGATGAGCTCAAGTTCATGGTTTAGCGCTACCGCGGCGCCCGTCGAAAAGCCAATCACAAACAGTGGCTTACCTTTAAGCTCTTGTTTCATATGTGCCGTCGCCAAATTCATCGCGGCGGCTAAATCCTGCCAGTACAGGCTCGTCAAACCGCTCGGAATGGTGCCATGACCAGGGAGTCTTAATCCGAGCACATGGGCTTTACCCTTAAAATGTGCCGCCACATTGGACATGGCATAGGGCGAATCCGACATACCATGGAGAAGGAGTACGCCAAAGGGCGCATTGGCCTTGGGCCACTCGAAGGTGCGATTCCAGTTATGGGGCCAACGGGCGGGATCCGACAGGCTATTTTTAACATAACGATTCACGGGCGAAGCATCCGTCGCCGAGACTTTTTTGAGGACTTTATTCTCCACTTCGGCAAATAACTTATCTTCTAAGGCGATGTAATCACTAAATTTGTCTAATTTGGTGTTGTAGCGAAATTCGTTTTTAAGTTCTGTGGTGTGCCAGAGGGAGAGATCGGGTCTGGCATTGAGAAAGTGTATCCCTGTCACCAACAGGGCGACGGCAATCCCCAAACAGGCATAAAATGCCGCGAAAAAAAAATGCTTGGTTGAGCCTATGATGATGGCTTTCATTCTCGTCCCTTGGATCCCATAAAATGCGCAATCAGATTATAAGGTTAGATAAAAAAAAACCTCAACTTTCATGTTTAAGATTTGATCTCGCAACCATTTAGTTTCGGCAGTGCGCCTAAGTTAGGGTAAGATCCACCTCACTTTGACTCTCATATTCGACTGTTATGCACATTGGCCCAGCCGCAGCGACCTATGCGTTTTATCTCCCCAATCCCCCACTCTTCCCCGAAGATTGGCATTGGTCGCAGGATAACGCGATAGCAGAGCTCATCGCCTTAAATGGCAATCACTGGCGTAAGATCTTCACAATTATGGCAAAAATTTGCTCCCCCAGTGAGGATTGGCGCAATTATCGCGATAACCAGTTACTCAAACAGCAGCAAATGTTACTGATAGGTGCCAATGCCCTCTCGCCACATGCCAATATTCATATTGTCTGTGGGCAAGCCGCGGCCACGGCATTAGGGATTGCAGCCGATAGCCACATCGCCACTCACGCACTGCAAACAAACACGCAGCGGCTGCAATTGATGCAAGACTCACAGGCAAAACTGCAAGACATCACAGCGATGCTGCAAGCACAATCCACGCACTCAAGTTGTGTACTGCTCACGCCCTATTTAGACTATCGCCAATACTCAAACGCTTTGATTGCACTGACGCGTCACCACCTTCAAGCGAAGCAAAGCTAAAGGAATGCGGCTGAACTCAATGCAACTCTGCTCAATGCAACTCAGTTCAATACGGCTAAGCACTATGTGATTAAGTTCGAATCGAGACACTTGGCGAGATAGCATTAAGCATTCACACATAAAAAAGCACCCAATTAGGGTGCTTTTTCGTTAATTTTCAGACGGTAAGCATCTTAAATTAATCGTAAATAGTGGGGATAGGTTGACGCTTATGCTGCGTGGCCTGGTAGATATTGATAAGCTTTTCTTCCACGGCCTTATCGACAGCTTTCCCTTCAAGGAAATCATCGATTTGCTCGTAAGTCAGCCCGAGCGCCACTTCATCTTCGAGTAGCGGTTGATTGTCTTCCAAATCCGCGGTTGGTGCTTTATAGACTAAGGACTGTGGTGCGCCCAAATACGCCGCTACCTGACGCACTTGGCGTTTGTTGAGGCCAAATAAAGGCGCGAGATCGCAGGCTCCATCACCCCATTTAGTATAAAAACCCGTGATATTCTCGGCGCTATGATCTGTCCCGACTACTAAGCCGCCCACTAAACCGGCTAACTCGTACTGGGCAATCATGCGCATCCGCGCTTTCACATTACCTTTAATAAAATCGACTTTCGCCGCATCCGGTGAGTGCAATCCCGCTTCGACAAAGGCCGTTAAGGTGGCTTGATGCACACCATCAACCCCTTGATGCACATTGATGGTAACTAATTTGGTCGGCTGAATAAATTGGCAAGCTTGCTGAGCTTCGTGCTCATCTTTTTGAATTTGATAGGGTAAGCGCACCGCAATAAACTGATAGCCGCCGTCAGGATGCTCGCTATTGAGGCTATCAACGGCCAACTGGCATAAACGCCCTGCCGTGGACGAATCCACACCACCGCTGATCCCAAGGACCAAGGCTTTGCTGCGGGCTGCTTGCAGTTTAGATTTAATAAACGCCACACGGCGCTGCACTTCGAACTCAGGATCGATTGTCTTGAGTACCTTCATTTCTGTTAAGATCTGCGCTTTCACCGAAAATTCCACCTTAATATTCGCTGTTATTGGGAGCAGTGATTCGGCTAACGTTATCATTTATTCGGGTCTGCCTGTAGCAAAAATTAACATCCACAGGGTTAATTGTTGAGAAAACGTCATTGGCTCAAGTTTTCGTCTCTCTCAAAAACAATAAGGGCAATAACGGTTTGCCGCTATTGCCCTTATTTACTTAAACCTATGTAGGCTTATCTTTCCCAGTAGGATTCTTCTAAGCTGTCTTCACGCTCAGGTAAACCGCGGGAGAGACGCGGACTGTGCTGCGCCAACACCTCGTAAGCCACGCGGTTAGCATACTTACAAATTTGGGAGAATGACGAATAACACAGACCATCACGCTTGTGCTTGCTTGAACCTGGCACATTGGTCTTGTGGAAGGTATTGGCTGCCAAGTCGTGCAACAATGCCGACAACGCGCCATCACCGGCACCGTTGGTGTTACCGATTTTCTCTGGGCCGCCCATGTAAGGCGAAATATGCGCAAACACTTTAATCGGGTTTTCGCAGTCACGCTTAAGCTTTGGACGCGAGAACTCATAACGGTTAAATTCGGGGATAGCACCGGGCAGCAGTGTATGGGTGGTTTCACGCTTTTCGGCATCATCGGTATAACCTGCGGTGTAAAGCCCGATTGGGCCAGCAGTAGTTAACACCATATCACACCACTCGAGGGCTTTTTCGCTGGCAAGCAGCGGATCGCGAAATCCGGTTAAGGCCTCACCTTCATCTTCGTTCATCGCCAAAATGGTCACATGCTCTTGGATAAAGTTTTGCCACCAGACCGGATCTTCTTCGATTAAGAAGCGTGTGCCTAAGGTCAATACCACGGGGACTTCGGCCGCTTTGGCATATTCAATCGCGCACATGGCCGCATCGGTGATCCTGTCGCCACCGCTGGCACGCATTAAATAGGCGGTTAATACCAAGGCAGAGCTGCCCTGCACTACGTCTTTATCAATGTATTCTGGGGTTAACTTGTCCATCGCGCCTTTACTGATCGCAAAGGTACGCTCACCGCAATCCGAAATCAGGGTGAAACAACGGCCGATAGGACCATCGACGGGTTGTAGGAAGTTAAGGTCAACCTTAGAGGAAGTGTTGCAAAGATAACGGTAGGCGTAACTGCCGACTTCGATATTTTGGCTCATCACCCCAAACAACACTGAGCGGTCATCGGCCAAAATAGAATAATTGTGCACTGTGTTACCAATAGTGCCGCCCGCAAACTCATCGCTGATCAAACCGTTTTGTTTCAGCTCGGTATACAGAGCATGCGCTTGCTCGTCATTGATAAGCGTCGAATTGCCCTTAGGTAAACCATAACGGCCGAGCAACTCATCCTCTACCTTGGCTTCAATATCCACTAGGGTTTGATCGATACCGCTGACATAAGTTGCAAAGGGTTGAGGTTGCTGCGTTAATTGCTCAAGCAATGGGTCACGGGTTTTGACCGGAAAATAATGTTTCGATTTGCGCTGACCGGGAAACTTCATAGTGGCTCTCTTTTCCTGGCATCCATGCTAATGGGCATTACAATGAGCCTGCGCTCATCGTGTCCTAAAAATAATGAGTCTAGGCTAGAGAGATAAAAAATCCACTCCCGAGCCACAAAGGGCGCAGATTCTACCATAAAATCAGCATGAAACTAGGCCGTCTTTCGGTTTCAACGGGAGAAATTTACCGTCACTCTACGCGTATCCAAGGTTGAGCTTGTTCTTGCACCAGTTGCCTGAGCAGCTCGATATGGAGCTCATCGTCATTTAAACAGGGAATAAAGTGATAGGCCTCGCCGCCCGCATGCAGGAAAGTCTCTTTACCGCCAATGGAAATTTCTTCTAAGGTTTCAAGGCAATCGGTGGCAAAGGCTGGGCAAATGACATCGACACTTTTCACGCCTTGGCGGGGTAAATCGGCCAGCAGCTCATCGGCATAAGGCGTTAACCACTCTTCTTTACCGAAGCGGGATTGGAAACACACCTGCCATTGTCCGTCGGATAACTCCAGCGCCTGCGCCAATAACTTAGCCGTCGCGCGGCACTGCTCAGGATAGGGATCGCCTTCGGTGGCATAACGCAGCGGAATACCGTGGAAGGATAAAATCAACTTATCGGCCTGCCCATGGGTTTTCCAATGGCGCTTAACCGAATGCGCTAAGGCCGCGATATAGGCGTCATGGTCAAAATACTGTTTGCTGAAACGCAGCTCAGGAATGTCACGCACTTGGGTAAAATACTGCGCCACCGCATCGAACACACTGGCCACGGTCGAGCAAGAATATTGCGGATACAGCGGCAGCACCACGATACGTTCGGCGCCTTGGGCCTTAAGTTTGGCAAAGCCGCTATCAATCGAAGGATTGCCATAGCTCATGCCCAGTTCCACCGGAATGGTTTGATTAAAGGTCGCGCTCAGATCCGTAGCTAACTTTTGCGCCTGCTGCTCGCTTATCACCATCAGCGGTGAGCCCTGCTCCGTCCACACGCTCTGATACAGTTTGGCCACCTTGGCGGGTCGGGTGTTAAGGATTATCCCCTGCAAAATCGGCTGCCACAGCCAAGGGGACAAATCGACGACCCGAGGATCACTTAAAAACTGTTTGAGGAATCGCTTAACCGCTTTGGGAGTGGGTTCATCGGGCGTGCCGAGATTGACCAATAACACGCCAAACGCAGGAGAGGGAGAAGTCAATGTGGTACCTTTTATCAGCCAAATACCTCGGCAGGCTAACATTCAGTTGCCAATAAAAAAAGCCTGCAATAGCAGGCTTTTTCTTAATATGAGAACTTGTTCTCGAATTTAGCAATGATGCTTATTTCAGCACGCTGGCTAATTGTGCACTCACAGCCGCTACCGACTGAGTACCATCAAACTTGTGGTATTGAGTGTTACCCGCCGCAGCCACTTTGCCATAGTATTCAACCAATGGCTTAGTTTGCTCGTGGTAAATGCCTAAACGCTTACGCACTGTGGCTTCTTCGTCATCTGGACGAATCGCTAAGTCTTCGCCAGTTACATCGTCCTTGCCTTCCACTTTAGGTGGATTGAATACTACGTGGTAGACACGGCCAGAACCTGGGTGAACGCGACGACCGCTCATGCGCTTAACAATTTCTTCGTCTGGCACATCGATTTCGATCACGTGATCAATGCTGATACCGTTTGCCGCCATCGCATCCGCTTGTGGGATAGTGCGTGGGAAACCGTCTAACAGGAAACCTTTAACACAGTCGTCCTGTGCGATACGCTCTTTAACCAGTCCAATGATCAGATCATCAGAAACCAGTTGGCCTGCATCCATCACTTTCTTCGCTTCTAAACCCAGCGGAGTACCGGCTTTAACGGCAGCACGTAACATGTCGCCAGTAGAAATTTGTGGGATACCATACTGTTCCATAATGAACTGGGCCTGGGTACCTTTACCGGCACCTGGGGCGCCCAATAGGATAATGCGCATCTCAAGAGTCCTCTTTTTCGCATTGATATTCTTCTTAGGGCGGCGATCTTCGCACATCTGGCCGCCATTGAGAAGGCTTTTAGCTTCGACTTTAGCCTCAGAAACCGCAAATAAATCGCCGTTTTGTGGCAAATTTAATCCTTAATAGAGCAAGGTATAGAGCTTACGGCGATACTGATTCGCCAGACTATTGCCTTGCCCAAGCGCCGTTAAAATCTCCATAAAGACTTGTTTTACTTTGCCATTTTCAGCAGTTAAATCCTTAGATAACACACTGTATAAATGTGCGAGCGCTTCTTCGTCTCTGTGGGCCGAATGCAAGGCCTTACAAAGTTCGAGTAATAACACTAAATTCTGCGGATTATGCTCGAACTTCTGCTGCAAATCACGAATTTCTGGCGTGTCCGCCGCATCTAAAGCAAGGGTTAATTTCGCCTTTAAGCTCTGGTAATAACCATCTTGATCGGCAAGGCCAATCTGCTCGAGTAGCAGCTGCGCTTGGGCGAGTTCACCTTGCATCAAATACACATCGGCAAGCACTAAACTCACCTCGGCCGCCTGATTGGAGGCGCTGTAGGCGTCTTTCAGTAACACGGCCGCCGTGGATAAATCTTCCGCCGATACTTGGCTTAAGGCTAACAGGGCTTTGGCTTGCTCAAGCTGTAATTGCCATAAGGGTGGCAAGTGTTTCTCCAGCATAGCGTTGACCTGCGCCGCCTCTTGCATGCCCGCAAAGCCATCTATTGGCTGGCCCTTATCGAGCACTAAGGTGGTCGGCAGTGCTTGAATGCGGAAATAGTTAGCGATTTCCAGCTCGGTTTCGCAGTTCACTTTCGCCAGCACAAAACGGCCAGCATGTTGCGCGGCCAGTTGCTCGAGTGTTTGCACCATGGCAACACTCTGCGGCTGTGGCTGGGCCCAAAACACCATCACCACCAGTTGCTGCATCGAAGCATCAACCACTTGCTGAATATTGTCTTTCGTTAGATCGAGGATATTGTCCATGGTTTTCCTTACTCCCAATCTGGCACCTCTACGGGGAAATGCCCTAGGATAATGCGACTCGCGGTGCCTAAAACGGAATCGGGGCACTTGTGTCTCGACTCAAGTGCCCCGAATGTCTTACTTCAGGTTCGCCAATAGCATTTGGTTCATCAGCTTAATAAAGGCCGATGGATCCGCTAGGCTGCCCTTCTCCGACAATTGCGCCTGTTGCAATAACAGATTCGACCAATCGGCGAAGGCGGCTTCATCTTGAAGATCGTTTAAGCGCGACACTAATGGGTGCGCGGGGTTGATCTCAAACGTTGGCTTGACCTCTGGCACTGGCTGACCCGCTGCTTGCATCAGTTTGATCATCTGGCTCGACATCTCACCTTCACCCGTCACCACACAGGCTGGGGTATCGGTTAAGCGTGAAGTGACTTTCACATCGGCCACGCTAGCGCCTAATGCCGCTTTAATGCGTTCAACCAAAGGCGCAGACTCTTCGGCGAGTTTCTCCTGCGCTTCCTTCTCGGCCGCATCTTCCAGCTCACCTAATTCCAGCTCGCCACGGGTCACTGAATGCAGTTGCTTCTCTTTGTATTCGGTTAAGTGATTGATTAACCACTCGTCGATACGTTCTGACATCAGCAACACTTCGATGCCTTTCTTACGCAGCAGTTCTAAGTGTGGGCTGTTGGCCGCGGCTTCGTGGCTGTCGGCAACGATATAGTAAATCTTGTTTTGGCCTTCCTTCATGCGGCTTAAGTAGTCATCGAGTGACACAGTTGGGGCCGCGCTGCCAGTATGGGTAGACGCAAAACGCAGTAAGCCGGCAATACGCTCACGGTTTGCAAAGTCTTCCGCTGGGCCTTCCTTCAACACTTGACCAAATTCGGCCCAGAATTGTTGGTATTTTTCCGCATCGTCTTTTGCCAGTTTTTCCAACATACCCAGCACGCGCTTAGTGATACCGGTGCGCATCGCCTTGGTGATGTGGTTGTCCTGCAAAATCTCGCGAGACACGTTTAGCGGCAGATCGTTAGAGTCAATCAAACCCTGCACAAAGCGCAGGTAAGATGGCATAAACTGCTCAGCGTCATCCATAATAAACACGCGCTGAACAAAGAGTTTCAGGCCATGCTTACGGTCGCGGTTCCACAGATCCCACGGTGCTTTTGAAGGGATATACAACAGGTTAGTGTATTCCTGTTTACCTTCTACGCGGTTATGGCTCCACAGCAGTGCATCTGTGTAGTCGTGGGAAATGTGCTTATAAAATTCTTGGTACTCTTCGTCACTGATCTCAGACTTATTGCGCATCCACAGCGCAGTCGCCTTGTTCATGACCTTCCAGTAACCTTCGGTAGCGGGGATTTTTTCACCGTCTGGACCATCGCGCTCAGGGGTGCCTTCCTGCCACATTTCAACGGGTACAGAGATATGATCTGAGTATTTAGTAATGATGGAGCGCAGGCGCCACTCATCGGCAAACTCTTTCTCTTCATCACGCAGGTGCAGGGTAATCTCTGTACCACGGCTCGCCTTAGTGATGGTATCGACGGTGAAACTGCCCTCACCTTCCGATTCCCACAATACGGCTTCATTGGGCTTATGGCCTGCCGCACGGGTGCGTACTGTGACTTTTTTCGCCACGATAAAGGCGGAATAGAAGCCCACACCGAATTGACCTATCAGCTGCGAATCCTTTGAGGCTTCGCCTGAGAGGTTTTTGAAGAATTCGGCGGTGCCCGACTTGGCGATCGTGCCTAAATGCTCAATCACGCCATCGCGGGTCATACCGACACCATTGTCTTCGATGGTCACAGTGCCTTTTTCTTTGTCTGCGCTGATACGCACACGGAGCTCACCGTCACCTTCGTATAGTGCGTCGTTGGTCAACGCAAGGTAACGCAGCTTATCGGCCGCATCAGCAGCGTTGGAGACCAGTTCACGCAAGAAAATTTCTTTGTTGGAATACAAAGAATGGATCATCAAATGCAACAGCTGTTTGACTTCAGTTTGAAAACCATGAGTTTCTTGTTGTGACATGAAATTTTCCTTATTTGTTACGCAATTTGGTTAAAGCAAACGCTTAGTGATTAATAAAATGGGGCTGTAAATCCACTTTTCAAGGGGGGAGATAAAATCACAGATCAAATGGCGAAAAATAAGGCAATCTTGGGCGAAAACACGGCCAATAGCCTAGATATTTGGCAGTTAGTCTTAAACAAGTGAGGCTAACGCGGCGAACAACAACACTAAGAGCATGTGCTTAATACTCTTTATTCACATCATCCTGCGCCCATAAAATAAAAACCCGCGAGCACAGGACTGGCGGGTTTTCTCTTTAGGCCATCACACGCTACAGCGGGATACGCCCATTGAAGGACAGCGCTAAGGTGGTGCTGTCGACATATTCCAGCTCGCCACCCACTGGAACGCCGTGGGCGATACGGCTGATCACCACCTTATGGCGCCGTGCCATATCGGCAATAAAGTGGGCGGTGGCCTCACCTTCTACCGTTGGATTGGTCGCGAGGATCAGCTCGGCAACATCGCCCGAGGCTAAGTGACGCTCTAATAGCGCCAAGCCTAACTCCTCAGGCCCCACCCCATCGAGTGGTGATAAATGGCCCAGCAATACAAAGTAGCGACCGGTAAAATGTCCACCCGCTTCAATGGCTAACACATCGGCCGGCGTTTCGACCACGCAAATCGTCGACGAGGAGCCGCGTTTATGGCTAGCACAAATCGGACAGAGGCTTTCTTCAGTGTAGGTTCGGCAAGACTGACAATGACCGATATCGCTCATGGCACTCGACAGCGCCGAGGCTAATTTAAGCCCAGCTTTTCTATCGCGCTCAAGCAATTGAAACGCCATACGTTGAGCCGATTTAGGCCCAACCCCTGGCAAACAGCGCAGGGACTGAATTAACTCGTCAAGCAGTGGACTAAATTTCATTGTCTATCTCAATTAAAATGGCATTTTCATGCCTGGTGGTAATTGCATACCGCCAGTCACTTCGGCCATTTTGGCTTTTTGGTTTTCTTCGATACGACGCGCGGCATCGTTACACGCTGCTGCAATCAAATCTTCTAACATCTCTTTATCGTCTTCCATCAAGCTTGGATCGATTTCGACTTTACGTACTGTGTGTGAGCCAGTCATGGTCACTTTAACCAGACCCGCACCTGATTCACCGACCATTTCCATGCGGGCAATTTCTTCCTGCATTTTTGCCATTTTTTCTTGCATCATCTGGGCTTGTTTCATCAGATTGCCCATACCGCCTTTTCCAAACATAGTCATTTCTCTTCTATTAGGGTTAGTCGCAAGCTTTTAAGCTGGCTAATCTTACTGAAATAAATGGGATTGGCAATCAATGCCGATATCCCATCGCTAAACTTATGATCTTGATAGCGAGTTTTTAACAAACTCTGCCACTCCATGCAGCAAATGCACTGAGGAAATATTACTCGGGCTCAGGCAGTGCGGGAATAAGTCCGCTACGCTGAGCTAATAATTCTGGCGGATAGAGTAAGGTATCCTGATCCAGCTCGGCGCCAAAACGGTTAATCAGCCATTGCACATTATCGTCCATCATTAGCGATTGACGTGCCTGTTGCAGTAACTCTTGGTGAAAACGTTTGCGCATCTCTAAGGGCGTTTCCCTCGAAGGATCGCTTCCTATGACCACCTCAATCTGCCTCGGGTTCCCCAATGCCGCTGTCAATGCATGCTCGAGCTGCTCAATCGCCACGGGCGCCGCCAAGTGTTTTTGGTCGGGTTTAAGCAGCAATGGCAAGGGGTTAGCCTGCAGCTGACAAATCGAGTTTACCGCCAACTGACGCACACGGCCGCCAATCTCTAGGCTCGCCATGAGCTTATACCAGTGCAAGTCTAAGGGATGACCAGTAATCGATTGCGCCAATGTTAATGCTGTGGATGACGCAGGAGAAACCGTCTCACTTGACTGTGACTGCACCGATGCCGGTTGCTGAGTTAGCTGCTGAGTTAGTGGTTGAGTTTGTGGCTGTATAAGTTCCTGCGCCTGAGGAGGCTGCGTATTTGGCTCAAGGCTTTGCGCAGCTGGCTCGCTTTCTTGTACTGCCACTTGCTCTAACGCTTGCACAACCCGTGTCGCCTCGTTGTCCGTTGGCGATGTTTGAGCGGCAACGGGCGCAGCGCCTAAATCCTCAACAGCTGTTTGCGGCGCGACAGGGGTTTCAGTCTGTAGGTTAACACTTGCAGCGGGCGCATTGGCTTCATCCATCGCCGCGACGGGCGCCTCTTCCCAAGGCGGGCGATCGTTCGGATCAAGCGGCGGAGTTGGCGTAACATTTGACTGTGACTCAAGATGGAGCTCGGCGTCGAAATCATCATCAAAGGGCAGCTCAAACTCGTTATCAGACGCGTTTTTAGCGACTTGCGGCTCAATAGATGCATCAACTGAGGACGTGTTATTTAATGCCGCGTTAGAAACTGGCGCGGTATGCGCACTCTGGCCTGGGGTTTTAAGCTTAACTTCCGCTGCTGGCTTTTTTCCATCACCTTCCTTGGTGCTGAGCGCATCGAGATCGGAGAGTAAGGAGTCGCGTGCCGCTAATACCGCCGATAAAATATCGTCATCCTCGAGGGATACAGTAGCTGTTGAAACTGGAGGAGTTGTTGAAACTGAATTGTCGGCAAAAGACTGCGATTTGGGGTCATTGGCAGACTCATGCACAACATCACTATGGTCGATAGACTGAGCACTGTCGCTCATCAACGAGCTATCTTCCATCCCAGAGAACCCGCCCTGCTCCTCAGCCATAAATTGCGAATAATCATCCTGATAGGCATCGAGCGGCGCGGCGGCATAATTGTATTGTCCGAAATCCTCTGCAGAATATTCATCTGGCGCTAGCGCATCTGCACTCTGATTAACACTCGCTTGAGTATCGTCCTCGACATCATCATAAGATAAGGCAACGGGTTCTGTTAACACCGCAGGAGAAGGCTTATCGCCAGAGCTTTCGGGATCCACCATCGCCGCTTGATTATGCTCAGCATCAAGATTCGATGCAGGCGTAGAAACAGAGCTCAGTTCAGGGCTTGATTCTGAGCTTGCGTCAGTTTTTGAATTAGGGCTTGATTCTGAAATTAAGACGGCCTCAGTACGCGATACCGCCTCGGTACTTGCACCAAAGCCTTGGCTTTGGGCTTGGCTTAAGATCACTTGCTGCTCAGCAATCAAAGCCGCGTTGAGTGTAGACTCTTCATCAAGTGCATCCTCGCCAACTAAAGCATCCTCGGGTACAGCTTGCTCTGCGGCTTCGGCTTGAGAAGCTGAAGATTCATTCGATTCAGCTATAGACTCAGAGATTGCCGCTTGTGGCAGAGCCTGTGAGTCACGCTCAGCGGTTAGCGGAGTTTTTTTTTCAGCCACTCCCTGATTAACTGTCTGTTCTACCACAGGCATATTTGATGCGGGCGTCGCAGACATTGACTGCTGAGCTGGTAAGCTCACCTTAGCAGCGTCTCCAACCTGCCAACGTTTCACGGGCTTTTCGGGAACAAATGCCACTGCCCTTAGTAACGCCATTTCGAGGCCCGATTTAGGATCCGGCGCATGGGGTAAGTCTTTACGACCAGTCAGTAAAATCTGGTAATACAACTGCACTTGTTCCGGCGCTAACTGCTCGGCAAAGGCTTGAATTTGCGCGCTGTAAAGGGATTGCTGCGCCGCGGCAGGAGCAAATTGCGTCAGGGTAATTTGATGCAATAATTCCAGTAAACTGCGCAGCACTTCTTGGGCGTCCGCGCCATAGGCGAGCACCTGTGCGCAGCTTTGCATCAAAACGCCAATATCGGCATCGGTTAAGGCTTTGAGTAAGCGCAGCACATGCTGCTCATCGATGCTACCCAGCATAGATTGCACTTGATTGAGCATTACTGTGCCACCACCGAAGGCAATAGCTTGATCGGTCAAACTTAAGGCATCGCGCATACTGCCATTGGCCGCTTTGGCGAGCAGAGTTAAGGCTTCGTGCTCAAAGGGTAATTGCTCTTGGGTTAAAATATGCTGTAGCTGAGTGCCAATTTCCTGCTGGGTTAAGCTCTTTAAATTAAATTGCAGACAGCGGGATAACACAGTCACCGGCAGCTTTTGCGGATCGGTCGTCGCCAGCAAAAATTTCACATGCTCTGGCGGTTCTTCGAGGGTTTTTAGCAGTGCATTAAAACTGCTGCGGGAGAGCATGTGTACTTCGTCAATCAGGTAGACCTTAAAACGGCCACGGGTCGGACGATATTGCACATTATCTAAGAGTTCACGGGTGTCATCGACCTTAGTGCGCGAGGCGGCATCGACTTCGATCAAGTCAACAAAGCGGCCTTGGGCAATTTCGACACAGCTGCCACACACACCACAGGGGGAAGCCGTTACGCCCTTTTCACAGTTGAGGCCTTTAGCGAAGAGGCGCGCCAAACTGGTCTTGCCCACACCGCGAGTACCCGTAAAAAGATAAGCATGGTGTAAACGTTGTTGCGTTAACGCATTCGTGAGCGCGTGCAACACGTGGCTTTGGCCGACCATCTGTTCGAATGTGGCAGGGCGCCATTTTCTGGCTAACACCTGATATGACATGGAACTCCCCAATGTGCATGACAAGAATGTTGGTACAAAAAAGGGGATCGCGCCCCGAGATAGTTGCAAGATAACATGTCAATTAACGACATGCCATTAAACTATCCCTAGGCGCCTTTGGCTGAAGAATTATTCGCCTTCAAACTCACAAAGTTTAACCAACTCAAGACCTAAGGCCGTTAAGCGGGCTTCGCCACCGAGATCGGGTAATGAAATCACAAAAGCCGCATCTTGCACTTCACCGCCCAGTTGGCGGATAAGTTTGACTGTGGCTTCGATAGTGCCGCCAGTGGCCAGCAAATCGTCAACCACTAATACTTTGTCATTCGCGGTAATCGCATCGGTATGGATTTCAAGGCTATCGTGGCCATATTCCAGCTCATAGCTTTGGCTAATGGTCGCGCGTGGCAACTTACCAGGCTTACGAACAGGCACAAAACCAATGCCTAATTCCAGTGCTAAAGGCGCACCAAATAAGAAACCACGGGCTTCAGTGCCCACAATCTTGGTAAAGCCTTTATTGCGATATTGCTCAACTAATAAATCGATAGTCGCTTTATAGGCCGCGGCATTTTCCAGCAGACTGGTCACATCGCGAAATAGAATCCCTTCCTTAGGATAATTAGGAATCGTTTTAATGCTTTGCTTTATCAAGGATAAGGTTTCTGTATTCATAGCCATTTAATTTAACTTAATCGTTTCGCCACGCGTAACTGCTGGCGGTAAAAACAAAACGTCCACAGCGAGTGTGGACGAGCTTTAATAATTCGCACAAAGCTTATGCCGCTTTGGTTTGAGTTGCAATAAGCAGCGTATTCAAGTGACGAATTGGTTACCAATTTGTGCCTTAGATCAAATGTGCTTCCATAGGGTGTGTTGACGTTTCAGGGTTATTTTTGCAGCTATTTGGCTGGCGTTTATGCAAGGCAAAGTCCGTGCTGTGTAGTTATTCTACATAAACGGACAATAACGCAGCAGAAACGTCAACCAAACGCTGCCCGAAGGGTTCGTCTGGCAAGCATTTGCTCTTACTTTCTGTCATAAGAGCCGCTCGTCATTTGAGTAGAATTACTACACGTCATTCCTCGTTTCGCGAGCACAAACTTGCCAGAACGAACAAAATTTAATCTCGAAACATCAACACGCCCTACACTAGGATTCGATTTCAGGAATGGTTTTAAGATACCAAAGTAATCCGCAAGCCATGGTGAGCAGCAGCAACTTCACCCATACAATCGGGACCACCAAAATGCTAACGCTAAAACTGAGTCCCGTGAGCAACATCGCTCGGCGTTTAAGGCCGGGGCGCATCGCCCTGTGTTGTTGCCATTGGGTCAGCGCATCGGCAAACCAAGGGTGTGTCATCAACCACTGGTGTAAGCGCTCGCTTGAGCGGGCAAAACAAAAAGCCGCCAATAGAATAAACGGCACTGTCGGCAACAGAGGCAATACAATACCTAGCAGTCCAAGGCCCAACGCCAAGCAACCTATCAATAAAAACAAACCGCGTTTCAATATCATAGTTTGTAAATGATCATAGTATGTTGATGCCTCAAACCTGAAAAACAAAAGCCACTCAAAGAGTGGCCAGTAGTATACTCAATTTGAGATTAAAACCTGCTTAAATTAAGCCTAATTGCTTTAACCAAGTCAGGCTTGCTGGTAGCGTCGGCAACAGTAAGACTAAAATAAAACCAATAAAATACATAAAGTTAAATGGGTCTTTAAATGGCTGACTGCTCATTACAGCTCCTCAAATGTGTGCAAAGATAAGTGCGCAGGAATCGTACAGTGATTAAGATCACAAAACGGGCGCCATTGTAGCGGTTTGTCAAATCAACAAAAACCCTTTTTATGTAAGGTTATTGCATTTATTTTGCTGATTTTAGCAACATGCAGCTTAAATTCCGCGCACTATCCCTTTAACGGCGAGCTGTTCGAGTAACTGAATACAGCCTTGGGTTAAGATCTCCGGTTGCATTTGCGGATAAATCCCTTGCAGCCAGTTCAGTATGTCATCGAGGCGACTCTGCTTTTGTTCTGCCAAATATCCCAGCACTTGCGCACTTAGCGGCGTTAATTGTAAGAAGCCCACCTCGCCCGCCTCATCCTGATAGAGGCAAAAAAACACCGGCTGTGGCAGCGGCGTTGTGGGGCGATAATCTTGGCGGATCTGCTGCACCGGATATTGGTACTGAGCCACACTCGCCGTTGCCGCTAAACACAAATTACGCTGTAAAATATCTGCGCTGGACAGTCGCTCTTGCTGGTCAACTTGTTGCGCCGTTGCCACTCGAAGCTCAAGCCATTCATAGTGCGCTAGCTCCAACATAAAAGGCGGATCACTTTCTGCTAGTGAATATTCAAATTGCAGGAATTGTAAAAATTCTCCGGCAATATCAATAAAAATTGGGGACTTACAATCGTGTTGACTGAAAAAAGCCTGCACTAAGGCTTGCCATTGTGCATGGCTATAAAGACTTTTAAGAACGGGAAAGGCATTAGACACAAAACCCATCACATTATTAAAAAACAGCTCTCTGTAAACCTGCATCCGCTCAAAGGGCACACCGCTCGGCACAGGATTTTGGGGATCGCGAATATAATCGATAAAAGACTGTTGTACTTGCGTAAAATCCATCAGGCAATCCTCTTGTCTAAACGATTTTTCGCCCGCGCTTGATAGGCATGGATTTGATTAATCTCATCCAATAACTGCACCGTTTCAGGCAGATTAAAGTCACGCTCGAGCAGTGTCGGCAAGACGCCATGCTGGGCATAGCACTTATCCAACAATGCCCAAACCGGATCGTTGATGTCGCTGCCATGGGTGTCGATCAGCAAGGTTTCGGACTGTTGGTAATGCCCTGCGATATGCAAATAGGCGATGCGCTCCGTTGGCATGGCCTTTAAATAAGCCTCGGCATCGTATTGATGATTTATCGAGTTCACATAGATATTATTCACATCTAACAGCAGCTTACAGTCGGCCTCCTCTAACACTGCGGTCAAAAACGCCTGCTCACTCATCTGCGCGCTCGGCGTGGCATAAAAGGAAATATTCTCGAGGATCAAAGGCCGCTCTAAAATATCCTCCACCTGTTTTACCCGCCTCGCCACATGCTTAACGGCGTCATCGGTAAAGGGAATGGGCATCAGATCGTATAAATGACCACCACCCGAGCAATAACTTAAATGCTCCGAATAGACGTCGATTTGGTGCAGATCCATAAACGCCTTCACTTGGCGGACAAATTCCAAATCTAAGGGAGCAGGACTGCCGATAGAGAGTGACAGACCATGGCAGAAAAAAGTATGTTGCTCAGTAAGCTGCCTAAATTGCTTGCCGTATTTTCCACCGAGCGTCATCCAGTTTTCAGGGGCGACCTCTAAAAAATCGATAGCCGTTGGCAGCGCTTGGCAAAACTCACTGAGCATTTCACGCCGTAAGCCTAATCCAACCAATCCACTCTCTTGCATTGCTTTCACCTTTTACCTAGGGTGTATTGACCTGTCGATATTACCTTTTCGTTCTGGCAAGCCCACACTCGAATGCTGCGAAACAAAGGCCAGCTGAGGCTGGCCAAGTGTAGAGCTGAAGCTCGATAGTCTCGACTCGTGCTTATTTCATTTCTTTTTTGACTGCGTCGGCCTTAGCTTCGACTTTTTCAGCGGCTTTTTTCATATCACCACCGCATTTGCCTTCACCACACTTACCTTCGTGAGCTTTATCGGCAGCAGCTTTCTTCATATCGCCGCCACATTTACCTTCACCGCATTTACCTTCGTGGGCTTTATCAGCGGCGGCTTTCTTCATCTCGCCACCACACTTGCCTTCACCACACTTACCTTCTTTGGCTTTTTCGGCTGCAGCTTTTTTCATATCGCCGCCGCATTTACCTTCACCGCATTTACCTTCTGAACCGACGATTTGATAACCAGCTTCCATGGTTTCAAATCCGAATGGGTTGGTTTGCGCATTCACGGCGAACGCGGAACCGACCACCACTGTACCTAACGCAACTGCAACGGCTGTTTGCTTAACTGACTTCATATGTTTCTTCCTTATTCTTGATTAATGGTGGCCAACAACAGTGTTGTAGCTGGCTTACTGCAAAA
This sequence comes from Shewanella sp. BC20, assembly GCF_003129585.1. Classification (NCBI taxonomy): domain Bacteria; kingdom Pseudomonadati; phylum Pseudomonadota; class Gammaproteobacteria; order Alteromonadales; family Shewanellaceae; genus Shewanella; species Shewanella sp. BC20. Next base: position 271,409 of record NZ_NHRI01000002.1, on the reverse strand, counting down.
GACCCGCCCCATCTCGGTTTCATTTCAAAAAATATCACCAAATCACAGAAATAATCAAAATATGCTGATAGGAAACAGAATTTAGTCGTAAAAATCCCCAAAAACAGCTCTTACCCTTCCCTCGCAATGCTTTGTAACCACAGTCCAATAGGATAGAATGCACGCCCTTTGAAACTGGATATGGGTTTGTTGCAGTGCGCGTAATTTTGGCTCCGATGGAAGGCGTGGTTGACGACTTAATGCGGGATATTTTGTCTTCAATTAATCCCTACGATTTGCTCGTCACCGAATTTGTGCGCGTGGTTGACCAACTCTTACCCGAAAAAGTGTTTCTCAAACTCTGCCCAGAACTGCTCAAAGGCGGCTTTACCCCCTCGGGCACGCCGGTTCGTGTACAGCTTTTAGGGCAAGAGCCCAACTGCATGGCCGAAAACGCGATGCGCGCGATTGAGCTTGGCTCCCACGGTGTCGATGCAAACTTTGGTTGCCCCGCTAAAATGGTGAACCGCAGTAATGGCGGCGCGGTGTTGCTGCAATACCCTAATACGATTCACGACATTGTGCGCGCCATGCGCCAAGCCGTGCCCGCCGAACATCCAGTGACGGCGAAAATTCGTTTAGGCTACGAAGATAAATCCCTGTTTATGGAAAATGCGCTGGCCGTGTATGAAGCGGGCGCGACAGAACTGGCTATCCATGCACGCAGTAAGGTCGATGGTTACAAACCGCCCGCCTACTGGGAATACATCACCGAAGTGCGCGAGCGTTTGCCCATTCCAGTGATTGCTAATGGTGAGATTTGGAACCGCGAAGATGCCGAGCGTTGTATGGCGGTGACGGGCTGCGACAGTATTATGATAGGTCGCGGCGCCATTTCGCTGCCCAATCTTGCCGATACCATTAAGACTGGCGCGGCGCCTTACAGCTGGGCTGACACCTTAGGCTTGATGCTAAGCTACACCCAACGCGAGCTGAGCGGCCGTAAGAGTGATTATTATCCGGCGCGAATTAAGCAGTGGTTTAGTTATTTGAATCGCCAATACCCCGAGGCGGACACCCTGTTTAGGGAGCTACGCATCTATAAAACCACAGAGGAAATTGTGCGAGTGCTGGAAGAGGCGCAGCAGCGCCTAGGCGAATAGCCACTGATAACGCATAGGATAATCCCATGAGAAAGTGGTGAAATTTATTTTAAACACCACTAAATCCCTGCAAATCGGACAGATACTTGATCTTTATCATAGTCGTTGATAGTGGAACTATTAGACTGAATGTCCAGAGTCAGATAAAACAGGCGATTTTACGTGAGCACCACCCATATCAGACAAGAATTGTCAGAGCTTGAAGCTAATCTAAGGAAGGAAATCGGCGCGCTCCCTCAGTTTATTGAAATACTTGGGGCGCATTATGCCAATCTCAGCTTAGGCGAGTTAATTGACCGCCTGGCACAGAGTCACCTCGCAGAACATCCGCTATTTTGTCGTTTAAACCGCCTCGATGCCGCCTTCTGTCAACTCGACTTAGGCTTATACGGCCTATGCTCAGATTGCGAAACTGAAATCGAAGCCGAGCGCTTAACTCAAGATCCCACCGAGCAACGTTGCAGTAGCTGCGCCGAGCATTATCAGCATGAGCATCGCCATGAGCTTAGGCTAAGCCATTAACAGCTTTAGGCTTTATCGTTTTCTCAGTCAGTTTACCAATAAAAATGCCACTCAAATGAGTGGCATTTTTTACGATAATTTATCGCAAGTGATTACAGCTTACAGCCTTCAACACTGTTTGAGTTTTCGTAAACAATGTCGCCCACTGGATTGTAGTCAGCAGCAACGATTGTTTGTTTCTCTTTCAAGAATGAATAGAGTAAGTCCGCATCCACAAAACCTGTTTGGATTGGGCTAGCCAGTTTTGGATAACCATCACCACCTGCAGCGTTAAAGCTAGGTACGGTGAACTTATAGTTTGCCGTTGCGCTGAACTCTTTGCCGTTGATTTCGCTGATATTAGCCGTTTTAGCCACACAGTCGATGGTCATTTTCACGCCAGTGATCTGCGCATAACCACCAGAACCGATTTGGATACTGCCCACAGCGCCTAAGTAAGCCGCGACTTCAGTGCCCGTCATTTCGTTCAGGGTGACCATGTTACCGAAAGGTTGAACCGTCAGCACGTGACGGTAGGTAATGTCGCCCGCTTCGATAGATGCACGCACACCACCTGAGTTCATTACACCAAAGTCAGCAGACACTTTACCGCTTTGTGCCATGGCTAACATGCGGCCTAAGTTGGTTTGCTTGTTACGTACGTTTGCACGTTCACCGTCGAGCAGCGCATCGGTAGTCGCAATCACTTCGTCTAACTTAGCTTGGCCTTTCTCTTGGTAGTAAGACAGCAGCTCTTTTAACTCAGCATCTGGCTCAATCTTAGTACCAGCCAGCTCAGTGGTTTTCTTGCCAGCTTCGTCCAGTTTACGCATGTTCACAGGGATCAGCTTGTAGCTGGCTAAGTGCAGTTCGCCATTGAAGTATTCGAAATCCGCACGGCCAACATACTTACCCCATTCGTGGGCTTGCATGATCCAAGTGCCGTTTTGCTGGTCTGGCGCACAATCATCACCAGGTTTGAAGCTCGCGTAAGACGTGTTGTCAGTTCCCGGTTCCATACACACTGGGTTTTGTGAGTGACCACCGATAACAACTTGTAAGTCGCCTTTATTCAACGCACGCGCCATTGCGACGTCGCCAGGGGCGTTGCTACCGTTTTGACCGTCGGCATAGTGACCCATGTGAGTCGTTGCGAAAATCACATCAGCCGCTTTGGCGTCTTTAATTTCTTTGATAACTTTCGCCACTTCCACTTTAGGATCGGTGAAAATCAAATCGCTGATAAATTCTGGGTTACCGATTTTTGCAGTGTCTTCGGTGGTTAAACCAATCACAGCCACTTTAAGACCGTTAATATCGAACACTTTGTAAGGCTCGAAATAACGCTCACCTTGACCACCCTCAGCGTTTTTACGGTAAATGTTTGCCGCCAGCATTGGGAATTCGGCTAAACGACGCTGCATATCTAAAACAGATAATGGGTTATCGAATTCATGGTTACCGACTGCCATTGCGTCGTAACCAATTTTGTTCATACCAGTAAAGTCAGGAATCGCATCCTGTAAATCAGATTCTGGTACGCCGGTGTTAATATCACCGCCAGATAATAATAATGTTTGGCCGCCATTCTTGCTGACTTCAGCGCGAATTTGATCGACTAGAGCTTTACGAGCCGCCATACCATATTCGCCATCACTGTTTTCCCAGAAACGGCCATGGTTATCGTTGGTGTGTAATACGGTAAATGTTTTACAAGCGCTGCCCGCTTCGGCACAGGTTGTTGGTACTTTAGTATTATCATCATCACTATTACAACCTGCTAGCGCAGCAAGCACTGCAGTCGCAATTAATCCTTTAATAAGCTTATTTGTCATTACATCAACCCCTTGATTTTAATTATTTTATCATAGATAGATTGTGCGAGTACCATCGACTCTCGCGCCACGCATAATAACAAAGAATAAAGACGAATTGTGTCATTTTTATTAATAAACGTGACTTTAATGTGGGATCTTTAATGAGTTTTAAGACAGATTTGTTTCAAATAAAAAATAAGCTAAACGACTTATTTTTTATTTCACAATCTAATGGGGAAGGCATTTAAAAAGAAAAGATTTAACGCTTTAATTTAAGCAACTTAGATAGCGTTGGCAATATAATGGATTGTTCTCTATATAAAACACCATGCAACCAAAATTTAATTTACCGCATGGTGTTTTTATCGGCATTTAGATTTTTCTACATTTCAAAACACTGTTGTAACCAAGTGCTTATTGCTTTCAATTGTACCGGGATAACCGAATGCGGCATCGGGTAGGTTTGCCATTGCACCGAATATCCTCCGGCCATTAACGCATCTTTCGCTAATAAACCTGCGGATAGTGGCACTACATCATCCTGTTCACCGTGCTGATGTAAAATAGGCGTTTTCGCATTGGCTGCACTTAATTGGCTGGGTAATACATCACCCGTCGGTAAATAACAGGAGAGTGCCATAATTCCTGCGAGTTTTTGAGGATAACGTAATCCTGTAAATAAGCTCATCACCCCGCCTTGGCTAAATCCGGCTAAGACGATGCGCTCACTGGGGATCCCCGCGGCGATTTGTTCGTCAATCAAGGCCTGTACACTCAGCTCTGAGGCCATCACGCCCTGCATATCGGCTCTATCGTGCAAATCCATGCTTTTAATGTCATACCAAGCGCGCATAATGTAACCGCCGTTGATGGTCACCGCTTGCTCTGGCGCATGGGGGAAGATAAAGCGAATGCTGTGTCCCGCTGGCAAGCCTAATGCTGGAACCACAGGTGCAAACCCTGCGCCCGAGTCCCCTAAACCGTGTAACCAAATCACCGCAGCCGTCGCCTCAGCTTGAGGCTCAATCACAATACGTTCAAGTGTCATACTGACAAATCCCTTATAAATCAAAAGTTATTATGCTCGCCCTGCGAGCGCTTTACAGATAATCAATACCAAGGAGAGCTTGCAATGCATCGAGCTGGTTGGTGTTATCTAATTTAATGCTCCAACGCACGCCGCCGCCATTGGCGATGATCATCGGCGGCTCCTGCCTAAGGCTGATGTCTTCGGCCGCGGCTTGAAGCACCACATTGGCCATGTTCAGCCGGATCTGCACTTCAAATTCAGTGGCAATCAACTTACCCTGAGAAAATTCCACTAACATAGCTATTCCGCTCTCGTGATAGTCACTGTTAAAACGCGCCATAATAGCAAAGTTATTTCGCCAAGGATGAACTTTTAAACTCGCACTACCGTTGATCACAGACACGCCATAGGTTGAGCAAGCTTAGGTCTACCCATCGACATAAAATCTACATCGCTCGGTTTGAGTGCGCTTACGTCAAATCCTTATCCGCTCGGCATAGACTCTTAGCCAAGCCATTTAGCAATGGTAATCCCACAGTGTAGATAAAGTTTAATTACATTTTAGTGTCAGCTAAAGTGCCCCAAAGCAGAGCAGTTCGAGTAAAATCCCGCATCTGCGATGCAAGTCCGCTCACGGCTAGTACGCTTTACGCCATAACAAGAATCACAACACTGGGTGGTTATATGTTTTTATCCCGTCGTACCCTCATTAGCAGCGCACTCTTGATGCTGCTGCCATTAGTACAATATGCCAATGCGGCCAATGCCTTACCGAATACCAGCCTAGCCAGCGTCACCGCCAGCCAAATGCACTCTGTCACCGATGAGCTGACCTTTGCCAATTACCAGCAAGTGAGCATTCATCACATCGCATTGGCATTAAACGTAGATTTTGCGCAGCAGCAACTCTCGGGGGACGCGATTCTCGAACTGGATTGGCATCAGACCGGAAAAGTACTAGTGCTCGATACACGTGACCTTACGATTAACAGTGTCAGCATGTTAGATGCAAACGGCCAATGGCAATCCGTGCCCTTTAGTTTAGGTGCAGCCGATAAGGTCAAAGGCGCAGCGCTCACCATCAATCTGCCTCAAGAGCGAGTCGCTAAAGTCAAAGTTAATTATCATACCTCCAAGAATCCATCAGGCATTCAATGGCTGACTCCAGAGCAAACCCAAGGTAAGCAATGGCCATTTATGTTTAGCCAAAGCCAAGCCATCCATGCCAGAAGCTGGATCCCGCTGCAAGATACGCCCGCAGTGCGCCAAACCTACAGCGCCACTGTCACAGCCAAGCAAGGCATTAGTGTCGTGATGAGTGCCGATAGAGAGAGCGTGTCTGCGACGCAAACTCAATTCAGTATGCCACAAGCGATTCCAGCTTACTTGATTGCCATTGCCGCAGGACATCTGCAATTTGCCGCCTTAGACGACACCTCAGGCATTTGGGCCGAGCCCGAAATGCTTGCCAAGGCCAGCAAAGAATTTGCCGATACGCCAGAGATGATTGCCATCGCCGCCAAACGCTACGGCGATTACCGTTGGGGCCGATACGATTTGTTGATCCTTCCGCCGAGTTTCCCCTTCGGTGGGATGGAAAATCCACGTTTATCCTTTATTACCCCCACGGTCATCGCGGGAGATAAAAGCCTAGTGAGTTTAATCGCCCACGAGCTGGCCCATTCTTGGTCGGGCAATTTAGTCACTAACGCCACCTGGCGCGATCTCTGGCTCAACGAAGGTTTTACCACCTATGTGGAAAACCGCATTATGGAAGATCTCTATGGCAGCGACCGCGCCCTAATGGAGCAAACCATTGGTTACTCAGAGCTGTTGGCCGAATTAGCCGAGTTACCCGCCAGCGATTCAGTGCTGCATATTGACTTAGGCGATCGCGATCCCGACGATGCCTTTAGCGGCGTCCCCTATGTGAAAGGACAATTATTTCTGCGCTTCCTCGAGCAAAAATTTGGCCGCGAACGGTTCGACACCTTTGTGAAAAGCTACTTCGATCACTTTGCGTTTCAAAGCATTACCACAGAGCAGTTCCGCAATTACCTCACGCAGCAGTTATTGCAGAAATATCCCAATATCGTCAGCGAGTCCGAAGTGGATACTTGGGTGGAGGGACAAGGTTTACCCAGCTTTTTAGTGCCACCCAACTCACACGCCTTCGATGATATCGATGCTCAGCGCCAAGCCTGGTTAAAGGGCAAACGTGATGCCAGCGCTCTGAACACTCAGGGCTGGACAGTGCATCAATGGCTACGCTTTATTAATGAAATGCCGAGGCTAAATCTCACTGAGCAGCAATTAGCCGAGTTAGATAAGGCCTTTCATTTTACTGGCACGCACAATAATGAAATCGCCTTTGCTTGGTATGCCCTCGCCCTCGATAACGGTTACTACAGTGTCTTACCGGCACTGAAACAACATTTAACCGAGATTGGCCGCCGCAGGCTGATTGTGCCTTTGTATCAAAAACTGGCGAGCAGCGAGCACTATGACTGGGCAAAAACCGTTTACTTGGCGGCCCGCAGTGGTTACCACCCACAGACCCAAGCGAGTCTCGATATGATGTTTAGTGATAAACCGATGGAGCATGTTCATTAAGCGGTGCGTTTGTTGGACTTGAGCGCAGAAAGCCTGTGCTCAAGCCTCGCCATGAAAAGTGGGCATAAGTTTAGCGGTGAATCCTATACACAAAAGCCACGACCTTGATTGAGAGATTTTGATTACGAAACTGTGGTTGCGAGACTTTGATTACAAACATGGATTGCAAACCAAAGTATTAGCGCACAAAAAAGCCCAAACCTAGGTTTGGGCTTTTGTTTACTTATCTGGTCATTACTCCCGAGCACCCCTGCTGTAGCAGAATATTGATGGGAGAACCACACAGATTAGTGGTGGTGACCGCCTACACCGTGGGCATGACCGTGGGCGATTTCTTCATCGGTCGCATCACGGGCGCCAACCACTTCGATATCGAAGGTTAAGTCACGGCCCGCTAATGGATGGTTAACATCCACAGTTGCCATAAACTTACCCACTTTGACGATAGTCACTTGACGTTGACCCTGATCAGTGTGAACCACAGCCGTCATGCCGGGCTTCCACACGTTAGCGCCTAACAGGTGCTTCACAGACACACGTTGCTGCGCCGCTTCACCTTCGATACGTTGACCATAGGTTTCAGTGCATGGCAGAGTAACAGTGAACTTTTCACCAATCGCTTTACCATTAATCGCATTCTCAACACCTGGCATCATGTTGTCATGGCCGTGTAAGTAAGCAATAGGTTCGCGACCTTCGTTCGTCTCGATCACTTCGCCTTTTTCGTCGCGCAGAGTGTAGTTAAACTGCACAACCATATCGTCTTTAATGCTCATCGAATATCCTTTGATTTGCCTCGATTTCAAATGTCGGCCGAGCTTAACAAAACTGACCTTTGCACTCCACTGTTTTATCCCTGCGATACATCACCAAAGCTTAAGCGGCTGCGGATCAGCAAGCACAGCGTCTAAAGTGGCATGGGTTGAGTAAACCATAGGCCACTTGCGGCAATATTCGCAGTCAGTACGACTCAACCTAAAGACTTTAGAGTGAAATCCCCAATGCGCTAAAGACCTCAGGGCTTGGGAAACCGTCAGCAATCATATTCTTACTGCGCTGGAATGCTTGGATCCCCGCCGAAGAGTTGCGCCCAAGTACGCCGTCGGGTTTTCCGACATCGAAGCCGGATTCATTCAGCTTGGTTTGTAACTGTTTGATTTGCTCACGACTCAAACGTGGTTGCTCGGGCGGTGCCACTTTTAGTGGTTCGCCACCATTAATTCTATCGGCCAAATGACCAACGGTAATGGCGTAAAATTCAGAGCGGTTCCAACGCATGATCACATTGAAGTTCTCATAGCCTAAAAACGCGGGGCCAGTATGACCCGAGGGCAAATACAGCGCCGCCTTCATATCGATAGCCGGTAAAGGCTGACCATTACTTTGCACGACAGATTGCGCTGCCCATTGGGATAGCGGCTGCGCCTGTTTGGCACCAAGGTTTTCATAGCTGAAATTGCGCGGCAATATCACTTCACGCCCCCAACGCTCATTACGTTGCCAGCCTAAATGCTGCAAAAAATTCGCCGCCGAGGTGAGTGCATCTTCGGTGCTATTCCACAAATCGGCCTTACCGTCACCATCCCCATCGATGGCATATTTTGCATAGGCCGAGGGCATAAACTGGGTGTGACCCATAGCGCCGGCCCAAGAGCCTACCATAGTGCTCTTATCAAAGCCGTATTTTTCTTTTAACTTAAGCGCTTGCATCAGCTCAGTCGTAAAATAGCCACTGCGACGCGGCTCACAGGCCAAGGTAGCAAGAGAATCTAACACGGACATTTTGCCTTTGTAGGAACCGTAGTTAGTCTCTAGTCCCCAGAAAGACAGAATATATTGTGGCGGTACACCGTATTGCTGCGCCAATTTATCGAGCAGCGCGCGGTGTTTTTTCAGTAAACGACGGCCTTCATTCACCCGCCAATCGGTCGCCCGCTTAGTAAAATAGTTGTTGAAGGTTTGGCTAAACTCGGGCTGAGCTTGGTCAAGCTCAATCACTTTAGGCACAAACTGCAAACTGGCGACTGTATCTTGAATAGTGGCTTCGGATAAGCCTTCGGTACGTGCGCGCTCCTGTAAGTTAGCTACACAGGTCGGGAATGCCGCAGCATGGGCGGCGATGGTGTCACTGAGCGGCATTTCTTGCACGGCGGCCTGCGTCTCGGCGATCGCAGTTTGAGTCGTACCGCCGGAGGTTGGCGCGCTCGAACACGCACTTAAGCTCACACACGCGGCGATGCTGGCGGCAAGATAGGACATTCCTTTCAGTTTGATCAAATCAATTACTCCTACAGTCAGCGCTAAGAATGTATCTTAGCTGAGCGAGGCAAGAGGTGAATCACCCCGAGCCAAGAGAGATACGATATTTAGCCATAAACAGGTTGCAGCTGTGTTGATAGATCAAAAAAACAGGGCAACGGCCAAACATCCACGAAACTATTTTCTCCCCCAGAAAATCAAGTCAGATACTCACCAACAATCAGTAATCCTTATTGGTGCCTCTGCTCGGCACATCCTGACCCATAGCGCCCGCTAACACAATGCTTATCACCACAAATCGCCGGATAAATTCACTTATTGCTCAGTTAACCAACAGCAAAAAAATCTTAGCAAAGAATCCCTTGGACTATCTATCCGTTGCCGTATAATGGACAAGTTAACAGCATACTTCAAAGAGACCTATCATGACTGAAATCAACGCGGCGTTGGCTGGCTTTATCGAAAACGTAAAAGAACATCAAACACTCTGGGGTTTGATGGATGAAACTGGCGAAGGCTGGGTCGTTTGTGACTCGGGCGAGTTCGAAGATACTGATGTTATGCCTTTATGGTCGAGTGAAGCGCAGGCAAAGTCTCACTGCACCGAAGAGTGGAAAGACTACCAAGCGGTAGCCATTAGCCTCGAAGAATTCCTCGAGTACTGGGTATCGGATCTCAACGATGATGGCGTGTTGATTGGTGTTGATTGGCAGAGTGATGAAGACTGCTTAGAGTTAGATCCTATCGTTCTGGCGAAAGATTTAGTTGATGTTGAAGAGGTTTAATTCCATCAACCAAAACAGCATGTTTAAGGCATCAAGGGCTGAGGTATCTAGCTCTTGATGTCCGCTTTCCCTTGTATTGACATTCCCTTCGATAAACGTCACCTCTGTTGGTTTTGCGGCGAGCCCTGCAAAGACCGATTGGAATATCAAGCTGAGTCACATGCGCCTCACCCAGCATTGGCCGTCCCTTGCTGCGCCGAATGCTTAAAACTTGCTAAAAAGCACACCTTAACCTCTATCTGGGATTGCCGAGTGGCGGTCAAAGATGCCCTAATGAGCATTTATGCCAAGCACTTAGCTATTGGGATTAATTGGACAGAAGAAGAGTTAGCCGAGTCTGAATTTTCCTGCAAAGTGTTTGAAGGTTTTAAAAAAAGCGCTTGGATGATGTATCAAATTGCCCGAGACAGGATTAACTTTCCGGGCTGGCCAATACAACTTGAAGGGGTCGAACTCGAATGCCAGTTAGACAGTACCCGCTTTGAGTTTGATGGGGTAACTTACACCTCTTTACCCGCGGCGATTCACTACTACAGCCAACAATTCTGCTTAGATCCCGTATTTTTTGCCGAGCTTATCCGATTAGTCGGTAGGCAGAGATTTAACTATGCCCTTAGGCTTGCGCGGATCTATATCGCCGCCGCCAAAGAAATGAAGCGCCAAGTCCTTGCCGATGTTAAAGCCGAACTCAATCAATAAGCCATATCGCGGTAAGTCGTCTACATCACTGCAAATAGCCCGAGTTACGACCAATAGTACGAGTCACAAGTCACAAGTGAAATACTCAAATCGAGTGCTGAAAATAACAAGGCCGCCAATTGCAGGTTGCTAGGACGGCCTATGGGTTTCAAACCTGTAATTGAGCAATCGGTTAAATCAGTGGCGTTATTTGCCAATAACTTGTTTTAATCTGTCCTGCACCACTTCCACCAACAAGTCGGGCTGGAACTTAGAAATAAACCTGTCGCAGCCGACTTTTTCGACCATTGCATTATTAAAGCTACCACTGAGTGAAGTATTTAAGGTGATAAATAAGTCCGACATGGCCTTATCGTTACGCACTTCATAGGTCAGCTTGTAGCCGTCCATCTCCGGCATTTCGGCATCGGTTATCATCATCAAAAGCTCTTGGGCGACATTCTTGCCTTCATCGCGCCATTTTTGCAGTAAATGCAATGCCTGCAAGCCATCTGAGGCTTCGATAATTTCAATCCCGAGTTGGCCTAAGGTCTCACGCACTTGGCGTCTGGCGGTTGAAGAGTCATCGACAATCAACACCTTCTTACCGGGCATCTTGTCTAACAGGCTCTCATCTAACACCCCTTCGGAGAGACGAATATCGTAATGGACGATTTCCGCTAATACTTTCTCGACATCGATAATCGACACCAGTTGCGACTGACCTTGGTATTCGATGCGGGTAATGGCCGTGAGGTAATTATTACGCCCAGCCGTTTTAGGCGGCGGCATAATATCGCTCCAGGTCATATTGATAATGTGCTCAACCTTACCGACTAAGAAGCCCTGCACACTGCGGTTATATTCGGTGATGATCATATTGGCATCATCTCCCGGAGGCACAGGTTTAAAACCGATAGCCGAACGCAAATCAATCACGGGAATCGACATGCCGCGAATATTCGCCACCCCAAAAATATGGGGATGACTGCCGGGCATAGAATTTAATGGCGGTAACTTGACGACTTCTTTGACTTTAAAGACGTTAATCGCAAATAACTGGGTAGAGTTAATTCGAAAAAGCAGTAGTTCGAGCCGATTTTCACCGACGAGTTTGGTTCGTTGATCTACGGTTGCAAGCACGTTTGCCATAATGCGACTTCTCTACTTTGGAGGAACAGCTTTCCTCACCAGTGACGGATTAAGCTAAATTATAGCGGTAAACTCACCATGAGAACCATGCGATAAGTCGATTTTATCTAAAAATTACAATCACTCGGCAATCCTTTATCCTTCGCAAGCGCCCCAATAAATAAATGATTCGCTTACGGCTATCGCCGCAATTTATCCCCTTTATGCCATGCGTTTTTGGGCCAGCACCATGCCCGAAAGGTTGAGAAGATTTCTCTCGCAGAGGATCTCAAATCCCCCTTGGCGCAGTCCCGTTAACCATTCTTGATGGTTAAATCGATTCTGTTGTGGATGTTCAAACAACCGTCGACTCAAGGGATTGCAAATGGCAGCGCGGTATAAATCTTCCACAACAAAGTAACCGTTGGGTTTTAGCACCCTTGCCACCTCGGCAACCGCCGATTGCCAATCGGGAATGTGGTGAAACACGGCGAAATTGAACACCACATCAAACTGGATATTTGCAAAAGGCAATGCAGTAGCATCGGCAACACTGAATGCCAATTGGCTTAACCCATGGGGTGAATCATGCCAGCGCGCTTTAGCGGCTGCGACCATCTCAGGATCAAGATCGACGGCCGTCACTTGCTCGGCCCCAAAATGATCGCGGATCAGCTGAACTCCGTTACCAAAACCACAACCAATTTCGAGGGCGTGACGTAGATAAGGAAGGGGTTTGGGCATCATAGAAGTCAGTAATGGCGCTTCAACATGGTTTTGCAACCAAAAACGCAGCGGATGCTGGACTAACTTTTTCTCGAATGGATTTAACTTCATCTCATCCCCTTAAATGAATCGGTTATTGCTTGGTACACTGATCAAATTCTGTATATGGTACGTAATGATATAGACATAAGTTCACTTGAGGCCACTATGAAATTACCTCTTTTTCCTTTGCCAATCTGTTTATTACCAGAGGGATATACTCAGTTGCGCATTTTTGAACCTAGGTATAAACGCTTAGTCGCTGAATCGCTAAAATCGGCGGATGGCTTTGGCCTGTGTATGACATCGGAAGATGGCAAAACCCTTTATCCCATCGGCACGCTGGTGCATATCATCGATTTTGAAACCTTACCCGATGGAATGCTCGGAATCAGCATTCAAGGAAAACAACGCTTCACATTCGGCGATATCAGCATAGAGTCGGACGGATTAAAACGCGCCGAGGTGAAGCTTATCGATAATTGGCCGAGTACACCGATTGAATACGATGAGCGTTACTTGAGTGAGATGCTGCAAAACATACTTAAGGAGTTCCCCCTGCACCTGCAACATTATCAGGTGGAACAATTTGAAGATATCGCCTGGGTGTGCCAACGCTGGTTAGAAATTCTGCCGGTGCAAGCAGCAGAGAAATACACTTGCATCAATGCGTTAGATCATCAACTGACACAGGACTTATTACATACTGTCATTCAATCCGCTTGAGTGATCCAACTTCCCGCGCGCCACGTATTGCTCTGTATGCTTATCGAATGTCGGCCCTGACGTAACATCTTTTGTGATGTTCAGACTGGATTGAACCTTAAGTAAAGAGCTCAACAATGGAAAATTTTCAATCACATTTAGCGCAAAATCGCTATGATAGGCAGTTAACATCCCCTATCGATATGGCTATGGAAAACGATAGCACTATTTCAACCGCCAATGAGCCAATCACAGATGCGGATCCTTTGACGCGCGCCATTATACGAGTCGCGAATCAACGGGATAAAGCCGCCTTTGCGGAATTGTTCAGCCATTTTATGCCCAAAATTCGCGCATTCGGTCTGCAACGCTTAAATCAGCAAGGGCTGGCCATGGATCTGGTGCAAGAAACCATGACCTTAGTGTGGACCAAAGCCCATTTGTACAATGCCGACAAAGGCTCGGTGGCGACCTGGGTTTTTACCATTATGCGCAACCAGTGTTTCGACATGCTCAGGCGCATCCAACATAACCGTGAAGATGCCTTCGGAGATGATATTTGGCCTATTTACGATGTGGCCGTCAGTCAAGAAGGCGGCCCAGATCATAAACTCACCGCCAAGCTACTCGCGCACTTAGATGCCCTACCCCTGCCCCAACGCCAAGTGGTTCAAGGGATCTATATGCAAGAACTCACGCAACAAGAATTAGCCGATGCCTTAAAAGTCCCGATTGGTACGATAAAATCGCGACTCAGATTGGGGTTAGAAAAGCTGAAAAGCTTTTTGGAGACGCAACATGATTAAACATCATCCCCATACCGATTTGCTGTTAGCCCATGCACAAGGCGAGCTGCCGTTGTCTATGTCAATTGCCATTGCGGCCCATTGTGCCCTTTGCCACGAATGCCAATCGCAAGCTAGCCGCTTTACGGAGCAAGCGGCAGAACTCGCCTTTTTAGCGCCGAGCAGCATCACTAAACAAGCTTTAATCAGCGAAACAGATTCAGCACAAGATGACACTTGGCAGCAAATGTTGTCGCATATTATGGACTTGCCCGAAGCAACGCCAGCTGAAAGCGACTATCCTACCAAAGCGACGGTTTCCCTTAATCATAAGCACGTGCGCTATGAGATCCCGACAGTATTTCGCCAACATATTGCTCATCCGTGGCAACAGATTGGTAAAGTCAGCCGAATGCGTTTCGATGTGGATGAAAGCCATACCCGCGCCAGCCTATTGCATATCGACGCCTTAGGTGAAATCCCGCAGCACACCCATAAGGGATACGAGCTAACCCTATTATTGGCGGGGGAATTTTCGGACATCAACGGGCAGTATGTTCCCGGCGATTTCATCATCTTAGATGGCAACACGCATCATTCACCTAAAACCCAGTCAGGCTGCCTCTGCTACACAGTTTTAGATGCGCCGTTATATTTTACCAAAGGGCTCAGTAAATTATTGAATCCCATTGGTGAGCTGATTTATTAATCTCGCTGACATTAAAAATAAGCTGGCAGAGTGAATAACCGATAAACGCAAAATTACAACAAAATACCAACAAGCCTTTTTCCCGCTGAGTAAAAAATAAACTTGCCAGCGGGAATTTTGCTGTTATACTGCCCGCCGTTTTGAGAAGTATCTTGTCGTTATCCTTTTTATATCGGTTTGTACATTCGCGTAAGCAATGACAAACACGATCCTCACGAAGAAAGCCTACTACAAGTAAGTCCCACAAAAATAATGAGTTAGTGATTTTCTGCATCGACTCAAAAACAGTGAACTATTTAATTAAACCCATGTCATAGTATTGTCACTTTGCTATGGTCAACTGGGCTAATTGAGATATTCCATTGACATAATCGCTGATATGCATTAGTTATCAATAAGGCATCTCTTGATTAATGATCATGGAATGGGTAACCTCAAGACTCATTGGTATCATCTTTCGCAATTATGCTAAGGATATTTTATTGTTACAACTTACTCACCTAAGGGTGAATTGAATTAAAAGGAGTGTGGCCTATGTCATACAAAATTAACGGACATGAAATCACAGTGAACTTCCCTGTAGATTCAATTTCAGTCAACAAAACATCCATTGCTTTTACCGATAGACAAGGTAAAAATAGACAAACTTTTTCAAAGCGTACCGAAGCCTTAAACTTTATGAAATGGCTTTTGTCGTCAAATAAATAAGTTTGATTTAGTACTCATTGAGTACAAATAACGGCATGTTGGTTTATTCGGTTCTCATTTTTCTCGCCATACCGAAATCGACTCGCCTTTATAGATAGCCCAATATCACGATTTGCTATCCCTTTACGTCGAATGACGAACTCGTTTGGTTCAGGCGGTATCTAGCTCACACAGATACGTGCCGAACCAAATGTGTATTCCACTAACCTAGATCAAATTAATCTGCATTTACCCCTGCTAATATAATCACTCACTCAGTTTGTGAATGTATTTTCTATGTCAAAACCCGATTCTAAAACGGCTATGCTGGCCTTAATAACCCAGATTAAACAGGTTATTCCGCTCAACTTAGATGAAGCACAAATGTGCCAAGG
Source organism: Shewanella sp. BC20 (assembly GCF_003129585.1). Lineage (NCBI taxonomy): Bacteria > Pseudomonadati > Pseudomonadota > Gammaproteobacteria > Alteromonadales > Shewanellaceae > Shewanella > Shewanella sp. BC20. The sequence continues at coordinate 255,407 of NZ_NHRI01000002.1, read as the reverse complement.
TGAGTGTTTAGGCTGTTCTAAAAAAATGCTGGAAATGTTGGATGCTGAAATAAGCTATTGGCAATATTCAACCGATACGCCGGGATTGAAAGATCTTAAACATCTTGAAAAGATAGCCACACGCACCCACAAAATATTAAAGCGTAATAAGTTAGTTGGCTAAACGCTATCCTGCATCGCCCTCACCGTATTTTCGTCTATATCTTGGCAACATGGTTTGATTTCCTAATAGCCCCCCCTGATGAATATAGAGGATGGAGGCATGTTGCTCGCGCTGTAAATAATCCTCTAACACAATAAAGCCTAAGGGATCGTAGAGTAATTCAAATTGCACACCGCTGGCACTGAGTCTTTGCCACATGGCATAAAACTCAGGATAGAGTTTCCCAAAATGGTATTTCTTCCCCACATTCAAAATCTGTGGATGTTCAGCAGAGTTGGGATTTAACTCATAAAACTGCTGCGTTAAATACTCATCGCCGCCGACAACGGCGCAGGTAAGCACGCGAATATTCAATTGCTGACGCACAAAATACTGATTTAAAAAGAGTGCCGTTGTTCCTGTACCTGCAGGTAAAAAAACCTTGAGATCGGAAATTTGCTGTGACTCGGCCCAAGCAGCTATTTCGGTGGCTAACTGACTGACGCCATATTGCGCATACTGACAGCGCCCGCCTTCGGGAATAAACAAAGCGTTAGGCTCAGCCGGCAAGACTTGCTGCTCAATAAAGTCATGGCAAGTCCAATTAGGCTCACGTTGGAGAAAAGGATTGGTTGCAATCAGGCTTGATAAATCAATGATACGCGTACCATTGGCGATGGCAGCGGCATAATTACCCGTCGGCAAGGTGCGGATATGGCTGGCAATATGATCCACATAAAAATCGCACTGCCAGCCCTTCAGCTTGGCGAGCGCTGACAGTGAATATAACGAGTTAGCCTGCGCGGAGCCATAACCAATCAGCTTAGTCACGTCAGCAAAATCATGGTCTAAAAAATAGGCAAACTTACGCGCTTTATTGCCACTAAACGCAGGATGCAATAAATCGTCTCGTTTGAGAAATATCTCGCGTCCGGCAAAGGAAAAAGACTCTACAGGACTGTCGGAGAGCAGGCTTTTGGCTAACATGGATACACTCGAAGGAAACAAGGCCGTTAGTGTACCGCGAGCTTGCCTACATCGTCCGTAATTATTAAGCATTTTCGCGAAAATCTAGCATTTTTTACAACGTCACACCGTCACCAAGATAAATATTTTACTGATAAATAAGGAAAAATATTTTGGCACAATTCTCGCTTACTCCATTTAAGTATCAATTAATGATTCTGTGTGTTGGCCAAGGTAATGCCAACACAGATTTAAAATGTGTTAAGGAGTATTCAATGTCACTTTTACGGTTAATTTTCAATATTGCTTGGTTTGTCCTTGGTGGATTTGTGATGGGACTCGCCTGGTGGCTCGCGGGGATTTTGTGTTTTATCAGTATTATCGGTATTCCCTTCGGCCGCGCCTGCTTTGTCATTGGCGAATTGACCTTTTGGCCCTTTGGACAAGAGCAAATGAATCGTCGTCACTTAACCGGACGTGAAGATTTAGGCACAGGTGCCTTTGGTATGGTGGGCAATATTATTTGGTTCTTGCTGTTTGGGATTTGGTTGGCCATAGGCCATTTGGCCCATGCCCTCGCCTGCTTTGTGACGATTATTGGTATCCCCTTCGGGATCCAACATATCAAGCTGGCGCTATTAAGCCTGACACCGATTGGGCAAACCATAGTAGCGAAAGCGTAATAACCACAGTAGCGGAAGCCTAATAATCATAGTTGCTAAAGCCTAAGTCGGATCACTCAGCACTACTCTGCATCACTGGGTAGTGCTGATGTATAGTTAGTCAGTGATTGCACTAATCTTGCTTCGTGATAGTCCCTTTCTTCATCGAGTAAATCAGTGTAATCAGCAAATGGCTCACTCACTTCCCCTTGTTCTAGACTTATCATTTCGAATAGATAATGCGCCAGTTTGGCTGGCGCATCTATGGTGATGTCATGACCACAATAGGCCAAGACAACTAAGTCGACGTTAAAATGTTGTGCTAATGCCCTGCTGGTTTGAATATTCACTAATGCATCACGATCACCCGATAAAATACTGACAGGAACAGGCAAAGACGCTGGGCTGCGATAACGAAACGCCGCCCACAACTGACGACACGCATTACTAAAATGCGGTGTCGACTCTTGGCGATATTGGCTCCAACGAGCAATCAAGGCGACATCGCGCCGATGGCGATAACTGGTTAAGCGCACAATCGTCGATTCGATAGGATTAAGCTGTCGACCGCGGCAACGTTTGAGCCAAGCACTCAGGGCATTCAATCCATTAAATCGCTGATACCACGGTGATAAGTTAGCCGCGCTACTATTCAGCACAAATACGTGTTTTATCTGCTCGGGGCGCTGCTTAGCCATTTCCATGGCGAGCATGCCGCCCATCGATAAGCCCAGCAGATAAAAGGCTTGTCCCGCTAAATGCTCATCCAATTGTTGCCATATCGAGCTGGCATATTCAGGGATAGTTAAAGGGCTGACTTGGTGAGTGAGGATCCCATTGCCAGGCAAGTCAGGGGTAAAAACGGTGCAGCCCCTTTGCCTTAATCTCTGATCAAAGCCATTCCAATGGCGTTGATCGCGCATTAAGCCCCTGAGTAATACCCACGTTGTCATCAAAAACGCTCCCGATACCAAAACTGCTGCGCACTCTGCGCCAGTTGTGTGAGATGTTCGGGCGTCAGTCCTTCTAACTCCCGTGCGTACGCCGCCTCCATCAAGAACTGCATCAGAACGGTGTGCCGGCGTAAAATCCTGTGGTGCCTGTGTGTTTTTTGCGGATTAAAGAAGCCCGCAAAATTGAATATTTGCCTTGGATTTTTCTTAATCCATGCCCATGAGCCCATCTCTAAGGTCAAAGGTAAGAATGGAATATTGGCTTGAGGATCCTGGGTATGATGCTGGCGGTACAAGTAATCCCAAATATCACCATGGGTGCGATAAAACTGGCTCTGGGGCGCAAGCCGATAATGGCCATGATGGGGATAGCTCGCTTCAAATAACTGCTTTAAGTGATAAATGAAGTGAGCATTTTCAAAGGATGCGCGCGTGTGGGCATAGGGAAACCAGATATGATCCGTCAAACCAAAGCCAGAATGCGCATCGAGTGAAATAAGACTGGTGCTTTGTCTAAGCAGTTGTTGCACATAGGCCACCAGCCCTGCTGTTTCAAGCTCCATGCCGCCAAGGCCACGAAACCAAGGCAGCTTGGAAGAGAGCCGCTGCCCTCCAACCATAAAAGACACTTTTTCCCGGGACTCTATCGGCGCGTTGCGCATCAAGTCGACCTGATTGCCATTACCGCGACTGCCCAGCAGTAATCCGACGGGATTCACCACAGGGACAAAGGCTAAGCGGATGTCCGTTAACAACTGTTGTAGGTGTTTGTCCCACGCAAGGCGCTGCAACAGGCTGTTAAGCAAAGCTAAAATCACCTGGGAGCCAATCCGCTCAACCCCATGCACGCCGCCAACGAATAACACGGTCGGACATGGGCGTTCGGTCACGCCTAACTCGACACTGTAGAGCGGAAAATGTTGGTGCCGAAATGGAATGTCTGCAAGAACTTGATATTTGAGTTTAAGATGATGAGTATCAATGAGTTGTGATAGTGTATCTAACTCGAAGGGAATGTTATTCATATCATCCTAGAAAGTGAAATGAGCATAGACTCATAGCCTTAGGACGATATTAATGGCTAACCACGACAAATTTATGACAACAGATTAAGCCAAAGCCAAGCTCACTTTAGTGGTGTGTTACTTCTTCCTGAAACAGCAACTCCCCCATAATGCTTTCAATATCCAGTTGTGCTAAGCCCTGGTCGAAAACATCCCGCCAATGGCGCCCCTCCTCAGTATTACGAAACGCAACATAGAGCTGTTTATTGGCAAGCAGTTGTTTATTCACCTGTAATTTATCCGCCAATGGCTGCAAATGAGGTTGCTTTAACAGGAAATAAAGTACGTTGACATCAATCACTGCGCCATCGATGCGACCAGCTGCCACCTTCTTGATATTTTGTTCATCGGAGGTCACGGCCTCGACGGGCTGCGAACCAGAAGCAATCATCAAATCCAGCGAGTCGGTATTCACATAGTCCTTTACAACCCCTAAGGTATAGCGGTTCAAATCGGCTAAATAATGCCAACTAATGGGATGAGATTTTTGCTCAACAATACCTAATGGACTGATCCCTATTGGTTTTGAAAAAACAAATTTGTCTGTTTCAAAATAATATTCTGGAAAATAGCCGATGTAATCGGAGCTGGGCATGGCTGCCAATTTTATCGCTCGGCTCCACGGATAAAAATCGACAACAAGTTGTTGCTCCATGCGCTCGAAGGCGGCTTGAGCGACCGCGACACTGGCCCCCTGTTGTGCCAACTGCTGACCGGAATAAGGCGGCCAGAGTAAAGAGGTGAGCTTAAGCGTGTCGGCAAATGCGCTATTGGCCATAGTGAAAAGGCAACAGAGCATCAGTGGGCACCAGCGGATCATAACACCTCCCTCAAAGGATCATCTGTTTTAATGGCTTGAAAAACAAACAATTCATCACATGCTCATCGGTTAAACTCTTTTCAGTATAATCAGCCATCCCTCAAGGTACAGTGAATATTTGTTACATATTTAACCGACGGGAACCTAGCTTAAGCAGAAATGATAGGAGTAGACTGAATTTGCATCGATACTCACTGCTCGTCATTCTTGCGCTGAAAGTGGAAGATGAAACCAACCTGATGAGGTCAACATGGGGGACGCGATATGCCAATTTCTTTCAAAGACAGTAAGTTGAATTTTATGCACCCCGCGATGACTCGAACCGTCATTACCGTGATAGGTGCATGTTTTACCTTAGTCGGAGGGATATTTTTACTCTTACCCGGACCGGGACTGCTCTTTATCCTGATAGGACTAACCCTCTTGAGTACTCAGTATCCTTGGGCAAAACGTTGGCTGCGCCTAAGCCAGCGACAATTAAGTAAGAGTGCAGCTTGGCTCGACAATCAAATTCGGCGCCTCCGCCGATAATCTTGAGTCACCACCTAAACATCAACCCAAGCTTTCGAACTTGGGTTGATTTGTCTTAATATGCCCTTGGGCGTAATGACGTTTTAGGGTTATTTTTACAGCGTTATGGCTGACGTTTATGCAAGGCAGAGTCCGTGCTGTGTAGTGATTCTACATAAACGGATGATAACGCAGCAGAAACGCTAGCTAAACGCTGCCCGAAGGATTTCATCTCAAAACGTCTTCACGCCCTAGGCATTAATATCCTCATATAACTCTTGATACATCAGCTCACGCATTTTAAATTTCTGGATTTTGCCCGTGACAGTCATCGGGTATTGCTCCACAAACTTGATGTAGCGAGGCACTTTAAAGTAGGCGAACTTTTCGGTGAGGAAATGACGAATATCCTCCTCTGAAATCGTGGCGCCACTACGAACCTTGATCCACGCGCACACTTCTTCGCCGTATTTATCACTATGAACCCCAAACACTGCTGCATCTTGCACATCTTTATGGGTATAGAGTTTCTCTTCAATTTCACGGGGATAGATATTCTCGCCACCGCGAATAATCATATCTTTAATACGGCCAACGATTTGCACATAACCTTGCTCATCCATTTGCCCAATATCGCCAGAATGCAGCCAGCCTTCACTGTCGATAGTTGCCGCCGTTTTTTCAGGATCATTCCAATAACACTGCATGATGCAATAGCCACGGCTGCAGACTTCACCGGGCGTATTGATTGGCAGCACTTCACCAAACTCATCAACGATTTTCACTTCGGTATGAGGTAAAGCACGGCCAACGGTAAGCACACGTTTCTCAACTGGTGAGTCGATTTCAGTTATGTGATTCAGCGGGCTGCACTCGGTTTGCCCATACCCAATTAACACTTCCTGCATATACATCAGGTTTTGTACCCGGCGCATCACTTCTTCTGGGCAAGTCGCTCCCGCCATAACACCGGTACGTAGCGAACTTAAGTCAAAGCGTTTAAATTCGGGGTGCTCTAACTCGGCAATAAACATGGTTGGAACACCATGAAGTGCGGTGCAGCGTTCACGCTCAACCACCTCTAGGGTGGTCAGCGGATCGAAGGAATCCCCAGGAAAGACCGCCGCCGCGCCCTTAGCGAGGCACACAAGGTTACCCAGCACCATGCCAAAGCAATGGTATAAAGGCACTGGAATACAGAGCTTATCTTCACAGGTAAACTTCATTGCCTCGGCCACTAAGTAGCCATTATTCAGGATGTTGTGGTGCGATAAGGTCGCCCCCTTTGGGCTACCCGTGGTGCCAGAGGTAAATTGAATATTAATGGCATCATAAGGGCTAAGTGACTCGGCGATTTGCTCGAGCGCCGCCTTGTCATCTGACGTCACTTCAAGCAATAAATCATCAAAGTTCAACATGCCGGGAGACTGTTCAGCACCCATGCGGATCACAAATTGTAACTCGGGCAACGCTTTGGCCTGCAATTGCCCTGCGGCGCACACCTTAAGCTCTGGCGCTAACTCGTAGAGCATCTGTAAATAGTTACTGGACTTGAATTTATCGGCGCAAATCACCGCCCTACAGCCCACATTAGTCAAGGCATATTGTAATTCTTCAGGGCGATAAGCGGGGTTGATGCACACCATGATGGCGCCAATTTTGGCGGTGGCGAATTGGGTTAGACACCACTCAATATTATTGGGCGACCAAATGCCCACGCGATCCCCTGGACCTATGCCCAGTTTGAGTAAGCCTGTGGCCAAGGCATCAATTTGTGCAAGGTATTGGCGGTAATTCCAACGGATATCTTGATGATTCACGACAACGGCTAACTGTTCGGGATAAGTGTTAGCGATATCGTTAAGGTACTGTCCTATGGTTTTTTCAACAAGCTCCGGGGAATTAGGTCCCCGGAACTCACTGTATTTAAGTGGGTTTGTTGCTTGAGTCGTTGAAACAGACATTAAGGCCTCCGTGCTTTTTTATTATGGTTAGCATGGTCCAAACTAACCAATCCTCGGAACATCTCACAAGTAAAAAAGCACGGTATTAGACTAAAGAGTAAGGATATTCTGTTACTCGAAAACCTGAATTAACGGGTAATAAACGCCACCTGTTTATCTGTGGTTAAACCCTCTAAACGCTGCAAACGCTCCATAATCGCCAGCAATACCCCTTGGCGACGCATATTCTCTAACACCCCTGGACTGAACACTTCGAGGCGAGTCATCGCGGTTAATAGCAGACGGCATTGAGCGACACTGGCATCACGGATATAGGCGGGTTTATCGACTAAGTAACTGTTGTTATACCAGTAATCCCAGGTGAAATTAGCCAGTAACCAGCCCTGAGTGGTTAAATCGCTGATGAATTCCAACATGCGTTCGCGGTGCAGGCTCACATCCCCTGCGGTAAAATCTTTAAGGTATTTAGTGTATAGGCCACTGTCTGTGGTCATTGCTGAAGTTTCCATAACACACCTCACTGTTTCAACATCACTCATATAAGAAGTCGGGTATTGAAATAAAGCTTGGATTGGGACCTAAAGCTGCCAACTTTGCATCGATTTGCGGCGTCATAGCACCAACTGCATAAGGCATACCAGACTCGATAGTGACGACAGAGTAAGCTGCGTTAACTGAACACTGACTTAACGCGCCTGATAATGCTTAACGTCAGGGGATCAGAGAACGGTTAACTGTGAGGCAAACAAAAACTAGGATAAACTCAACGCATTAACGCGATGAGATGACTATTTCAGTAAAGGATAAAAGATGAACTACTGGCTTATGAAATCGGAACCCGACGAATTTAGTATCGACGATCTTAAGGCTTGCCCCAATCAAACCGAAGCCTGGTTTGGGATCCGTAACTACCAAGCACGTAACTTTATGCGAGATGCGATGCAAATTGGCGATCAAGTCTTCTTTTATCACTCAAGTTGCAAAGTACCCGGCATTGTCGGCATTGCCGAAGTCGTGACCAATGCCTATCCTGACAGCTCGGCCTTTGACCCCGAATCAAAATATTTTGATCCTAAGTCCGATCCACAGCAGCCACGATGGTTAAGGGTGGATATTCGTTTCATCAAACAATTTAAGGAAATCATCCCCTTAACTTTGATCAAAAGTTTGCCGCAACTGGCCGATATGTACTTAGTCTCTAAAGGTTCTAGGCTGAGCATTCAACCTGTAACCGAAGAACAATGGCAAGCCGTGCTTATGCTCGCCCGCTAAGGGCAGATATTCAGCTAAAGTTCATTTAAGCTAAACTAGGGCGTGTTGACGTTTCGAGATTAGATTTTGTTCGTTCTGGCAAGCACGTGCTCGCGAAACGAGGAATGATGTGTAGTTATTCTACTCAAATGACGAGTGACAAAGAGCAAGGGCTTGCTAGACGAACCCTTCGGGCAGCGTTTGGCTGGCGTTTCTGCTGCGTTATCGTCCGTTTATGTAGAATAACTACACTGCACGGACTTTGCCTTGCATAAAAGCCAGCCCAACTGCTGCAAAAATAACCCTGAAACGTCAACACGCCCTAGAGTGACACAACAACCTCATTATTCCCTAAGGGAGCTAGTATGAATAAATTAACAGCAACACTGATAGGTGGAGTCGTACTCAGTCTGGTCGCCCCGATAACGGCTTTTGCAAAGCACGATAATGATAAGAAGGACAAAGATCTGCCCCCTGGTCTACAAAAGAAAGTCGACAAGGGGCAGCCTCTTCCCCCTGGATGGCAGAAAAAACTGCGTCGTGGCGATATCCTAGATTACGATATTTATGACCGCGGCCGCGTTGTCGTCCCCATCGACAGAGACGGCAGAATCAGCATTGAAGTCGAAGGCTCCATCATCAAGCTCGATGAAAAGAGCCGTAAGATCCTCGATATTATCAATGTGGTCACCTATTGATCTGAATTTACCAACAGCTTCCTGCGCACACTTAAACAGTTAAGTGTGCGCATTTTGCTTTTAGGGTTAGCGCCCGTCGAGCATGCGGCCAAGTCCGCCGAGGACTGAACCTTCACCGCGGTCACTCCCACCAGCAGAGGGAGCGTGAGCAATAATACGATCTGCCATCCGCGAGAATGGTAGACTCTGCAACCACACAGTGCCATGGCCTGTTAAGGTCGCTAAAAACAGCCCTTCTCCGCCAAACACCATCGACTTCAATGAGCCTGCTCGCTCAATATCGTAATCAATCCCAGGGGTAAAACCGACTAAACAACCTGTGTCGACACGTAAGGTTTCGCCTTTGAGTTCTTTCTTTATTAAGGTGCCGCCCGCATGAATAAACGCCATGCCATCGCCCTGTAAGCTTTGAAGAATAAAACCTTCACCGCCAAAAAAGCCCGTGCCTAGGCGGCGATTAAACTTCATGCTCACTCGCGTCCCAAGGGCAGCAGCGAGGAAGCTGTCTTTCTGGCAAATCAGTTCTCCGCCATACTGGGCAAGATCGAGAGCTAAAATCGTCCCAGGATAGGGCGCGGCAAACGCCACTTTACGTTTCTGATGTCCAAGGTTTGTAAAGTGCGTCATAAAGATGCTTTCACCCGTGAGCACACGTTTACCCGCCCCCATCAACTTGCCAAAAAAGCCAGATTCCGGCTCGGAGCCGTCACCCATTTTGGCCTCGAAGCTAATGTCCTGCTCCAGATAATTCATCGCGCCAGCTTCAGCGATCACAGTCTCATGCGGGTCGAGTTCGACCTCAACCAACTGCATGCTGTGACCGATAATCTCATAGTCCACTTCATGGCAACGTCTAGACATACATTTCCCCTTACTCTGTCAGTCCAATTAATGTGGCGAGTCGAAATCATCAGTGCCACGATATTGGACTCACTTTATGACATAAAATGTCAAAAGGCGATCGTTTTTATCCCTAAGTTGCGTCAGTAAGTTGTTTCAAAAGATGACAAGTAGTAGAGGATTAACCTAATCCCACCCCATTAAACTGCCCTGTTTTAGCAAATTCCTCTAGGATTAATTCGGTAAAGAGTTTGCCAGCACGGCCCAAGGGGCGCTCAAGGGTCGACACTAATTGGGGAGTAAAGGTATAGCGACTGCCACCGACAAAATCGACCTCCACAAGCTCACCACTCAATAACTCCTCCTGAACCAGAAAATCAGGCAACCAACCAAAACCGAGCCCTTTTAACAAGGCGTTCTTTTTCATAATAAAACCAGAAAGATAGAACACTTTATCGCCACCGAATTGCAGCTCATCTCGATAAGTCTTATTGGGGGAGGAATCTTCGATGGTCAGCTCAACATGCTGCTGTAACTCGGGCAAACTGATGTGTTTTTGTTGAGCCAAGGGATGTAAAGCACTCGTCACCAGCACACTGGTTATCGCAGGGAGTGGCTGTGGGTGATAATAGGGGCCAGTGCGGTAGTCTTTAACCAACATCAGATCTGCATTATCACGCTCGAATCTGTGCTGCACACCACCCAAAAACTCCATGTTGAGCTGAATTTTTGTTGGAATTTGATGCTCTGCCATCCGTTTAAGTGCCGTCATAATCGGCTCCATCGGCAAGGCGCCATCGATCACTAACTCAAGCTTAGGCTCCCAACCTTCACTGAAACGACTAGCAAGATGTTCAATATTGGCAAGGTGTTGTAACAGTCTTTGCCCCTCGGCCAAGATCACCCGCCCTTCACTCGTCAACTCGGCGCGGTATTGGTCCCGGCTAAAAAGTTGCACACCTAAATGTTCTTCCAGCTTTTTGACCTGATAGCTGACCGCCGATTGCGCCTTGTGTAAACGCTCGGCGGCTTTGGCAAAACTGCCCTCTTCCACCAACACTTGCAGCACATTAAAAGCATCAATATCGATGCGCATGGGGACTCCTAAGCTTTCATTAACATGTCACGGAAACGCTACGAAACGTAAAGCAGTTAATACCATCTAATTTTTAGATTGAGATAACAGATTTATTATTCTTTTTTTTGTTCATTCAAGCAACTAAATTGATAAGAAGATCACACTAATGCAACTTGCAGCATAACGACTCGCGGTGTAGGCAAGCCTGCAGCGTAACTTTGAAGGAATCACCATGCCATTTTATGTGAAACAAGGCCAAGTCCCCCATAAGCGCCATATCGCATTTGAGAAAGAAAACGGCGAGCTATACCGTGAGGAGCTGTTTTCAACCCATGGTTTTTCCAATATTTACTCGAATAAATATCACCACAATATGCCGACTAAGGCATTGGAAGTGGCGCCCTACCGCCTCGGTCACGGTGCCCAATGGGAAGATTCATTAGTTCAAAACTATAAACTGGACTCTCGGACAGCCGATCGCGAAGGCAACTTCTTTAGCGCCCGCAACAAAATCTTTTATAACAATGATGTGGCCATTTATACCGCAAAAGTGACTCAAGACACGCCGGAGTTTTACCGCAATGCCTACGCCGATGAAGTGGTGTTTGTACATGAAGGTGAAGGTACGCTCTACAGTGAATATGGCACCCTAGAGATCAAGAAATGGGACTACTTAGTGATCCCACGCGGCACCACACATCAGCTCAAATTCAACGATTACAGTAATGTGCGCTTATTTGTGATTGAAGCCTTTTCAATGGTGGAAGTGCCAAAACATTTCCGTAATGAATACGGTCAGTTACTCGAGTCTGCCCCCTATTGTGAACGCGATCTACGCACGCCCGTATTGCAAGATGCCGTGGTTGAACGTGGCGCCTTCCCGCTGGTATGTAAATTTGGCGATAAGTACCAACTGACTACCTTAGAGTGGCATCCCTTTGACCTTGTGGGTTGGGATGGCTGTGTTTACCCCTGGGCATTTAACATTACCGAATACGCACCAAAAGTCGGCAAAATTCACTTACCGCCTTCAGACCACTTAGTGTTTACCGCCCACAACTTTGTGGTGTGTAACTTTGTACCGCGTCCTTATGACTTCCACGAGCGTGCCATTCCTGCGCCTTACTATCACAACAATATTGATAGTGATGAAGTGCTGTACTACGTCGACGGCGACTTTATGAGTCGTACAGGGATTGAAGCCGGTTACATCACCCTACATCAAAAAGGGGTGGCGCACGGCCCACAACCCGGCCGCACCGAAGCCTCAATTGGCAAAAAAGAAACCTATGAATATGCAGTGATGGTGGACACCTTCGCCCCACTGAAATTAACCGAACATGTGCAAAATTGCATGAGTAAAGACTACAACCGCTCTTGGCTAGAAAACTAACGCTGCACCGCAGCATGAGTGAATGGCTTAACTAAGCCAACTAGCCGTAAGTCACCACAGCGAACAAGGCAAAAAGAGTGACTGCGTGTTGAATTAATCAAGAGGAACAGATCATGGCAAGCGAACTCAACCCACTGGGCTTACTCGGTATCGAATTTACCGAATTTGCCAGCCCCGACAGCGATTTTATGCACAAAGTGTTTATCGACTTTGGTTTTTCACTGCTGAAAAAAGCCAAAAATAAAGACATTTTGTACTACAAACAAAATGACATTAACTTCCTGCTCAATAATGAGCGCGAAGGGTTTTCGGCAGAATTTGCCAAATCCCATGGCCCTGCTATTAGCTCTATGGGCTGGCGCGTAGAAGATGCCAGCTTTGCTCACCGTGTGGCGGTAGAGCGCGGCGCCAAAGCTGTGGCCGATTCGGCCAAGGATCTGCCTTATCCAGCCATTTATGGTATTGGTGACAGCTTAATTTATTTTATCGACACCTTCGGTGCCGACAACAATATCTATGCAACTGACTTTGAAGACTTAAGTGAGCCTGTGATCACTCAAGAAAAAGGCTTTGTCGAAGTAGATCATTTAACCAATAACGTCTATAAAGGCACCATGGAACATTGGGCGAACTTCTACAAAAACATCTTTGGTTTTACCGAAGTGCGCTACTTCGACATCAGCGGCGTACAAACCGCACTGGTGTCTTACGCCCTGCGCTCACCCGATGGCAGCTTCTGTATCCCGATTAACGAAGGTAAAGGCAACGATAAGAACCAAATCGATGAATACCTGAAGGAATACAATGGTCCAGGTGTACAACACTTAGCCTTTAGAAGCCGTGATATCGTTAAATCCTTGGATGCGATGGAAGGTAGCTCGATTCAATGCTTGGATATTATTCCCGAATATTACGACACCATTTTCGATAAAGTCCCACAAGTGACCGAAAACCGTGAGCGTATCAAGCATCACCAAATTTTGGTGGACGGCGACGAGTCAGGCTATTTATTACAGATCTTCACTAAAAACCTGTTTGGCCCGATCTTTATCGAAATCATTCAACGTAAGAACAACTTAGGTTTTGGCGAAGGTAACTTCACCGCCCTGTTCCAATCGATTGAACGTGACCAAATGCGCCGCGGCGTGCTGTAATCGCGACCATTAATGTTATAAGAAAAAACGGTACGCACTGCGTACCGTTTTTTTATGTATTATAGTGACCCGCTGTTTGTCACGCTTCGCGTATGGCCTAGCCTTTCGATTATTGCCTTAGAGATAATCCACTTGAGCATCGCACTTCCGAACAAAGCTTCTTGGCGTGGTCCTTAAGCTTGATACTTTACAATTGTGTTTTTGCCCTGTGCCTTGGCTTGATACAAAGCCTTATCCGCCAAATGCAGCAACGACTCGCCAGTGATACCTTGTTGATACTCCACCCAACCAATGCTCACAGTGCAGTAAATCGTGTGCTCCTCGGCTGCTATCGACATCTCTGCAAAGGATTTTCGAATACGCTCAAGCACCGGATACACCTGCTCGGCATCAATATCCCTAAGCACAAGGGCGAACTCTTCACCGCCTAGGCGCGCGGCAATATCTTGGCTACGGCTATGATTGTGTATCAACTGCGCCAACAGCTGGATTACCCTATCGCCCACACTGTGACCATAGGTGTCGTTAATCATCTTAAAGTTATCGAGATCCAACATAGCGACCGAATAACGCACTGTCGGGCCGTTAAGATTTGTCAGCAGTGGCATAAAGCCGCGGCGATTCAGTAGCCCCGACAAGGGATCATAGAGTGCCTCTTGCACCGCGGTCTGCTTATCTCTCTCGGTTCGGCGCAGCTGTGCCCGTTGTAACGACACCCCAAAAATGGTTAATGCCGATGACAACACAAAAGCCATCATCTCCGCATTGGTTTGATACGGCGTGGCATTGATAAACGGGCCATAGCCCTGGGCTGTCGCTAAAATAATAAACAGCATGGAGGCACTGCTAAACAGTGCGAGGTAAAAGCGCGTGACCTCAAAGGAGAGCACAACCAACAGCGGCGGGATCACATAAAATAACCAGCCCAGATCGAACTTAACCCCCACCAAACAAAACATTGGCAAGCCAATCAAGGGCAGAAGGATATGGCGGGTTTTGGCTATGCTTAGCGCATTGGGTTCCACCCATCCGGCATACAGCTGATACACCAACACGATGCCCAGAATATCGGCAAAGAAAAACATTTGCCCCATACTCCAAAACGCGCTGGGTAAAATATAACCGCCAAGCACTAAGTTAGCGGATAACAATGCGCTGGAGCCGAAAATGGGGATGATGCCTGCGACCACCACAAACTTCATCAAGTCATTCGCACTTCCCGTACCCTGTGGCAAGAAGCGTCTGAGTAACAACATCGACATCGCAGGCGCGAGCATATCGCTTAACGCAGCAATCGAAGTATGCAGCAGCGAAAGACCGAGGGAATCCTGTTGCAACATGCCTTGAAAATTCAAGGTAAAACTGCCGAGGAATATCAGCGCCAATGCCTTACGCCCCCACATGAGTAACATCACCAAGGCAATGCCGGAGGGCAGCCAAATCAAGGTGATATTCTCAGGTTGCAAGCTAAATAACGTTTGGCCTAAGGCGCCAGTTAGCCAGTAGATAATGCCTGCGCACAGCAGTGCGATATGGCTTTGTCTTGCAGGCAATAAAGGCGAAAAAAGTGTCTTCAATCGGTAATCAACCTCAAAGAGCGCTAACGCATAAAATTAAACGGTTTATTGGTTCGCTATTAAAGCTTGTGCTTCGGGCATTAACCCAATGGCAGAACAACTAAGTTTACACATAAACTCGGCGACGGCTTTAATCTCAGCGACAAAAGCCCTGCGACCTAAAACCCAGTACGATTGCTCTTCAGTCCGCATTAGGTGCTGTGATTTGCTTAATCACCCTGCAAGGATTACCCACAGCCACACTATTGGCTGGAATATCTTTATTCACCACACTGCCCGCGCCAATCACACAGTTATCGCCAATGGTGACACCGGGCAACACACTGACATTACCGCCGAGCCACACATGGTGACCGATATGAATAGGCTTACCAAATTCTGTTGTAAGACGAGCAATGGGGTCAATAGGATGGGTCGCGGTAGAAATCAGCACATTGGGCCCAAACATCACATGGTCGCCAATCGTCACTTGGCAAACGTCGAGTATGGTTAGGTTGTGATTCGCATAAAATTGCTGGCCAATTTGGATGTTATAACCGTAATCACAAAAGAAGTTAGGCTCGATATGGGCACAACTAGGCACATTGAGTAGCTCACGCAAGTGGGCCATGCGCGCCTCAAGCTGTGTGGGATCGGCATGATTAAATCGATGACAGAGTAATTTAGCCCGCATTCTTTCGGCGACTAAGGTTTCATCGGAGGCTTGATAGGCTTCCCCCGCCAACATTTTTTGCTTTTCTGTCATCTAAGTTCAACATTTAACCCTTGTTATAATGACGCAACCCTAACAATCGACTATCAATAATTCAAGCGCAACAACAAATCCGATGCTTTTTTTGCATCAATTGTTGTACGGTTTTACATCCAACCAAGCTAACGTCAGCAAACAATGCCTTCAAACACGATGAAAATTAGCCCCGCTCATTCAGGCCGATTTGACAGGACGCTGGGGCGAGTCAGCTATTTTGCCAGAGTTCGATTTTACCAGAGTGCGATTTAGCCGATTGGCTAACTCTCTCATTTTCATTACACTAGCGTTCCTTCACTCTTCTAGTAGACCGTTTAGACCATGCCAGATTTTGCCTTACTCGCAGTGTTTATCCCGACCTTTTTCTTTGTTTCTATCACCCCGGGGATGTGTATGACGCTCGCCATGACGCTCGGGATGAGCATTGGTGTGCGCCGTACCCTGTGGATGATGCTCGGTGAGCTTGTTGGGGTTGCCTTGGTCGCTACCGCAGCGGTCATGGGTGTGGCGAGTATTATGCTTAACTACCCTGAGGTTTTTCAGGTATTTAAATGGGTTGGTGGCATTTACTTAGGCTATATCGGCGTACAGATGTGGCGCGCCCGAGGCAAGATGGCCATGCTTAGCGATGATGACACTAACCCAAGAGCCAGTAACTTTACGCTGATTTCACAGGGTTTTATTACCGCCATTGCTAACCCTAAGGGTTGGGCGTTTATGGTGTCACTACTACCGCCATTTATTAATGCCGAGCGCGAGGTTGCGCCGCAGCTCCTAGCCCTCCTTAGCATTATTATGGTGACAGAATTTACTTCTATGTTGGCCTACGCCAGTGGCGGTAAGAGTTTGAGGATATTTTTAAGTCGCGGCGATAATATTCGTTGGCTAAATCGTATCGCCGGCAGTCTTATGATTGGCGTTGGCATTTGGTTAGCAGTGAGCTAGTTAAACATGCTGTCTTGAGTGATATGTGCTTAGTACATCACTCTTTTGTGTAGACCCATTCGCGTCGCGCCAACGTATTTGTTGACGCAACGCTCTACGTTTATGGTGGTTATTAGCCCTTTTTATAGGGCAACACCTCGCGCATCTGCTGCATATACACTTCCATTTGCTCGGCTTCCTCCTCGGTAAAATGCGCTATGGCTCGCTTAAAGTCGGGATGAGCAATATTGTGGTAAGAATAAAGCGCCACAGGCTCGAAGCCGCGCAGCACTTTATGTTCGCCCTGAGCGCCTGCATCAAAGATATCAATCCCATGGACGATACAGTATTCAATGCCCTGATAATAACAGGCCTCAAAGTGTAATCCCTCAAGCTCGACAGTACTGCCCCAATAACGACCAAATAGACATGTCTGCCCTTGCTCGTTGCGGCCCGTAAAATACAGCGCGCCCGCTAACATCTGCCCTTTCGCATCACTTACGACGAGCAAGACAATTTGCTCAGCCAACCGCTCGGCAATCATGTTAAAAAATGTTGGCGTTAAATAGCCACGATGGCCGGAGCGCTTAAGGTAGGTTAATTGATAACATTCAATAAAATGCTGCCATTGCTCACGGCTAATATCCGCTCCCGCGACAAACTCATATTGCAAACCATAGGGCTGTAGCAGGGCACGCTCCTTAAGAATATTTTTACGCTTACGGGAGGTGAGCGCCGCTAAAAAGGTGTCAAAATCTGCATAGCCACGATTATGCCAATGGAACTGGGTGCTTAAACGCTTAAGGGAAGTGGGATTGGATGCCTCAGCAAATAGCGTTTGCTGCGAAGGCGAGACAAATAAGCAATGCCAAGAGGACATTGGCACATCCATGTTCACTAATTGCTCATTTAAGCACGTAAATACGGCGCGGCTTAGCTGCTGTGCATCCTCTGCCGAAAGCGTAGGCGATAGCCCCAACCGCCGCCCCTGCACCGGTGTAAACGGAATGGCATTTAACAATTTAGGATAATATTCAAAACCATGGCGCTCATAGGCCTGCGCCCATGCCCAATCAAACACGTATTCGCCGTAGGAGTGGGATTTTTGATAAAGCGGCATCACTGCCAACAGGGGTAATTCCATAAAATCTGCGGCATCTTTTTGGCTAATAAAGACGGCATCAGGCGCTAATTGGTGTGCTAATTCACTGCCAGTGGCGTCGAACACACATAAATGATGTGGGCGCCAGCCCGTCGCGGCACAGGCCGACAAGCTCTGCTCTAAGCTGAGTAAATAGGCATGCTGGCAGAAGGGATTGTCCGTCCCCATCATTCGGTCCCAGCTGTTAGCGTCAATACTCTGCGCCGCGCTGGCAAAGGCCAATATCAGTTGTCTCATTCGTTGAATTCTTATCCGTTAAACACACTAAGCAAAGATCCAAGGTTGCAATTAAGCCTAATTCTCGGCACATTGCATAGCCAAAATGAAAATAAATTCAGGATTGAATATGCGCCGCGCAGGAACTTTTAGACCTCTTATTCTCGCCATCGCCATGGCACTGCCTTTGTTGTCTTCGCCCACTCTCCATGCCGAAGAGCCTTCGATTTTCAGCCAAATGGCCACGGCACAACCCGTATGGGCAAAACATGGTATGGTCGCCAGCCAAGAAGCGCTGGCCAGCCGCACTGGCATCGAGATTTTGAAGCAAGGCGGTAATGCCGTCGATGCTGCGGTGGCGGTCGCATTCAGTTTAGCCGTCACACTACCCCGCGCGGGCAATATTGGTGGCGGTGGCTTTATGCTCGTCCATCTGGCCAAAGAAAACAAAACCATCGCCATCGATTACCGTGAAATGGCGCCATCAAAGGCGAAAAAAGACATATTCCTCGATGAGAATGGCGATGCGGTAACTAAATTAAGCCGTGAACATGGTCTGGCTGTCGGCGTCCCAGGCACTGTGATGGGTATGAGTTTAGCCCTTGAAAAATATGGCACTATGACCATGGCGCAAGTCACGGCGCCCGCCATCAAAATGGCACAGGAAGGCATTAGCGTGACCCCAGATCTGGCGGTATCCCTTGCAGGCTTAAAGCGCCGCATGAGTCAATGGCCAAGCACGGCAGCCATCTTCTATAAGGCCGACGGTAGCGACTACCAAGTAGATGATATTTTAAAACAGCCAGAACTCGCCCACTCCCTGCAACTTATCGCCGAGAAAGGCACTAAAGGGTTCTACGAAGGTGAAACTGCAGAAAAACTGGTTAAGGCCGTGCAAGAGGCTGGCGGCATCATGACCTTAGCAGATTTACAACACTACAAGGCCGTTGAGCGTGAACCCGTTCGTGGTCAATACCGTGGATATGAGGTGATTTCTATGCCACCGCCATCCTCGGGCGGCGTGCACATTATCGAGATGCTCAATGTGCTGCAGCAGTTCCCTATCGATCAATTTGGCCATAACACAGCGCAAACCATTCATGTGATGGCCGAAACCATGAAGCATGCCTACGCCGATCGCAGCGAATACTTAGGCGATCCCGATTTTTATAAGGTGCCGGTCAAGCAGTTAACCAATAAGGACTACGCCCAAAAAATCGCCAGCCAAATTGCGCTAAACAAAACCACGCCCAGTACCGAAATCAAACCCGGCAATCTAGCGCCCTATGAGAGTGACCAAACCACCCACTTCTCGGTGGTCGATAAATGGGGCAATGCGGTGTCTAACACTTACACCTTAAACTTCAGCTACGGCTCGGGTTTAGTCGCCAAAGGCACGGGTATTTTACTCAATAACGAAATGGATGATTTTTCCGCAAAACCCGGCACGCCTAACGGTTATGGCCTAGTGGGTGGCGATGCCAACGCGGTGGAAGGTAATAAACGTCCGTTGAGTTCAATGAGCCCCACCATAGTGATGAAAGATGGCAAACCCTTCTTAGTCACGGGCAGCCCTGGCGGTTCACGCATCATTACCACCACGCTGCAAATCATTATGAATGTGATTGATCACGGCTTAAACATTGCCGAAGCCAGTAATGCTGCGCGGGTACACCACCAATGGCTACCCGATGAACTGCGAGTCGAAAGCAGCCTGAACCGCGATACTATTTCGTTACTCGAAGCCAAAGGCCATAAAGTGAAAGTGCAATCGGCCATGGGCAGCACACAATCTATCATGGTGACAGATCAAGGGATTTTTGGTGCCTCAGACCCACGCCATTCGGGTAGCGAAGCCGTCGGTTACTAATCACTGATTGGCATACAAGTGATATGCATAAAGGCAAGGAAGCCATGGATTGGAGCGATAAGGCTAAGCGCAAAACTGCTCGATATTGAGCATTCAAGCTAAACCGCTATATAGAATCGTTCAGGAAGAGTCAAGCAAACGACATAAGCAGGTAATTATTAGTAAATGTCGGGCTTTATATTCGCTAATCTCCTATCACTTAGTGATGTGAATGCCGTGTCTTAATAGACACAGCATTCACAGCTCTAGCTTACAGGGAAGATTTTTTAAAAGTTGTAGCTTAGGTTTAACTCAATCCTTCGAGGTTCACCGAAGAAACCTTGATTGTAAAAATCAATACTGGAGTAATATTTTTTATCAAATAAGTTATTGATATTTAGCTGAACTTTAGCATCATCAGTCAGTTGATAGCTTGTCATCAGATTGACTAGGTAATAGCTGTCTTGCTCAGATCGCTCACCATTCGGACCTGCGTCATCTTTGTAAATTTTACTCTGCCAGCTTAAGTTACCGCCAACGATTAAATCTGCGAGTGCACCATCAAAGTGATAAAGTGAAGATAAACGCACCAGATCTTTAGGTAAGTGAGTGCTAAAAGCTGCTCCATCCTGATCTTCTGATTTACTATAGGTATAGCTGAAAAACAGGTCCCAATTTTCTGTTGGTTTACCGTTTAGCTCAACTTCGTAACCTTGGTTACTGGTTCCGTCCACTCCACGCATTGGATAGCTACCATCGGGTAGAGGTGTGGGGTAATTTGGGTCACGTTCTGCTACATTTTCTTTTTGCACTTTAAATACGGCAACGCTGGCGGTCAGTTTCTCATCGAAGAAATCCCCTTTCGCACCCAGTTCTATATTATTTCCGGTCATTGGATCTAAGCGCTTATTGTTCGCGTCTTTTGCATCCTGTGGCTGGAAAATTTCGGTATAGCTGGTGTAAATCGAGATACTGTCGTTCAGGTTGAATATCAGGCCAGCATAAGGTGTAAAAACATCGCTATTGTTGTAGTCATCAGCCGCGTTTGATTCAAATTTATATTGGCTAATGCGGCCACCCAGTAACAACATCCATTGTTCATGTAAATTAATTTGGGTCGCGAGATAGGCCCCCTTTTGAGTTTCCTCTCCTTCTTGATAGATTGGTGTCGACGGATAATTAGGCTCGGTAATTGAGCCATCCCATTCGAAGAAGTTACCAATACTTAAACTATTCAATGGGTAATAGGAATCTGCGGTTGTGTCTTGCTTAGAATACAATAAACCCGCAGTCAATTTATGCTCGCGGCCAAAGAGCTCAAATGGGCCTGAGGCAAATAGTCGTGCGGCATCTTGTTTACGGGTCGATTGATAGATCATCGCCGATGATTTCATACCTAAGCCAGTCGCTTTATCCGGCGCGCCATCGAGATACAGCAAGTGGCCGTCCATCTCATCTTCACGATGTTCGACGTCAAATTTAAGGTCCCAATTATTATCAAAATCATGTTCAAGCGTGGCAAAAACATTCGCGCCATTCCGTTGCCAACTTGACCAAGAGGCTGCAGTTGTGGTCGAGCGAGGTAGATCATTGGCTAAGCTGCCATCCGCATAAAATAGCGGGATACCACCCCAAGTGGAGCCTTTAGGATCGCGGTCACTGTAATCAGCACCTAGGGTAAATAAGGTATTGTCACTGAGTCTTGCCGTTACCACACCATAAATTTGAAGATTTTCATCTTCGGCAAGATCAATATAACTATCTGATTTTTCATAGGCAGCAGCAAAACGAGCCTGCACAGCACCACTATCCGTCACATCAATAGAGGCATCGCCTTCAACACGGTAACTATCCCATGAACCGACTTTGGCGCTGACATAACCACTAGGCGCAGATTTAGGACGTTTGCGAATGAGGTTAATTGCCGCTGATGGTTCACCCGCCCCTGTTAAGAGTCCGGTTGCGCCACGGACAACCTCTACGCGATCGAATAATATGGTGTCGGTTGAAGCGTCATTAAAGAAACTCGAATAGTTAACGGGCACGCCATCAAACTGAAAATTGGTAATGGGATTTCCGCGGGAGCTAAAGAAATAGCGATTAGTTTCGGCTTTTTGAGCATAAATGCCAGGGGTTAAAAACATTAAGTCCGCGACACTATTGAGTGAGAAACTTTGAATAAACTCTTGATCGATAATGGTTACGGATTGCGGAGTTTCCCTAAGAGTTAAGGGTAAACCTGTTGCCGTTGCAGCCTTGTCTAATCGACTCCCCTTGATACTAATGACCTCAATATTGGTCGCGGACTTGTCTTCACTGGCGTAGGTGCTTGGTACGAATAAAAAACTCGCAATGAGTGTCGCTAACAGCGTTTTTTGCATCATGATTCCCCATCATTGTTTTTGAGAGATGCATTTTAATTGAAAATAATTATCAATACACAAAAATGATAACAATTCTCATTACATTTACACTCTAACATTCGTAAAATGTTGGGAACATCACATGCTGTAGGCGAGCCCTCAATTTGGGTCCATGTTGAATGTCTAAGTAGCATCGCCATCTAGAATTTATTCGATATCGTCTGCTTTATGGAGATTAGGATTTACGCTGCAAAAATGAAACTCACCTTCAACCCACCGCCATAGCGCTCAGTCCTGATAAATAAGATTGACTCAGCATCAACTCGCTCTTTATTATCCAGCTCTAACATATGAATTAAAAAGGAATTTATTGTGACAATGTTCTTGCTGATTTTGCTATTGCTCTTAGCTAGCATGATGTTTTTCGGCATGTTGAGTTATTCACTCGGCCGCAAAAAGACCACGAATCCTAAACTCACAGGGATGCTAGGCGCACTATTGGGATTGTTTCCGTTATTAGGTGTTATTTTTTTGATTGTCTTAGTGCTAAAAGCCGACATCACAACCCCAAGCATGCCCCAAGGAAATTGCCTGCTCTAGCTAAAATGCGGTTAACCTACCTGAATTTATTCCACACTTAATTTAGCTCGGCCATATAGTCGCAAAGAGTTTTTAGCCAGAAGAACGCTTCAAGAGACAGTTGGGTTTGTGTTGATTCCAACTGTCATTTCGGATGTCGTTTTTAAAGAAGATACCTGCTCGCTTTGGGACAAAAGCGTGATAGACACTTTGCTCTAATCTCTACTTTTCGGATTATTAAAAGTATGGCAACCTGCTTTTAGTTGCAAAGAGATTGGTGATGAAATCACAAGAGCTAACTGACTGCTGCGACAACACCTATTTTCTGAGTACACTTCCGAGCTTCAGTTTTAATTTCTGCTGTACGGATATGGGAGGTTGCTCAGATCAGGGTTTATTTGTTAACACTTCACTTGAATAAGCAGGTTTACTCATTTAATGAAAAGTCTAAAAAACTCGGTTCAACTAAGCGATATCCATAACATTGCTCTCCGTAAATGCAGCTTATGCGATGCTTATAAATGAATACTGCTGTGTGTTAATCATGCATTTTGACAACAACTTTTCCTTTGGCATGCCCTTCGCCGAGGTAAGCCAGCGCTTGTTTTGCGTGTTCGAATGTAAAGACTTTGTCGATAACTGGTTTGATAGTTTCTGCTTCAAGGAGTTTGCTGATTTCGCTCAGTTGGCTGCCATCGGGGCGAACAAAGAGAAAAGAGTAGCTAACACCTTTCTTGTTCGAGAGGCGGTTGATTTTCAGGCTCATCAAACCAAATACAAAGGCTAATATCCCATTCAGTTTGCGTGCCCGCGCAAAAGCCGCGTCTAACGGGCCAACAAGAGAGATAATTTTGCTTCCTGGTTTAAGGATGTTGATGGATTTCTCTATGGTGTCGCCTCTTGTGGTTCCTAATACGGCATCATAGTTATTTAGCTCTGCTTCAAACGCTTGTTTTTTATAGTCCACTATCGTATCTGCACCAAGACTTCGAACTAACTCAACATTATGGGTACTTGTGGTGGTTGCCACCGTTGCGCCAAGGTGTTTTGCTAGCTGAATCGCAAACGTCCCTATTCCACCTGAGCCCGCGGGGATAAACACTTTCTGACCCGCTTTAAGGTTGGCGCGTTCTTTTAGCGCTTGCCAAGCGGTTAGGCCGACCATTGGGATTGAGGCCGCTTGCACGAAATCAAGATTAGCCGGTTTCAGCGCAGCCGTACTTTCTGGCACCACAGCAAATTCAGCAAGCGAGCCAATACCTAGATCAAAGATGCTTGCAAAAATAGCATCTCCTGGCTTGAAGCGTGTGACTTGGCTGCCAACTTCAGTGACTATTCCCGCTAAGTCGCTACCTAGCGTTGCTGGCAACTTAAAATGCAAAATAGGTTTAAACGTCCCTGTTGGGATCATATTGTCGATAGGATTTACGCCTACAGCGTAGACCTTTACGAGCATTTCATTGGGTTTGATTGTCGGCTTAGGGACATCACTAAACTCAATGATGGGTGATGATTTATGGTATTTTTTGAGGGTGAGTGCTTTCATTGATGTGTTCTCAACTTATTGCTAACGTGATGTTTTTGAATCGATGTGCGCCAAACATACAAAAATGCCAATCCTAAAATCGCTTCTATCAACGCCGCTATCAGGATTTTGTTATTCGCTTGACCGACTGAAAACTCATAAACACCGAGTAATATCAGTATTGTACAAGTTGTTATTATTCCTTTTATGAGCGCTATCCGGGTCGCTGAATGCTCTGCATTTCTAGCCACGAAAAACATGATGGCGAATCCTATATAAAATGCCGCGCTACGGCGACTAACAACACCTGTGCCATCGCTATATTGCACTCCCCATTGCGTTAGCATTTGCTCAGGACATAACATCCAGCCAAGGGCTAAAGCTAGAAACAATAAGGAAGTGAGTATTGCCACATGTCGAAAGCTCACAGGTGTTATCCTCTCTCATCAATCCGTAAGCTTTTACGTATGCCTTTATCCAATACGGAGGCAGGGGCAAATCTGCGTAAAAATCTAAGCTGGCTGGCTGCCTTACCAGCGGTATAACGTAATTGAGGCTTAGTTGCCTGAGCCGCTTTTAGCACCACTTCCGCGACGACTTCAGGCGTGTCGCCACCTTCCATCGCCTCCTCTACAACTTTAGTCAGCTTAGCGCGGATCTTGTCGTATTCAGGAAGCATAGAATCAGGTTGGACATTGTTTGCTTCGAATTTGGTTTTGGTAAACGCCGGCTCGATTAATGACACTCTAATGCCGCGTGTTCGCAATTCATGATCTAACGCCTCCGAGTAACCCTCAACGGCATGCTTGCTGGCTGCATAAAGGGCCACATAAGGCATAGGTACAACACCTATGATTGAACTAATGTTAATGATCCGGCCTGATCCTTGACGGCGCATATGTGGCACGACTGCACGAGTCATACGGACAATACCGAAGAAGTTTGTGTCTAGAATACTCTTGGCTTGTTCTATTGAACTTTCTTCAGCGCCTGCGGGGGCAACGCCAAAACCCGCATTATTAACTAAAAGGTCAATGCGTCCCTCAAGACGAAGCAGTTCGGTAACAGCAGCTTCGACAGATTCATCATTAGTCACATCAAGCGCCAGCATTGGAAAGCGAGCGCCACTCGAAGTTGCCCCACGTCGGCTGGTGCCGTAAACGCGGTAGCCAGCTGCTGCAAGTTTGATGGCCGTGGCTTCGCCAATGCCGGATGAGGCGCCCGTCACCAGCGCGACAAGTTTATTGGTCATTTTTTAAATCCTTAAACAAGGTTTTGATTGTCAATGCCTTAGGAACGCACTGAATTAAGGTTCGAACGTTATTTAGGCTGTTTTATAACGCGCAGCTGCATGCGACATCTCGATGTCTGAAAGCAATCCTTGTCGCGCCTTCTCTAAATCATCCCAACGTGTCTCTTTATGCAATGGCGGAATGGTGACCAGTTCTTTGCGATCGAAACCAACCAGTGCCGCATCGACGAGTTCATTGACTTCCATCATAGGTGAGGAGTTGCTGATATCGATTCCCGCGCGTTCCCAGATTTCGGTATAAGTGCCTGCTGGCAGAAGCGCTTGTACGTAAATGCCTTTAGGTGACAATTCTTGGTGCATGCCTTGAGATAAGAACAAGACGAACGCCTTGCTAGCACCGTAGACAGACATTTGGTATTCAGGTGCCAAACCGACAACAGATGACACATTGACTATGGCGCCTTTGCCTTGTTGGACTAAACGTGGCGTTACCGCATTGGCAAGTCTGGTAAGTGCTGTGATGTTAAGCGCGATCAGTTTTTCGATTGAATCTGATGTTTGTTCAACAAAGCTACCAGATTGCGCGATACCCGCGTTGTTAATCAATGTATCGATACGTGCATCGTCTTGCAGACGTTTTTCAACGATAGCAAGGTCGCTAGATTTGGTTAGATCAGCAGGCAACACATCGACATTGACGTTGTATTCCTGGCGCAAGCGGGCGGCCAGAGTTTCAAGTTTTGCGCCATCACGGGCAACAATAACCAAATCGTGACCACGACGCGCAAAGCGATCCGCATAGATAGCGCCAATACCAGTAGAAGCGCCAGTGATAAGAACTGTAGAAGTTGTCATTATGTTTTACTCTCTAAATAGTTCGTTAAAAAGTCGCGAATTACCTTATGTATTTCGCGAGTTAATGTTTTTAGGCGTTAGCATCGGCCAGCGTTGGGTAATCGATATACCCTTTGGCACCACCACCATAAAGCGTTGAACCATCCAGCTCATTTAACGGCGCGCCTGTTTTCAATCTTTCAACGAGATCAGGGTTTGAAATGAATGGGCGGCCAAGGGCAAATAAATCTGCCTTGCCTTCTGCTAACTGAGCAGACGCCAGTTCGGTGTTATAACCATTGTTGCCCATGTAAGTGTTTTTGAAACGTTGGCGGAGTGAACCGTAGTCAAACGGAGCGATATCACGTGGGCCACCTGTTGCGCCTTCGACAACATGAAGATACACAATGCCAAGCTCATTCAACTTATCCGCAACATAGTTGTATTGTTCCTGTGGATTGCTGATGGAGATTGCGTTTGCTGGTGAAACGGGAGAAATACGTACGCCGGTGCGATCCGCGCCAATTTCTTTACTAACGGCTTCGGTCACTTCTAATAGCAATCGCGCACGGTTTTCAACAGAGCCACCGTAAGAATCGGTACGTTGATTAGCGCCATCTTTTAAGAATTGCTCCAATAAGTAACCATTGGCACCATGGACTTCAACACCATCAAAGCCCGCTTTGATTGCGTTCGCTGCCGCTTGGCGGAAATCTTCAATAATGGTAGGGATTTCATGAATTTCTAATGCGCGAGGCTCAGAAACGTCAGCGAAACCGTTATTCACAAACACTTTGGTTTCCGCTCTGATCGCAGAAGGCGCAACAGGCGCATCACCATTGGGTTGCAAATCAACATGAGAAATACGGCCAACGTGCCACAGTTGAACAAAAATCTTTCCGCCCTTGGCGTGTACCGCATCGGTCACTTTTCGCCACCCATCGATTTGGTCCTGAGTGAATAGTCCAGGTGTGTCTTGGTAGCCTTGCGCTTGCTGTGAGATCTGCGTTGCTTCGGTAATAATCAGGCCCGCTGATGTGCGCTGTGCGTAGTAAGTGGCAGCATATTCACTCGGCACTAAGCCTACACCCGCACGGTTACGAGTTAATGGTGCCATCACAAATCGATTAGCAAGAGTAATCGATCCAAGCTGGTAGGGTTGGAATAAAGCACTATCTGTCATTTTTGCGTTTTCCGTTTTATTACTGGAGAATGACCTTTATGATGACGATCATAATCTAAAAAGTCAACACTTTGATTATGACCATCATCAAAGTATACTAAGCATGATTTTTACGAGGAGACATAATCAATATGAAAGTGACAAAGGCACAAGCCCAAGAAAACCGTGAGCGAATCGTTAGAACAGCTTCGGTATTGTTTCGTGAGCGTGGTTATGATGGTGTTGGCATCGCTGAGTTAATGTCTACAGCGGGATTTACTCATGGAGGGTTTTATAAGCATTTTCAGTCTAAAGCTGACTTGATGGCAGAAGCTGCTGCCTACAGCTTTGCACAATCAAATGCACAAATGTCTGATTTTGACATCGTCTCTTTCGTGCAAAAATACCTCTCTAAGGAACATCGTGATGCACCAGGTAACGGCTGTATCATGGCTGCACTTTGTGCTGATGCTGGACGTCAAGCAGAGCCACTCAAAGAAACATTTTTGACTGGAATTGAGAACCAACTGTCAAGTTTTTCGAATGGAAAAGAGTCTACTTTGGAAGAGCGCAAGAGCAGAATAAACGCAATTGCTCATGCTGTTGGTGCTCTTGTTTTGTCTCGATCTTGTCCTGCTGATTCTCTTCTTGCTGATGAGATTCTTGATGTATGTCGTGAAGACATACTGTCAAAACTAACCTAAAAAATAGAAAGTGTTCCGCAGAGCATCATCGAGCGAAATTGCTGTAATACCTTTAGGGTTTAAAAACGAGATTAGCTAGTACCACATAGCATAAAACGGGTCGAGGCGTTAAATTCAACTATTTCCAAAATTCCTAGGAATGAATTAGCTGTTGAGTATAGATAAGACTCAGTACAAGTTAACGAGCTGTTTCTAACCTTGGTGCCCTTTTATCAAATTTTACATTAATTCAAGTATTGCAAGTTCATTTGTTCAAAGTGAACTTGATTTTTACTCGCAGCACGGAATGGGGCAATAAAAGCTTTTAGCCAGATGAACTGTTGTTATCTTGTGTTAACAATTAAAGAGCAATGGCGGTTATCTAAGATTAACCGCCATTGACTTATAACCGTGCGAAGTAAACCTCCACTCTACGAAGTATTTCACCCATCGCTTTAATTAATCAAGCCCATTAGAAAGCACACTATTTGCCGCAGTTAACTCAATAAAGGCAGCGGTGTACATTTTCAGATTCAGCATAAACTGTTTATGGGTAATAAATTCTTTCTCCGTGTGGCCAGTGTATTCCACGCCCGGCATGGCGGGGCCAAAACTTAAGGCATTGGGAAATAATTTACTGTTGGTTGAGCCGCCAATAGCAACAGGTTTGGGAGATGCTATGCCGGTAAAGTGGGCAAATACATCGAGTAAGGTCTGCTGATGCGGTGCATCCTTCATCACCATAGGCTCGCCCCAATAACTTTCTACGTCGATGAGTGTCACTTGATGCTCAACTTGCCATTTGTTCAGTGCATCCTTGGCTTGGGCGGAGAGTAACTCAGGCGTTTTGCCCACTGGGCGACGTAGATTAATGGTGACTTCCGTCCCTTTACTCGTTTGCGCAACGACTGTGGGAGCCAGCGTTAAAGCGCCCATGAAATCATCTTTATAGGCCAGCTCGCCAAACTGCTCGGCATAAATCCCCAACCCCACTAACTCATTCATGGCGGCGACGGTTAAAGCTGCCGTGGTTTTTGGCCAAGTGTATGGCTGCAGTAATGCGGCCAAATGCGTCACGGCATTCACCCCATCTTCTGGTGTGGAGGAATGGGCCGCCTTACCGTCGGCAAAAATATGTAAGTCGCACACGGCCTGCTCGCAAGTCCGTTCGAATCGATACTTCATCCCCTGTTGGTTGGCCACGCTCGCCTGTAACTGTGCCAATAAGCTTGGGGTGATGGCATGAATTTTCGCCTCGGCTTGCTGTGGCACTTGGCTAGCAAAATAGCCGCCGGAAAATGCCGTTAGGCTCGGGACATTCGTTGCCGCGCCCGGCTCCTGCGTTGACTCGAGATTCGGTACAGTAAAGCCAATCTTACTCCAACCCTTTTCGGCGGTAACCACAGGATACTCAGCATCTATGGTGATATTCATCTGCGCTGGGGTGTAATGGGCTAAAAAAGCCTTTAGCGGATCCCAATCGGACTCTTCGGCTAAATACACCAACAGCTCAATGCGTTTTTCCCGTTTGAGTTGTTTATCTTTGATGGCCTTCATCGCATACATGGCGGTGACAATCGCGCCTTTATCATCTTCAGTGCCGCGACCTATCAGCTTGCCAGGTTCAGACTCGGTATCCAGCACATAGGGGCTCTTGGCCCAGAGCGCGGGATTGGCAGGCTGCACATCGCCATGGGTGACGATGCCCAATTTCTCAACCTGTGAGCGCTGGGTATCGACAACATTGGCATCGAGGCCAATCAGCACCACATAACCGTGGTCGGCATAATCGAGTCCGAGTTCTTGGCTCAAGCTTTTTAAACTCGACTTAAAACCAATGAATGCAGGGTTGGTATCGGGCGTTTGCCCCTCCACCGCTTGGGTATTAAAACTGATTAAATGCGCCAGACTCTCGACCATCTGCGTGTCATAGGTGCTCACCGCATAATCGGCCACCTTAAGCGCATCTTGGCTAAGCGTGGTTGGCGATGCTGCTGCTTGCGTCGATGTCCACAGCGCAGCGGCTAATAGGGAATAAGAAAAACGACGACAGAGGCGCGTATAGTTAAACTGAGGCAATTCCATAGAGGTCCTATTTATTATTTGTATGATTAGGGACTTACATAAAAACGCACCAATGCAATGGCTTTATCCTTTGCCAAATATTGCCTTAGTGCGCGGCTCAGTTTGCCATAGTTCTTCGATTAAAAACCGCAGACTAACCATTTGTTACAAACAAAACACAAAATCGATGGAACCCTTAGTCGGATACATGCTAAACAGTCACCTTAAAATAATATTAATGGTTTGCGTACCATTAATCCGACAGAATAATAATCACCTAACGGGGAATTGACATGAAGGGACTAAGCCTAAAATCACAGGCCCTTAACGCGCCGACACTCAAACCACGCGCAATCACACTAACCTTTAGCGCTATCACGCTCGCCCTCGCCTTAAGTGGCTGTAGTGCACAGCACAGCGATATTGCGGCGCAGGCGAAAGTCGCACCGAATGCCATGTCGGCACAGATCATCAGCCAAAATGCCAGCAACCCATTCTTTAAACCCTATGATACGTTTATGGAAATTCCGGCCTTCGATAAGATTAAGCCCGAGCATTTCCTCCCTGCCTTTAAGGCGGGTATAGCCCAGCAACACGAAGAAATTCAAGCGATTATCGATAATAAAGACAAGCCTACTTTCGCCAATACCATTGAAGCGATGGAGTTTTCGGGCGATCTCGTCACCCGCGTATCCAACGTCTTCTTTAATTTAACTGGCGCTGATACCACTCCTGAGTTGCAAGCGATTTCTAAGGAAGTCTCGCCGATGTTATCGTCTGCCGAAGACGATATCTTACTGAACGATAAGCTATTTCAACGCGTTAAAGCCGTTTACGACAGCAAAGACAGCCTAAAGCTCAACACGGCGCAGGCTAAATTACTGGAAGACACCTATAAGTCGTTCACCCGTGGAGGTGCTAACCTCAGCGAGCAGGATAAAACCAAGCTGCGCGCCCTGAATGAAGAAATCGGCAAACTTAACTTAGCCTTTGGTGACAATCTGTTAGCTGAAACCAATGCCTTCGAGCTAGTGATTGATAAGCAAGCGGACTTATCTGGTTTACCCGCCGATGTGATTGCTACTGCCGCCGAAACCGCGAAAAAGCGTGGCCATGAAGGTAAATGGGTATTTACCACGTCACGCCCGTCTATCACGCCGTTTTTAACCTATGCCGATAATCGCGAATTACGCGAAAAACTCTATAAGGGGTATATCGAGCGTGGTAACAACAATAATGCCAATGATAACAAAGTCATTCTGGCAAAAATTGCCGCGCTGCGCGCCGAACGTGCACAGCTCATGGGCTATAAAACCCATGCGGATTTTGTGTTAGAAGAGCGCACCGCCAAGACACCGGAAAATGTCTATGGCTTACTCAACAAAGTCTGGCCAGCAGCCCTTGCCCAAGCCAAGGCCGAAGTTGCGGATATGCAGGCGTTAATCGACAGCCAAGGCGGCAAGTTTAAGCTGCAAGCTTGGGATTGGGATTACTACGCCGACAAAATCCGTGTCGCGAAGTACAGCTTTAACGAGCAGCAAACTCGCCCTTATTTCTCCCTCGACAGCACTTTAAAAGGCGTGTTCTACACGGCTAATCGCCTCTATGGCTTGACCTTTAAAGAACGTACCGACTTACCCAAATACAACCCCGAAGTGCGTACCTGGGAAGTGTATGATAAAGACGGTAAGCTCATGGCCATCTTTATGGGTGACTATTTTACCCGTGATAGCAAACGCGGTGGCGCCTGGATGAACTCGTTCCGCAAGCAATACCATATGAATGGTGTCGATTCTAAACCCATTATAGTCAACGTGTTGAACTACCCTCGCCCAGCGGGTAATGAACCTGCGTTACTCACCTTCGATGAAGCCAGCACCCTGTTCCATGAGTTTGGCCATGCGCTGCACGGCATGTTATCCAATGTCGAATATCGCTCACAAGGCGGAACGGCAGTTCCTCGCGACTATGTGGAGTTCCCTTCACAGGTCAACGAAAACTGGATGACTCAGCCTGAAGTGCTCGCGCAATTTGCTAAACACTACAAAACTGGTGAAGTGATCCCGCAGGAACTGGTGAAAAAAATCCAAGCCGCCAGCAAATTCAACCAAGGCTTTGCGACCGTTGAATATATGGCCGCCACTAAGCTCGATTTAGATTGGCACACCCTAACCGATACCACGCCTAAGGATGCCGCCAAGTTTGAGGCCGACTCCTTAGCTGCCATGGGATTGATTAATGAGATCAGCCCACGTTACCGCAGCACTTACTTCTCGCATATCTTCGCGGGCGGTTATTCAGCCGGTTACTACAGCTACCTCTGGTCAGATATTTTAGGCGCCGATGCCTTCGAAGCCTTTAAAGAAAATGGCATTTTCGATAAAGCGACTGCCGATGCCTTCCGTAACAACATCTTGTCTAAGGGTGGCAGTGACGACCCTATGCTGATGTATAAAAACTTCCGTGGTAAAGAAGCTGGCATTGAGCCGTTGCTGCGTAGCCGTGGTCTGTTAGCGGATTAATCGCATTCCCTAAGGGGAAAGCAAAAGAGATAAAAATGGGGAGCTTAGCTCCCCATTTTATTGCGCGTAGACGCACTCACTCGCACATAAAACCACTGCTTAGCTGAACAGCTCCACCGGCGCATCGTTAGGGGTAAGCTGCAACTGGGTTTCAAACGACATGCCCAATTTATTCAGCAGCGACTTAGAGGCCTGATTATGCGGGCTGACGATCGCGACAATTCGTTCAATCCCTAAGGTTTTACCGAATTCCAGTGAGGCCTTAGCGGCTTCAAACGCGTAACCTTTACCCCAATACTGTGGCAAAAAAGCATAGCCTAAGTCCACGTCCGCCAGCGTTGGCCGTTTAATCAGGCCGCAAATGCCAATCGGAAAACCATTTTCGGCCAGCACCACGGCAAACAAGCCAAAACCATGCTCGCGATAGCTAATCGCGGGTCCATTGGCGATATAGTCCTTGGCATCTTGCAAACTACGCACACCCTTATCACCGATATTGTCGATAAATCCTTGGGTGTTGAGTAATACCAAAATAAATGACGCATCATCGGGCGTTAACTGCCGCAGCAGCAATCTTGGGGTTTGGGCAACTTGCATACTAAGGACTCCCATTCAGAGGGGATAAACTAGGTTATAGGTAGCGGGCGTACTGGCTGCCATCCTTTTGCGGTTTTTTCGGTGCGGCTACCGCTGGGGTGCCCACGTATAAAAAGCCGACGATTTGATCCTCTGGCGCTAAGCCTAATGCCGCATTCACGTTAGCGTCGAAGGCAAAATCCCCAGTGCGCCACACAGCGCCTAATCCCAGCGCGAATACCGCTTGCTGCATCGCCATCGTGGCGCAGCCCGCTGCGATTTGCTGCTCAAGCACTGGCACTTTAGGGTGTTGTTGGGTTTTCGCCACAACGGTAATCACCATAGGAGCGCGCATCGGCATCCCTTTGGCTTTATTGATAAAATCTTCATCGGCACCGCTGGCTTTAGCCGCGTTGACATAGATATCCGCTAAGGTGTCTAACCCTTGGCCTGTGGCAATAATAAATTCCCACGGTGCTAAGGCGCCATGATCTGGCACTCGAATCGCCGCATCTAAAATGATTTTAAGCTCATGCTCGTTGGGCGCTGGCGCGGTTAATCTTGGGGTGGATTGGCGGGTAAGTAAAAGTTCGATAGCGTCCAAGTGATTATCCCTGTTCTGAAAAATAGGTGCGTGTAAATTGGCTCAAGCATAGCAAATTGCGGCTAAAGAGGTACAAAAAATCCCACGCAAAGGTGGGATTGAAAGTGTTACAAGCAAAGTCACTTGGCTTACTTTACGTTATAACGCTTCGCGATAAAGTAATCGAGACTGGTATAACGCCCGCCTCCTAGGCTAAAGAGTGCCAGCAACATAATGAAGTAGGTCGCCGCGAACTCAATACCATTATTCAGCACCACCAAGTTACCCGAGCTGGTCAACCAATCGTAATTGCCGTATTCCTGCAACAGGGATTTGGCCTTATCCAGCTTATCACCCGCCTCGAGCACCCGCTCATTGGCGAGCCATGAACTGCCATCGGCAATCGCCAGCCAACCATTAGGCCAATGCACAGTAAACGCCGCCACCAGCATGGTTATCATCAAAGGGATAGAAATCAGCCGCGTCGCTAAGCCAACGAGTAATAAAAATGCGCCAAAAAACTCAGTGCCCGCCGCCATCGCCGCCATTAACGTCGGCATAGGTAAACCCAATCCCCAATCGGGATTAGCAAACCAAGCCACTGTGTCTTCAAAGTGCGCGAGTTTGTTATAGCCAGCTTGCATTAGCACTGGCGCGAGATACAGCCTAAGGGCTAAGGAGGCAAGCCCCTCAGCATAACGGCTCGCATTGAGGAATTTTTGATAAAGGTTAACAAGGGACATGGGCAATCTCAGAATTAGATGGAGTTGCCCAATAGACCTTGGCTTAAGGATTAATCTTTCGTGACTTCTGCCACTTTTTCGATCCCCTCTTGATTTAATTCACGAAGATCCTGAATAAGCTTATTCAGCTTTTTATAAAAATGCTTGGACTGCTTCGCCGACAGACTGGCATTGATAGTGAGTAACAAGCCGCCGAAGGCTTCGGTGTTTTGCCTTAAAATGGCGCGGTGTTTTTCCGACTTTAGCTCGTCAGGGCGCGTCATCAGCAGGGTCAATCGTTCGGTCAACAGCGGAATATCGCTGCGCTGCCCAAGGGCAACCTCAAATTGGCGCAGCCATTCGTGGCGGTAATCGAGCCACATGTCTAAGGTCGACAGTCGCTGCTGGTTATATTGATGAATAAGCGTTTTTTGCTCATCCGTTACGCTACCCAGCCAGTCATCAAATTGTTCAATAAGACTCTCATCGGCCTCTTGCTGTAACTGCTCGGGGGTTTTACCGGCAAATTCCTTAATCAATTCCTGCTCGTCTTTTCGCGACTGGGCAAGAATTTGCTTCACTTGTTCATCAGTTAAAGATGAGATGATCGGCAACATTTCCGGCAGTGCAAACTCAAATAGCCGAAACCAATGCCGTTTGGCGAGTGTGACATGCTCGGCCCACAATGCGGGAGTTAAGGTATTGGTTTGGATCTGCTGCTCAACTTCGGTTAGCTGCGCCACATAATGGCCGAGTTCTTCGGATTGGTGCCAAAGTACAAACTTGTCGATAAGCCCATCGACGACCTTTTGCTGGTTTTTATCAAGGCTGACATAGTCATCCAGCTCCCAACCTATGGCCCAGTCGAGAAAATGATAACTAAATTTGGTCGAGCAGGCCGTTAAGCCAAACAGCAACACCAGTAACAACACACCTTTTTTCATCAATTTGCATCCGTTCAGCCTTAGTCATCCTATGACACTGAGGTTAATAGAAAGTTTATTTTTTTAACACAACAACCTTAACCAAGCCGTGGCAATGTGAAACAAAATACTTAGGATGCATGGCTGATAAGTGGCCAGAATTGATCGAACCAGTCGAAGTATTCCTGCTGCCGCTCGCCATGGGTGTGCGCCGCCATCAATAATGCCCAATACACGGCAAACACCCAATACATCTCGATGGCAGCGGGTATCGCCTTGATGGCATCCGAGGTTAAGCCGGTGTGTCCAGTCAGATACTGTCGCACTAACAGATGCCGCTGCGCGGGCGTTAATAGGTGCGTGGCGAGCACAACGGCCAGTTCACACAGTGGATGGGAGGCGGTTGCATACTCAAAATCGATGCAATACAACTGGTTATCTTTAAGCAGTAGATTATGGGGATTTAAGTCGCGATGGCAAAACTGCGGTTTGAGTAAACAATCGGCTAGGGTTGCCGTCCAGCCATGGATCTGCCTTTGAATGCTGAGCAATTGCGCCAATCGGCTCTGCCACGCCTCGCCCTTATCCGCTGCGGCAAAGTCTAGCAACTGCGTGTGATATTCCTGCCATTGCTCAGTGATACTGATGTGGTACGGCCCAGTCGCTTGCTCGCGAAGCTGTTGCAGCAATTGCAGTAACAGGCTGTGGGCGCGATTCGGTGTTATGGCTTCCAATAGGGCGAGCCGTTCGGACGGATACCAAGCCTGCTTGTCCGCTGCGCCCTTGATATCGGCATGAGATTGCAACCAAGCCTCAATATGCGCTTCACCTTGGCAAAAGGTCGCCGCACTGCATTGAGACTCTAGTTCTTTCCAGCTAAATTCTTTCGAGCTTAATTCTTTCGAGCTTAAGTTTTGCAGGGTCAGTTTTTGATAACCTGATGTCATACTTGGCTCGCGTGGCACCTCGGGGTGCTCAAGTGTATAAGTCCCACTTGCCGTAATAGCCTTTTCAATGACCAGATTATCACTCCCCTCAATATCCTCCATCAGCGGCGCAAACTGAGATGCTATAGGGAGACTTGGAAGAGATTGTGCGAAGATATACTGGCTTAGGTAATAACGCTGATCGCCACTCACCCACAGCAACTCGGGGGCAAGCTTTGCCTTGGCAAGATGGCGCCAATAGAACAACTCTTGCTCCCGCGAACAAAAGCTGTCGGCGGCATCGGCGTTTTCACGCAAGACATAATGCGCCGTCGGCGTTTCGATATGATAGTTGTGGTTACTTAATCCATCCGCTAACGGCTGGATTTGGCTGATATCAGTAAGCCCTGCCTGCGCTAATACCGCAAGCAGCGCATCCTTGTCCTGCCCAATAATCGGCGGCATTAGCGGCTTACCACAACAATCATGTTAAATAGCTTATTAGGCATTCGCGGCTTACCACAACAATCATGTTAAATAGCTTATTAGGCATTCGCAGCCCTTGTGTATTGGCTATCATCTGTTGATATCTGCCGCCGTTAGCCGAGTAGTTTTGCAGCGCTCGACTCAATATGGGGATTGCGGCTATCGGCAAGGGCGGCGCGCCAGAGGAAATAGCCAACAACCGCTAGACCAACGTAGAGCACGAATAATAAGGAGGTCAGCATCAGTCCCTTGCTGAGGTAAAGGTAAATCGATACCAGATCGATAACCACCCAATACAGCCAATTTTCCAACACTTTTTTGGCGACTAAATAGGTTGTCATCACTGCAAAACAAGTGGTCGCCGCATCGAGGTAAGGAAAGGAAGCCTGGGTAAAAGTTGCCATTCCATGGCCAACGCCAAGGGAGACAATACCGGTCGCAACAATCAACTTTAAATGGGTTTTCAGCGGCCAAGTAGTCACTTTCACCCCTTGATGTTTGTCGCCGCCTTGGGTCCAGAGCCAGTAACCATAGAGTGCCATGGCCATGTAATAGATATTCAGCACCGACTCCATCAGCAGTGCGACTTTCCAAAATAAGACAGTGTAAATGGCCGTGCTGGTAAATGCCGCTGCCCAGCACCAAACGCTTGCCTTCATGGCCAGTAACACATAGGCCATGGCCAATACCACGGCTAAGGCTTCCCATGCGGTCATCACATGAACTTCCCCTAGGGCCGCATTAACACTATTGACCAGCGTTAACCATAATTCTGTCATTGCCTTGCTCTCACTCTATATCGCTTGCTTGAACCACTTCGCTTTAGCGTTCAAGTTAACTCAGGGCGTTACTCGCTATGGGCTAAATTCAGCTCACCACCAATAAACTTACATACAAACACCGCTTTGCCCCATTTTTCATGGGCGGCTTGCATCTCGGTCGCGAGCATTGCCATCACGTCTTGATAGTCGCCACACACTTGCGTCGCCATGGCATTGGTAACACGTTGAATTGTGGGGTAACTATCCAAGCGATGGATAAACCATTTGATCGGATCGAGATAATTTTCATTAAAGGGATACATGCTAATTTCGGCGGTGAGTTTCATCTTCACTCCTTAGGTCAAATGCTAATAATGCAATCGTCAGGCGGTGACGCAATGAGCGAGCACAGCCTGACATCTGATGTATCATTCTTAAGGGATTACATAAACTTAACGTTTAGTGTCACCCCGATTTGGCGTGGGTCGCCGTAGCGGATATATTGCTTTTCCGCCCAGCCGTTATCCGGCTCATTACCAAAATAGAAACCACGCACGCCATATTCTTCATCGAACAGGTTGCGGCCCCATAAATACGCCGACCAAGCACTCGCCTCGTAACCTAAGCGCGCATTCACAATGGTGTATGGCTCAGAGCGCGAGTCGTTGCTGTCTGAGTAGTAAAACTCACTCTTACCACTCATGTTGACGTTGGCAAACCAACCCGAGTTCGCACGATACGTACCGCCTAAGCTGTAGGTCAAGTGTGGTGAATGGGCCAAATCGCGACCCGTTAAATCCACATCGCTACCGTATTTATCTTGGTACTGGTAATCGCCGTACGCCGTCTCTAACCAACCTAGGCTTGAGTAAAACTGGAGATTATCGGTGGTATACCAAGTGGCGTCCAACTCGGCACCGTAGTTGTGTGAGCTACCCGCATTTTCAGTGTAGAGGATAAAGCGTTGTGGCTTATTAGGATCTTGCTGGGATGCGGCCACTTGCTGATCCTGTCTGTCCATATAGAACAGCGCCAGATTCGTGTCGATAAGTCCTTCAAACCAATGGGATTTAAGACCGATTTCGTAGTTATATAGGGTTTCGGTATCAAACTCTTTTTTATCATTGAGTTCGACTGGCAAGGTCATGTTAAAACCGCCCGCCTTGTAACCGCGCGCCACTCTGGCGTATACATTATGGGATTCATTCAGCACTTTGCTCAGCGCAATATGGCCGCCCCACATAGTTTCACTCGGGTCAAAATTATCATTGTTGGTGTCTGAGTAGTGGCTATTGCGACGCTCGACACGCAGTCCCACAGACAAGGCATAATCGGCGCCTAAATCCGTATCCAGCTGACCAAATACGGCGTAATTAGTTGCTTCATATTCAGAATCTAACACCTCATCGGGCCAAGTATTATATTCAGAATACAGTTGGTTATCTTCTTTAAGGTTCATCGCATAAACCCCAAGTAACCAGTCGATTGAGCCAGCAAAAATACGCCCTTGGTCGGTCGAGCTTAAGCGGAACTCTTGGGATAAGGTCTTACGCTGACCGGTTTTGTCCCAGAAGTAATCGTACTGACAAGGGGCGAGATTGCCCTCATCCTCACATTGCTTGGAGGCCCAATATTCAGGGTTAGCCCAATCGCCATCGTAACTATAATGGTGATCGGTATTGGCAAATGAAGTCAGCGAGGTTAACTCAAACGACTCTGCGCCCGAGTAAGTGGCTTTAAATCCTGCGCCCGTGGTGCGCTGGCTATCGACACCCGGCTGATCCGAAATAGTATGTTTAGGATCGTTGGTTAAGCTCCAGGCATCGTAGCCGTTATCAAAATCGGCATGCAGCAGAGTTAAATCGAGTTGCAGATTGTCGGTGGCATACCAGCGGAATTTAGCTCGGCCAGTAAATTCATCACGGCCATTGGTATCTTCTTTATTTAAATAGAGATTATCGCGATAACCGTTTTGTTGATGTTGCTGCAGCGACACGCGGTACAACAATTTGCCCGAATCGCTCAACGGCCCTGAGCTAAAACCGCTAAAGGTTTGCAAATCGTCATTGCCTAAAGAGACCTCGGCGCCATGTTCAAACACATCGGTCGGGTCATTACTCTTAAGGTAAATCAAGCCCGCTAACGCATTGGCGCCATAGCGGGTACCCTGCGGGCCGCGTAACACTTCGACTTGCTGCAGATCGTACATGCTCGACACCATACCGATACCAGATAAATCAATATCATCAATGATATAACCCACAGATGAGTTAGGCGCACCTTGATATTGCTCCTGCTCTCCTACGCCGCGGATCTGGAAATACTTAGGACGTGAGCTGCCACCCGACCAGTTGAAGTTAGCAATAGAATTCATCACGTCTTCAAAGTGCTGGGCACTTTCATCTTGAATTTGCTGGGCATCGATAACGGTAATGCTCGATGGCATTTTCTCTAAACTGGCACTGCGAAAATCTGCAGTCACCACCATGATTTCCATATCATTGCTAGGCTCAGGTTTATCGATAGCATCGGTTTGCGCCCATGCGGCCGTGCTTAACGCAGCCGAAATGGCCAGCGCTAATGGCGCACGCGTTAACGAAAAGGAGAAGTTGGAACTCT
The DNA here is from genome assembly GCF_003129585.1 of Shewanella sp. BC20. Lineage (NCBI taxonomy): Bacteria > Pseudomonadati > Pseudomonadota > Gammaproteobacteria > Alteromonadales > Shewanellaceae > Shewanella > Shewanella sp. BC20. Next base: position 214,856 of record NZ_NHRI01000002.1, on the reverse strand, counting down.
TGGTAGACTTTTTGTTATACATAGGACCTCAAATACATGTTTGAGATCCGGCAACGAATAAGCGATTCAGAAGTGTGCTGTTGATTGGCCCATTCCTACGCCGGTATTAGCCGGATCAGGTTCTAAGGGTTCGTCTGATGACATCTCAGTCTGCCACTTTGATTGGCAAACACCCCTTGGCGGCGCTAAGTATACATGACGAAAATCATAAAGTAGACACTCTTGTATCTGCACATAGGTAAATGACGCTTAGCTCACGCCATTTAAGCCCCGATTGAAACATCTGACAGCTCACAATCGGCCGATACAAACGCCCTTCTCTCCTTAGGCTGATTTGACCCAACATGCTTTCTAGTGCTATAGAAGGCGACGATTTTAAGTATGGTAGAAGGGTCAACTCAATGCAGCTAAAACCGTTAGCCAAGGGACGTTATAGCCAGCGATGGGAACAAGACTATCCTCTTATTGAAGCTGTGATTCTTAGCTGTATCAGCGAAGTCAAAATGCTCAAAAAAGGCGCTCACCTGATGACACAAGGTGAAGCCATAAACTCGCTGGTGTTAGTCAAGCAAGGCCGTGTATCGCTGGGGCACACCGCCAGAAATGGCCGTTGTTTCCAATTAGGGACTATCGATTGTGATTCGCAACTATTTGGTGAGATGGAGTTTTTTACCCAATACCAGTGCCAGCTGGACATCATCGCCAACGAGCCCTTGGAAATTTCGCTAATTAGCACCGAAAAGTTGCAACACTCCCTCGACCAACACCCACAACTGGCGCTGTTTTTTGCCAGTGCCATTGCGATTGATTACCAAGATACCGTCGATATTTTTACCCGCAGACTACTTTATCCCATCAGCTATAACGTGGCATTCGATATCTACCATGAGTATTTAAACGATTTACCCGTCGATGGTTTTAGTAAGCGTTATTTAGAGGCGGAGCGTTTTGGTACCACTGACAGAGTCTACCGACGGGCATTACAACATTTGGAAGAGCGCGGTTTAATCGAGCGTAAAAAAGAAGGCATTCGGATTAAAAACCTGAATGCACTTAAAGCTTTTGTCGAAGCAGGCATTTAACCCACTTCGACAACATCCATACTCGGCGGATATCAACTGAGTATGGGCCTTTAGCTTAACTTGCCGAAAGTGATTGTGCAGACATCGAAGGCTTCATCCGGCTCGATGCAATCAGCAGCATAAAGATTGCGGCGTAAAGTACGGGGATTACATACATCACGGTTTGTAAGCCGATAATACGCTCGAAGAACGAACTGATAGCCGGGCTAAACATGGCGCCCGTACTGCCACTGATCAAAATGTAGGAGACATTCTTGCTGCTGGCTTGCTTCACAAACGACACGCCATAGGCAATAAACGCATTGTAAAGTGCCGCGCAGACAAAGCCGTAACCGTAGGTTAAATAAGCAATCCAATTCAACTTGTCGGTAGTCACAATCACAAAGGTGATCACCATGGCTAAACCAATAATACCAACTAAGAAATGATGAATTTTTACCCGAGTCACGATTAAGGTTGAAATCAAAGCACCAATCAGCGCGGCAGACCAATATTGGGTAATGATATTGCCCGCCTCCTCAAATGGGATATCAAATTTTTGTTTTACAAATAACGGCGCCCACGTGAGAAAGGTATACAGTGCCAGCATGCCTAAAAATAAGCCGATGCCGCCGCTGATAATACCGAAATTCCACTCCGATTGTTGTTTCTCTTCAGTATTCGATGATTGCTCGCACAGAGAAAAATTGGTGAACAAGCTAATAATTACCGTGCCTAAGGCAACCAAACCCACGGCTAAGTAACTGTAACTCCAAGACAGGGCATTGGTTAAGGCGTAGGTTGTGATCAGCGGAAACACCACCCCAGCAACATTAAAGGTCGCATCCTGCACCACTAACATAGTGCTCTGCATTTTGGCTTGCCATACAGACACCACAATGGTGCCCGCGATACACAGACCAATCCCACCACAGACCCCAATTAAGGTCATGGCAATCATCACCACTTGTAGCGAACTGGTAAGGTGTAATGCCAGCGCAGAAAGCGCGACTAGACTGTAACTGAGTAAGGTGATCCGCTTAATGCCCAACTTTTCAATAAAGAAAAAGGCGGCAATGGTCCCCGCCAATGCGCCACCATTAAGTAAGGAGAAGATTGAGGCCACATCATTCACATCGGCCGCAAACTTCTCCGCTATGGGTTCTATCAACATCCCAAATTGCGTCGCAAAACCTGCCATAATAAAGTTCGCGAGAAAACTAATGGCGGTTAAGGTGATTTTATTATTCATTTTTGTCATTCCATCGTGAAATGCGAAAGGTGCAAAGGTTAGCGTGTGACCTAATTCAGCGCAGTCGCGAGCGCAAGTTCGATCATATTATTGAAGGATAACTGACGCTCTTCGGCGGTAGTTTCCTCACCTGTTAGGCAGTGATCGGATACAGTCAGAATGGCCAATGATTCAATGCCCTGTTGATGCGCTAAGCCATAAAGACCTGCGACTTCCATATCGATACCCAATACCCCAAAACGCTCTAGAGCCGGGATCATATCTTCGTCGGGATCATAATAAAGATCGCCACTAAATACGTTGCCGACTTTCACGCTAATGCCTTTTTCAGTGGCTTGGGTATAGGCTTTGTGCAGTAAGGAAAAGGTGGCCGAGGTTGCCATATGATAGCCACTGCTACGCTTGGCATTCGTGGGTGAGTCGGTACCCGCCGCTTGCGCTAAAATCACATCACGCATTTGCACGTGTTTTTGGGTTGCGCCTAAACTGCCGATACGAATGATTCGTTTAACACCAAAAAAATTAATCAACTCATGGCCATAGAGCACCATTGAGGAAATCCCCATACCGTGACCCATCACAGAAATACGCTGCCCTTGGTAATAACCGGTGTAGCCCAGCATATTGCGAACGTTGGTGACTTCTACAGCATCGGTAAGGTAGGTTTCAGCGATATATTTCGCCCGTAGCGGATCGCCAGGCATAATTACAGTTTCAGCAAAATCAGTAGGTTGTGCATTAATATGAGCAGTCATAGTTCTATCCTCATCTAATATTATGCTGATAGTAGTGCTCAACCCTGAAATAGTTTTAGGACTAAAGTCCGCTTTTCTATCGCGGCTAAGTCTTTTCCGTCAAACTGAGTCAGTTATCGCAATTTTGCTTCTCGGCGTAGCAACCGTCACTGGACAAACTCATCTCGCGCAAACGAGCAGAAGGAAGATGGGTTGGTGAGGATGAGGATAGATAAAATCAAAAGACTTACGTCTCAAAAACGTAAGTCTTTATCAATGTGGCGTAAATCTTTATCAATGCGCGTTAACTTAGCTTTGAAGTGCCAAATGCTCTAACGCGATTGTGACAACTAAACCCTATGGTTCAAGTTTAGTTTGAATAGGTCTCGCGCACATAGACATCGAATTTCGCCACTTGCGCATTTGGGGCCACGGCCGACACTTGTAGCTGTTGTTTACCGTGTAATTTCACCGATTTCCAACTGGTGGCTTCATCTTCGATGGTAAAGCCACTGGCGTCGTACCAAGTGAACTTATATTGCACTCGCATATCGCTTGAGGACTTGCTGACGATCAAGGCCGAACCTTGGATCAGATCGCCAACGCGGCGCGCCTCAACCCCTTCAACACTGATATCACGGGCGAAGCTGTTGTTATCGACGCGGGTTTCTCCCAGTGAGTTCACCGTAATGCCCGCCGTATTGGTGCAAGCGCCGAGTGTCAGAGCTGCAGCCAAGATTACTCCACTGTAAATTGCTTTCATTTTGTTTTCCCTCACTCACAAAAACCTAGGTGCCGAACAACGGATGGGCAATGACACTACGTTACGCCAGCTGAACTTATGCTTAACGTGCTCATCATGCTCCCCGCTCGCGATTAATCGATCAAAAAGTGTGCCCTTGCGGTAGCGATCAACTGCTTACGATTGGTTTGCCAACAATTGATGTTCACATTGGCGACCCGTCGACCCTGACGGGTGATACGGCATTCGGCAAAGCTGTCCTTATGCAGGCCTGCTCGCAGGTAATCAATCGAGAAATCAACTACTTTTGGCACTTTTGCCGTTTGCATAAACACCATTAATTGCACTATGGCCGACATTTCCATAAAACCAGCAATCACCCCACCATGAATCGCGGGCAGAATGGGATTACCGATATTGTCATCCTTAGCGGGGAGTTTGAAAATCAGCTCATCGCCAAAGCGCTCGACCTTCATGCCAATAAACTTAGCATAAGGTACATGTTCGAGCAGATGACCAAAGTCATTCAGCTCGGTGGCGCGTTTTACAATTCCCTGCACATCGAGGGTTTTCTGCTCGGTCGGCTTATTTGAGTTCATCTGTCTCTCCTAAGGGCGGCACGGCTTCTCCCATCAAGGCTTGTCTAAAGGCATCGCCCACCATTTCGGGGCTGATCCGCATAAAAGAGCCCACCGCATGGGCGATAGGATCATCAATGCTGTCCTGATAGGCGATGGCGCGGGTAAAGGCGATATTAGATGACAACTTATAGCACTCGGCGAAGCCATAAACTGGCTTATGGGGCTGCGCGGGCTTCATATAATCGACCCGTAAGTCGAGGGTGGGCGAAATCTCTAAGGATTGATATTTTTGAAAAATCGCACTCACTACCGCACTGCCACAGGCCGTGTCCATCAGGGTAGTGATCACCCCGCCGTGGATAACGCCCGTATCGGGATAACCAATTAACTCAGTGCTATAGGGCAACTCAATCAGTACATGGTGCTCACTGGCTTCGAGCACGGTTAACCCTAAGCGACGGCACTGGGCGAGCTGATCGACAAATCGCTGCGCCATTTGAGTCAGCGGAAAAAAATCAGGATTTACCTTCATTGACCTTGGCTCAGCATGGGTCCCAGTGGCTCTCCGCCAACGAGATGAATATGGATATGGTACACTTCCTGTCCGCCATGTTTGTTGCAGTTCATGATCAAACGATAACCGTCTTTGGCAATCCCCGCCTCTGCCGCCAATTTGGCCGCCACTGTCATCATCCGGCCGAGTGCAGGCTCATCCGAGGCTTTCATATCATTTGCAGTTGGGATCAAATGATTCGGCACAATCAGAATATGGGTTGGCGCCTTTGGTGAGATGTCTCTAAATGCGGTCACCAGCTCGTCTTGATACAGGATGTCGGCGGGAATTTCGCGGCGGATAATTTTGCTGAAAATGGTTTCTTCGGCCATGGGGAGTCCTCCTTGGGTTAATTGGGATAGTATACTAGCAATTCAACGCTTTGTGTCTCCAGATATTTTGCGTTTCATTTGCCTGTTGTGCGCATTTTTGGCAGCATGACGCCCATTAAAACGCATCGGTTTTACAGGATAAATTATGATCCACTATCACATCATTCCCGTCGATCCCAAGGCGCACTTGTTCGCCGTTACTATGACGGTACAAAAGCCTCACCCTAAGCAAGTTTTTAGCCTGCCCGCATGGCTTCCTGGCAGTTATATGGTGCGGGATTTTGCTAAGAATATTATCGATCTTAAAGCCACGGGCGATAACGGCGAGCCGCTTAAGCTCACTCAACTGGATAAACAAACCTGGTCGGTCGAACATCACAGCACCCAACTCACCTTAACCTATCAAGTGTATGCTTGGGACTTGTCGGTACGCACCGCGCATCTGGATATGACCCACGGTTTCTTTAACGGCAGCAGTGTATTTTTAGCCGCCCACGGCTTTGAGGCAGGCTTACACACAGTAACAATGGCGGCGCCGACCGAGCCAAGCCTAAGCGAATGGCGACTCGCCACTAGCATGACACGCCAAAGCGGCGATGAATTTGCCTTTGGTGAGTTTTGCGCGCAAAGCTATGACGAACTTATCGATCATCCGGTTGAGATGGGGCTATTCACCCACGCCAGTTTTGAAGCCTGCGGCGTAAGACACGATATCGTACTAAACGGTCGTCACCGTGCCCATATGTCGAGACTCTGCCAAGATTTAAAGGCGATTTGCGAGTATCAAATCAAGCTGTTTGGCACGCCAGCGCCCTTTGAACGTTATCTGTTTATGACGACAGTGCTCGACAATGGCTTTGGTGGTTTAGAACATAGGGCATCGACGGCACTCATGTGCTCGCGCAAGGATTTGCCGCTGTCGATGGATGCGCCGATCAATAATGACTACCGCACCTATTTATCGCTCTGCAGCCATGAATATTTCCACAGCTGGAACGTCAAGCGCATCAAGCCAGAATGCTTCTTACCCTATCAACTCGAGGCGGAAACCTATACGCCGCAGCTGTGGGCCTATGAGGGCATCACCTCCTATTATGATGATTTCCTTACCTATCGCGCAGGCTTAGTCGATGAGCAAAGCTACTTAGATATGCTGAGCGAAACCTTTACCCGGGTATACCGCAGTCAAGGCCGCTTTAAACAAAGCATTAAGGACTCGAGTTTTAACGCTTGGACTAAGTTCTACAAACAGGATGAGAACGCCCAAAACGCCATTATCAGTTATTACACTAAGGGCGCCCTGTTTGCTCTGTATCTGGATTTAACCCTCAGAAGCGAGACTCAAGGAAAATACAACCTCGACGATCTAATGACCATTCTGTGGCAGGAATATGCCCTGCAAAATCGCGGCACCACGGATGAATGTCATCAAAGGATTGTTGAACGCTTATTGGGGCGCGATTGCCAAGATATCTTCGCCTATCTAGACAATACCGACGATATCCCGCTGGCACCGTTACTGGCCGAGTTTGGGGTTGAATTGACCCTGAGAGCGAGCCAAGGCGCGCAGGATGTCGGCGGTGGCTCGGCCAAAGGGTATGAGATTGCCTTTGGCGCTAAGACGCAAGCCGCACCAATCGGCCTTAAAGTCACCACGGTCGCTCAAGGCAGCCCTGCGCACCTCGCGGGCTTAAGCGCCGGAGATATCTTAATTGCGGCGGATAATCTGCAGGTGACAGGTCAATTTGAAGCTCAGCTTCAGCAATACCCACTCGGACAACGCCTAAGCCTGCATTGGTTTAGACGCGATGAATTGATGACGGGAGAACTGATTATTGCAGAGGCGCCAAAGGATACGATTGCCTTAAGCATCACAGATAAAGACAAAATGCAGGCTTGGTTAGGTCTTTGATCTTTAATGTATTAGTCTTTAACCCATAAAGCACAAAAGGGGCAATCGTATCGACGATTGCCCCTTTCTATTTGTTTCTTTGTTTGTGCAATTGAATATTGGCTTAGCGAACCATCAACAATGGGTTACACCACCACATCGTGTAAATAGGTTTGCGCCCAAGCAATGGCTTGACCACGGCTCGACACACCAATCTTACGGAAGACACGGTACAAGTGAGTCTTAATGGTGCTCTCACTCACAAACAATTGATTGGCGATATCGAGGTTAGTGCTACCAGACAGCAGGGCTTGTAACACTTCGCGCTCACGGATGGTCAATGGCTCGGTATCTTCGAACAGTCCAAAGTCATCATTCACCCCGTTCACCAATTGGATAGGGATCACTCTGTGTCCACGCAGGATGTTGGAGAGGCCAAGGCTGATTTCAGTCAGTCCTGCATCCAGATAAAACACCCCTGCCGTAGTCGAGGCTTGCATTAAGAAACGGGCATCAACCTGTTTAGGGAACTGGATATAAACGACTCGCACACTCGGGTGTTCGCGGGCAAGTAAGCGTTGAAATTGATAGGCTTTTTGAAGATCGACGGTGGAAAGGTCAATCACTACCATAGAGGCTTGGTTATCTTTGATTTGATCACACATCTCGTCTGGACTGACTTGGGACAGCTTAACGAGAAACTCCTGCGGCCAGCGTCCGGCCAGTAATTCCATCAGAACTTGCGATCTTGACACTACAATCCAATGTAATATTTTGAACATCCTGCTCACTCCCTGTCTGGTTAACGATTATTCATTTTGAGAGGAGAAACATCTCTCAATACCACTTCAACATCCGTTCAATAGACTTCCAAGTCTACCGTGCACACGATATTAGCATTAGATAAAACAGATTCAAAAGACTTACGATAAAAATATTTACCGTACGCAAATCAAAAACTTCTGCAACTTTAGCATTGAGTATTGTCAATCAGAAGGCTGAATCTAAACTGAAAATAATGCGCTATTCATGATTGAAAGGCGTAAGATAAATCAACACAAATAATAAGGAAATATTATGTCCAATCAACAACCAATCCCAGTCGAAATGAAATCATATCGGGTATGGGACAGACCGACCCGCCTGTTTCATTGGATCAATCTGCTCCTCGTGCTCGCCCTACTGATTGTGGGTGGCATGATGATGTTTCGCAGCGACTTAGGCATAACCGAACTCTCCGGTAAAATCGGGCTTAAAACCCTGCATGTCATCATTGGCTATGGCTTTGCGATTAATTTACTTATTCGTTTAGCGTGGGGGTTTATGGGTAATAAATACGCCCGCTTTAGCCATATGTTCCCCAATGCCAATAGCAAGGCCGAGTTACAAACCTATAAAGCAGAGCTTGCCGCGGGTAAAAATCCCCAATACCTAGGCCACAATCCTAAGGGAAAATTTGCCGTACTCGCCATCATGCTCTTATTGGTCACTATAATGTTTACTGGCCTGATCCGCGCTGGCACTGATATTTACTATCCACCGCTCGGCAGCACAGTACAACAGTATTTAGCGGCAGCGAATGTCGACCCGAGTAGTTTAAAACCCTACGATGCCACGGGCGTAGATACCGATAAAGCCAATGCCATCAAGCCCATGAAGGGGCTGGCCGGTGAAGTCCACGTATACGCAGTGTATTTATTAATGCTCCTTATCGTGCTGCATGTGTTTGCGGTGGTCTATACCGAAATCAAACGTCAACCAGGGATCATTTCGGCCATGTTTTCCGGTAAAAAACTGATCCAAGGGCAACCCAAGGACGAGTGAGATAAATCCTGCATATAAAAAACGCCAGCAATTGCTGGCGTTTTTTTATCAAGCTTATACCGAAGTAGGGATTACTTCTTCAGGATAGAGTCTGGAGTACGACCATCATCATGGCAGCTTTCACAGGTAGGTTTTTGACCTACGTTCATATCGTGTGGAGCGTGGCAGTCAGCACAAACTAAGTTGCCATCGTGTGGCTTATGTACTGCGTCCATTTCAGCCAAAGAGCCGTGGCAGCTTTGACATTGTTCAAATTCGAAAGCACCATCAGCAGAAGGCGTACCATCCTTATGACAGCTTTCACAACCACCTGACTCAGCATGGAAGTCTGATAATTTTTGATCCGCGGCAAATGCGGTTGGTGACAGCGCCAGCGCTGCAAGACTTGCCCCGAAAAGCGCACTTAATAGTTTTTTGCTCACAATTGTATCCTCCAATGGCGATTGACAGTGGAAATTCTTGTCAGGGTGACTTCCATCTCGCAACCAATGTAAATAGCACGACTCGATTTAACTTAGCTAAGGATTGAGCAATAAGCAACCCAATCTTAATGCAAAGTAACTTTATCAATATACCAAGGGGTAAAATGTGCGCTGCATCATGTAACCACATGCTTATATAAGAGTTTTACATTGACTTAACCTATCGCTCACAACTAAAAACGGCCCTAGCCTAATCCGTAGAAAAAGAAAAGCCCCAATAAAAAAGGAGACACTAGGTCTCCTTTTTTAATCTTACAGCCTCGATTAACGGGTCTGTAAAGCGGCGATACGCTTCTCTAATGGCGGGTGGCTCATCATCAGCTCTGCCATTGAACGCTTGCCGTTAATACCGAAGGCAGACATTTGCGCAGGCATTGCTGAGCTTTCAGGGCCTTGGCGTAAACGCTCAAGCGCTGCAATCATCTTATGCTTACCCGCTAAACGTGCTGCACCTTCGTCTGCACGGTATTCACGGATGCGTGAGAAGTAAGCCACGATAATCGAGGCCAAGATACCAAACAACATATCGAGGACAAACACAACCGCCATATAAGCGAACATGCCTAGACCTTCACCTTCTTCGTCGTTGCTCGAGACGAAGTTATTGATAATGCCCGCAACAACACGCGCGGCAAAGATAACAAAGGTGTTCACCACGCCTTGAATTAAGGTCAGTGTCACCATATCGCCGTTAGCAACGTGGCTCACTTCGTGGGCGAGAACCCCTTCTACTTCGTCTTGGCTCATACCGTATAACAGACCGGTACTCACGGCGACTAATGAGTTGTCTTTACTTGGGCCAGTGGCAAAAGCGTTCATCTCTGGCGATTGGTAAATCGCCACTTCTGGCATTTTAATTCCAGCTTGTTGCGCTTGACGGGCAACCGTTTCCAATAACCAACGCTCAGTGCTATCACGTGGCGTGGTGATCACTTCACAGCCCATGGTCTTTTTCGCCATCCATTTTGAAATGGCTAAGCTGATGAAGGCTCCGCCGAATCCAAAAATCGCAGCGAACACTAACAGTCCACCCATAGTAGACGTATTCACGCCCAGAATAGACATCACAATTGAGGCTACCAGCAACACGGCTAGGTTAGTCGCAATCAATAAAAAAATACGCTTCATTTCAGCTCCTTTACGGCAAACACATGCCATTTAACTTTGCTCAAAGACATAATATGTCCAATTAATCGAAATTCAAGGGGTAAAGATAAGAGTTTTTCTACTCGCTAATTTTTCTCTCAATTTAGACATTGCCTTTCATGGCTCGTGAGTCTAGGGACAGTATATTAATCCAAGCTTAAATCTAGGCTCTGTCAGCATTACAGCCAAATTCATGTGTGTTTATCTATGTTTATCGCGATTAAACTTTGTTAACATGCCAGCACATTCCGAGATTTCAGGATAAAAAAATGACAGTTAATGCCCTACTACTGAGCAGTTCTCGCGTCGGTGATACGCCTTACCTTTCCCATGCGATTCCCTTTATCAAACCGCTCACCGCTAACGCCCAAAAATGGATCTTTATCCCCTATGCCGGTGTCAGCATGAGTTACGACACTTATTTGGCCTCAGTCGTGGCGGGATTAAGCGAACTCAGGCTCGATATCAGCGGCATTCATCAACATCCTGATCCGCGCCAAGCGATTAAAGATGCCGACGGCATTTTGATCGGTGGCGGCAACACCTTCCATTTACTGCACGAGCTCTATAAGTACGATTTAGTGCATCTGATCCGTGAAGAAGTACTGAATGGTAAACCATATATTGGTTGGAGCGCGGGCTCTAACGTCTCTGGATTGAGCATTCGCACCACCAACGATATGCCGATTATCGAGCCGCCGTCGTTTACCGCGTTAAATATAGTGCCATTTCAGTTAAATCCACATTATTCGAACTACCGCGCTCCGGGACATAACGGCGAAACCCGCGCCCAACGCTTACTCGAATTCACCCGTGTCGATCCTATCACCCCGGTTGTGGGTATCGTCGAAGGCAGCGCTCTCTGGCGTCAGGGAGACACTTTATCCCTGCTCGGTGACAACCCAGCCTATTTATTCTGTGGTGAGCAGCAGGAAATCCCTATCCCTGTGGGCAGCGATTTATCCCATTTACTGAAATAAGATCTATTCGGCGGCATTGCCAGGTCTAATCTGCTAATATCGGCCACCGAGTGTGAGTTTGTCATCAGACTGGCTGGCCGATAAAATGCCGCAAAATGTCATATAAAAGAGGCCTCTATACCTCGTACGGTGAAACCGGATAGCAGTAATATCCCAAGTTAACACCCAAGCTACCTGATGCTTTAACCGATAAGGTCAGCACTTATCCTGCGGGAGAAAATACTTGCACCACTTAAGTAACTGCTCTAATTTCGTTGTCGAACACTTTGATTAACAAGATTAAATTTTTATCCACCCCTAAGCACTTCCCGAACTAATGCATTCTAAGTGATTTATAAATCGGGAGTTTTGGGCACGTTACGGGTGCCAATCTTGCACCTTAGCCCATTGAAGTGAGGAGTTCCTATTTTGCGACTGCATTCAACAATCAATCATTTAGCCCCTATCACACAGCGAAAAACGAGCCAACCGCGGTTTTTTCTCGGTTCTTTACTCGCTTGTATGGTGGGCATCAGCAGTTTAATCCCTGCCTATGGTGCCGACTCGACCCCAGAGAAAAAAGCCAAGGCCTTCTCCCATGACACTGTCATTGAACTGGCTCAGCAACTGGCACAAAAACCGTTTAAAGAAGCAAGAAAAGCCCCCAAAGAGCTCATTGATCTTGATTACGCCACCTACGGCAAAATTAATTATCAAGAAAACGCCGCGATTTGGGGCGGCACTCCCACTAAGTTTTCGGTACAACTCTTTGCCCCCGGTTTTTTATACAAAAACCTCGTGGATATCGATGTAGTTGAAAACAGCCAAGCCTTGCCCATCGAGCTAACTGAGTATTCCTTTAGTGTCCCTAATGGCGCCATTGAAAAATTACTCACTCAGGTTGGCCAATATGCGGGCGTGCGTCTGCACTACCCTATCAATGACGATGAGGTAAAAGACGAGTTCATCATGTTCCAAGGCGCGAGCTATTTTAGAGCGCTGTCTAAAGGACAAATTTATGGCTTATCTAACCGTGGGCTGGCTATCGATGTGGCCCAGCCCAAAGGTGAAGAATATCCATTATTCAAGCGTTTTTGGGTAGAGCGCCCCTCTAAGTATCAAACCGCCATTGTGGTGCATGCGCTGTTAGACAGTCAGAGCGTTACTGGGGCCTACCGCTTTGGTATTTACCCTGGCGCGCCAACGCGGGTCGAAGTGGATGTCACGCTATTCCCACGCAGAGACATCGCCCATGTGGGCCTCGCACCGCTGACCTCGATGTTCCTCTATGGCGGGTTAGATACTTCAGATAAGCCAGACTATCGTCCTGCGGTACATAACTCCGAAGGATTACAAATCGATCGCGGAAATGGCGAGCGCTTATGGCGCCCACTTAATAACCCAAATAAATTGCAGATCAGCGCCTTTGGCGACGAGGACATCAAAGGTTTTGGCTTAATCCAACGTCATCGTAACTTCGATTACTATGAAGATCTGAGCGCAAACTATCAGCAACGTCCTTCCGCTTGGATTGAACCGCTAAACGATTGGGGTAAAGGCCAGTTAGTGCTGCTGGAAATCCCATCGAGCGCCGAAACCAACGACAATATCGTCACCTACTGGGAGCCTCAGGGCGGCTTAAAGCAAGGCGAGCCCTATCGCTATTCCTATCGCATCACGGCGTCTAACGATAGCCCTAGTGCCAACACTAAGGCTCGAGTGGTTCGCAGCTCTAAGGGACAAAAACAAGCGAAAGGTAAAGAGTTGCTGATCGATTACAGCAATATCAAGCCGCAAGAGATTGAAAAAATTGCCATTGATGCCAGTATCAGCAAAGGCAAAATTCTGTCTTCCCGCATAGTGGCTCATCCCGATATCAATGGTGCTCGCGTTTTCGTGACCTTTGAACCTGAAAGCACCAATGTGGCAGAGCTCAGAATTCAACTGCGTAAAGATGAAAAGCCCCTTGCCGCTACTTGGTTGTATCGCTGGAACAGTGATGATTGGCCCTAGGCTAATAAGCTAACACTCGATTATCGCTTTACTTAACACCATAAAAAACGCCGGAAGTCCGGCGTTTTTTATGGGGAAAATTGATATTGCAATACTCAGTTAATAACCTTACAGTTAAGCGGTTTAATATTTCCGCTGACTTATCACAGTATTTTGCGGAATAAATAGGATTATTTTTATCTAACAAAAATAGGGATTTTCAGTTCCAGTTTTTGAATCCTATTTCACGGCTCATAAGATTTACTCCCCAATCCTACGGCGTTATATTAGCCCCTCAAAGCAACTGAATACTTGCACAAATCACGTTTTTATAAGATATCTATCTATTGCGCTCACCATATTCAGTTTTTGTTATATTTCGCATCATGAATATGTCAGAGATAAAATGAAGTTACCCATATTAACGGCTGCATATTTGCGTAAGCCAACAACAATATTGTTAATTATGAGTGTATTACTCGCCCTGTATTCACTCCCCATGCTGGGGCGTGTTATTTGGCTTGCGATCGTATTACTTTGCTACACACTGCTCTAAATGAAATTAAAATGTTAATTTCGCCACAATAATTAACATTTTAATTTCTATTGCGTGCGCACTTTCTTTGCTCGCAATATTCAGTTTCATCAACCATCGAACCGACTCTATTTTTAATAAAGTGGGTGGATATTTACGCTATGCCATTGTTACCTCTAAAACCAACACTCGCGCTTTCGTTGCTGCTGGTGCCTAATGCCTTTGCTAACACTGTCGATTATCACGATTACGGCCCACTACGCAGCTATGCGCAATCTCCGACCCAAGCGGGCAGTTTGACCCCAATGTTACGCTCGGGATTCTCCTTACCCGAAGGACAAAAAGAGTTACACCTCTCCGCCAGTGCCGCCAGCGTCTGGGCTGAAACCGATGATTACTTTGCCGATTATTACCATAACACCCTCGAAGGCGGGCTCTCTTGGCAAATCAACGATAAATGGCTGTTAGACACAAGCTATCACTGGCGCTTTAGTGGTGATAATCACTTAGACTCAGTGACTATGTGGTTCCATGATGCATTTGGATTTAGCCAAAATGGCCGCGAAGATGCCGCTAAACATCAGAATCAAATCTTCTCCAAGGATGGAATTAATCAGCAAAACATTTCGGGGGAAACCTTAAATAATGCGATAACGCTTTATCTTGGCTATCAATTATTTGAGAACTCACACCACGGCTTATCTCTTGGCGGCAGTTTATATTATAACTATGTCGACACTGGCCCCTTTGAAAATGAGGCCTTTGAACAAGCACTGCAGCTTAATTACAGTTTCCGCTATGCTAATCATTATTTTCACTCCACTGCCGCCGTCAGTTTTAGGCAGGGGAATGAAGTGCTGTCCGGGATCCACTACGATAATCATGCTTATACCGTTAATTTAGGCTATGAATATATTACGGGGCGCCATGGCTGGTTAATTGAACTGCATCATTACCAAGGGTTACTCGAAACCGAAAATGATTTTTCAAAAGCCTCAAATGAGATATTACTCGGCTACCGCTATTACTTAGACAATAGTGCAATAGAGTTCGCCATCGTTGAAAATTATTTCAATATGGATAACAGCACCGACATCGCCTTTAATATTGGGTATCGCGTTAAATTATAATCACAATATTTTAAAGCTATGCTAACAAAAACAGAGGCGATATAGCCTCTGTTTTTATATCAAACTTATTATTTGAATAAGCTTATTTCAGCAATAAGGGCTGGATATCGATAAAGTTGGCGGCATGTTCCGCATCCGCTTGTGTAAGATGAGGAATACAGCCAAGGAATGGCGCTGTCATCATCTCTTTGAGCGATGCTAAGTTTTCATCGAACACGCTCATATTGGGATCGACACAGTTTGCCACCCAACCCGCTACGGTTAAACCATCGGCTATTATCGCCTCTTGAGTTAATAACGCATGATTTAGGCAGCCAAGTTTCATCCCCACGACCAAGATCACCGGTAAATTAAGCTGCTGCACTAATTCCGATAAATAACGTCCGTCCCCTAAGGGTAATCGCCAGCCGCCCGCACCTTCTATCAAGCAAAAATCAGCCTGTTCAAAGGCTTGTCTGTCGAGTTTTGCCAAAATCGCCTCTGGCGATATGTTAATCCCCAGCTGTTTTGCCGCTATATGCGGTGCGATGGCAGGCTCAAAACTCACTGGGTTGACCTGGTCATAGCTAAGCTTTAAAGATGAGGCCGACATCAGTTTCAACGCATCACTATTACGTAAACCCAGCTCTGTGATTTCACAACCCGAGGCCACAGGTTTTACCCCAAGACTTAAGTGTGCAGCGCCTGTACGAGCAGCTTCACGATTGAATGCGGTTAAAAGCGCCGTCGACACTAAGGTTTTACCGCTGTCGGTATCTGTTCCTGTTACGAAAAACATGATTTTTCCTTGTAAAGCTGTACCAATAATCCGCTAAGTCATGGCCTAGCGTCTTATACCGAGCCGCCTTGGCGACGTACACGAAATTGGGCAATTTGATAAGTTAAAGGCAGGCCTTGTGTTTCACGAAACTGCTCTGCACGTTGCTGTAAAGCCTGCCAATCGCGACGGCCACGCAATTTGCCTAAGTGGGAGTGGGAGCCAGATACTGATATATCGCTCCCCTGCTCTGCTGACATTGATGGCTCTATAGATGATTGGGCAAAGGATTGTACCGATGCGCCCACACCTTTAATGGAATAGAGCAAGGTTTTAAGGTCGTGAAAATAGACGGTCATTGGCACAAGTTGGACATCAAACAACTGCCAATCAGAGGTATCAAAGGCCGCTTTTAAGCTTTCAAGGGAGAGAAAACCGTTCACCCTCAAACCAAGATGGGATAACTGAGCCAGACTGCCTTCAGCCACGATACTCAGATGCGCTTCTCCACCGGATTTTAAGACTCTAGCCATTTCACTGGTCGCAGCCGGAAAATCCTGGCACCACTGCAGGGCTAAATTGGAGTAAATACTATCGATACTGCCATCTGCAAAGGGTAATTGCTCGGCATTACCGCACACGCATAGGTAGCTCGGGAAAGTCGCTTGAAGTTGTTGTAGCATCCCCTGGGCGATATCGAGGGCATAAACCCTCATCTCCTCACCCATTGCTCGGTTAGCGAAATCGGTCCCCGGCCCTGCGCCAATATCAAGAATTGCGCCCTTGGCAGCAAATCCCTGCAACAAACTCGCGCCGCTTAAACGCTGTAAACAGTTATGCTCTTGATAGTGCTTAGCCGCAGCAGAAAACCTTTCGGCAATATGCTCGACCTGACTGGCAGATTGATGGGAATTAACACTCACGCCAAGCGGCATAGACATCACAGATTATTCTCACTTTAACATCAAACTTTTACTTATAAGCTTTTACGTTCAAGCTCTTACTTTCAGACTTTTATCTTCAAGCTCTTATCTTCAAGCTCTTATCTTCAAGCTCTTATCTTCAAGCTCTTATCTTCAAGCTCTCAGTACACGAGCATTGAAGTGCCCTGCCATTCACCGGATATTCTGAATCAAACACGGCTTACCGTTCAGGCCGCTCAGAAATCCTCGGCAATACACACTCGGCCAGCACAGTGGCAATCCCATTGACGCAGCGCCGTATTGCCGCCTCGCTATGGGATGCGCTTAAGGTGATGCGCAATCTTGCCGAGCCAACGGGCACTGTGGGTGGACGAATGGCGCCGACCCAAATACCTAATGCCTTTAGCTTTTCCGCCACCAGCAAGGTTTGAGCCGCATCACCAATAATCAAAGGTTGAATCGCGGTGTCGCTACCTAGGAGTGGAATGTCAGCATCTTGGCACAACTGCTTGAACAATAAGATATTGCTCTGCAATTTTTGCTTAAGCTCAGGATGGGCCTCAGCGTATTCAACTGCGGCCAAGGCAAGGGCCGCATTGGCGGGCGACAAGGCAGTGGAATAGATATATTCCCGCGCATTGCTGACTAGAAATTCAATCAACTGCCGACTCCCGAGGATCGCCGCGCCCTGACAGCCTAACGCCTTACCAAAGGTCACTATCTGGATATCGATAAGGTTGGAAGCTGGAGTCGACTCAACTTGAACACTCACTGCATCCACCACGCCAAAACCATGGGCATCATCGACAATTAACCAAGCATTATGTGCCCGGCAAAGTGCGGATAACGCCGCAATCGGCGCGATATCGCCATCCATGCTGAACACACTCTCAGTGATAAGGGCAGATACAGCGTTCTTTTCTAATAAACGCTCGGCACTTTCGATGGAATTATGTAAAAAGCGCTTAAAATCCGCGCCACTGTCGCGCAATCCATCGATAATCGATGCATGGACCAGTTTATCGGCCAGTACCACATCCTGTTTATCGAACAAGGTTTTACACAAGGTGGTATTAGCGCTGAACCCTGAGCTAAAGAGTAGCGCCGCCTCAAATCCGGTAATCTGGCACAGCTTAGTTTCTAGCGCCAAATGCGCCTCGCTGTAGCCCGTCACCAGTGGTGATGCGCCGCTACCCACGCCATATTGCTTAGCGCCAAGGTGCAGCGCCTCGACCAATGCGGGAGCACGGGATAGGCCTAAGTAATCATTACTGCTGAAGTTAAGATAGTGCTGCTCCGCTAAGCCAAACTGAGGGCCATCCTTACTGAGTGCTGCCGCGCTCGACAGCGCCTGACGCTGCCTAAGCAAACCTTGCTCGGCTAACGCCTGCTGACGGGCGAGGATTTTTGAACCCAGTTTTGAGGTGAGTGATGAATTCATTTTTTCTTACTCAACTTGTCTTGCTCAATTTTTCTTGCTGTGCATTTTACTTTGCTGGCTTACTCGGCGTCTTGACTGGTTTTTCGCTTAGTCTCTGGCATAACGACGGCTCAAATGCTCGCTGAATCTCACCGCCGGCATCATTCTTTGGGGCCTGCGCTTCAGCACTTAACGAAGCGCAAGTCCAAAAAACGAGTTTTACTGAGGAGATAAGCCTTAGTTACAGCGCCGCCGCATCATAAAACTGTGCCGAGGCTTTATCTTGGTGAGCCGCGGCTTTGGCTAATACCGCTTGTTCATCATCGATAGTCGCTACTGCGCCCTGCTCAGGGCGTAAGCCCAGACGGCGGAACAGGCCCATATCATCACTTTCTTCAGGGTTTGGTGTTGTCAACAGCTTGCAGCCGTAGAAAATCGAGTTCGCGCCCGCAAAGAAACACATAGCCTGCAACTCGTCAGTCATGTTTTCACGGCCCGCCGATAAACGCACACGGGACTTAGGCATTAAAATACGCGCCACGGCGATGGTACGGACAAACTCCAGCGGATCTAAATCATCAAGTTTTTCGAAGGGGGTGCCCGCCACTTTGACCAACATGTTAATGGGCACAGAATCCGGATGCTGAGGCAAATTCGCCAGTTGTTGCAATAGACCCGCTCGGTCGGTGGCCTTTTCGCCCATGCCAACAATACCGCCAGAGCAAACTTTCATGCCCGATGCGCGCACGTGGCTTAAGGTATCTAAACGGTTTTGATAGGTGCGGGTGGTGATCACATCGCCGTAGTATTCAGGCGAGGTATCTAAATTGTGGTTGTAGTAGTCAAGGCCCGCATCGGCCAGCTCATTGGCTTGCTCGGCACTTAACATACCTAAGGTCATACAGGTTTCCATACCGAGGGCTTTCACCTCTTGCACCATTTGCTTGAGGTATGGCATGTCTTTATCTTTCGGGTTACGCCAAGCGGCGCCCATACAGAAACGCGAAGCGCCCGCGGCTTTAGCACTGCGTGCTTCGGTCAATACGGTTTCCATCGCCAATAAGCGCTCTTTTTCAAGGCCAGTGTCATAACGCGCACTCTGCGGACAATATTTACAATCCTCAGGACAAGCACCGGTTTTGATCGACAGTAATCGGCTGATCTGCACTTCGTTAGGATCGTACACTTCACGGTGGATACTGTGTGCTTTAAATAATAAGTCATTCATCGGCAGCGCAAATAAGGCTTCGATTTCTTCCCGCTTCCAATCATGACGAACTTGCAACTGCGACATTGAACACCCTTTTATTTTTGTATTTTACCTTGGCTAGGATAACCTCAGCCCTTAAACTGTCAACGCCAACCAGTGATACAGGTTTACCACTGATTAATTTTAAATCAACGCTGTGAGCTTTTATGCGCAATTTACTCGATTTTGATTTTGATAGCGCCCATATTTGGCATCCTTATACCTCCATGACCCGCGCACTTCCTGTTTTTGGGGTACACAGTGCCCAAGGCTGCGAGCTGGAATTGGTCGATGGCCGTAAGCTTATCGATGGCACCAGCTCCTGGTGGGCCTGCGTACATGGCTACGGACACCCGGCGATATTAACGGCGATGGAGCGGCAGCTGCACCAACTCAGCCATGTGATGTTTGGCGGCATTACCCATGAGCCCGCCATTACACTCTGCAAAAAACTGCTGGCGATGACCTGCGAGCCCCTCACTAAAGTCTTTCTCTGCGACTCAGGCTCAATTGCCGTAGAAGTCGCCATCAAAATGGCGCTGCAATATTGGCAAGGGCAAGATTTACCTTTAGCGCAAAAGGCCCAAAAACAGCGCATTCTTACGGTGAAGAAGGGTTACCATGGCGATACTTTTGCCGCCATGAGTGTCTGCGATCCCGAAGGTGGCATGCATATCATGTTTGGCGAGGCCGTCACGAAACAGTGTTTTGTCGACGCGCCGCAAACACCCTTCGGTGAGCCATTACGCCAAGATGATTTAGCGCCAATGCAGCGCATTTTACGCGAGCAACATCAAGACATTGCCGCCGTAATTATCGAGCCGATTATGCAGGGCGCTGGGGGAATGCGATTCTACAGCAGCGAGTATTTACGTGGCCTACGTACCCTGTGTGATGAATATAATGTGTTGCTTATTCTCGATGAAATTGCCACGGGTTTTGGCCGAACCGGTAAGTTATTTGCTTATGAACATGCCGACATCACGCCCGACATTCTCTGCCTAGGCAAAGCCTTAACGGGGGGTTATATCAGCCTTGCCGCCACCTTATGCACGGATAACGTCGCACAAGGCATTAGTCAATCACCCGCCGGTGTCTTTATGCATGGCCCCACATTTATGGGCAATCCCCTCGCCTGCGCCGCCGCCTGCGCAAGCTTAGATTTAATCAATCAGCAGGAGTGGCCTGCACAGGTTGCCGCCATCGAGCAGCAAATGCAGCGCGAGCTTGCCGATGCCATCGATATTCCCAGCGTGAAAGAGGTGCGCGTGCTCGGCGCGGTGGGTGTGCTCGAAATGCACCAAGCGGTCAATACCGCCGAGCTGCAGCAGCAATTTGTCGACTTAGGCGTATGGGTTAGACCCTTTGCCAACCTGATTTATATTATGCCGCCCTATGTGATAAGTTCGGCTCAGCTGACCAAACTCACCCAAGCGATGAAGCAAGTGGCGGCCACCATCACACCGCCCAAGCATAACCTAGATGAGTTATCCGCAAGCCAAGACATCACCATCAGCCACGGCTAGCGAATCTCGGCATCGTAGTGGTGAAAGCCACTGCGATGCCTTGATTGTGAACATCAATAGACTCTTTCCCGCCCATCACCGCCTCACATCATTTAATTAAATTCTTAATTAAGATCTTTTTATTTAAGACATTTTTTAATATGTTAACTGGAAATTTTGTCAAAGATGGCAATGCTTATATCGCTTAAACAAACAAAATATTCCCATTAGCATAGATAAATACCTGAACTGAGGAACAGCCTAGGGTGCGCGATAAAATAAGGAGATTATATGTTCAAACTCGCTGATATCTCTGTGAGTCGAAAACTGATTCTGCAAGTCATTACAGCTCTCATCGGGGCGTTAATTCTACTAACGCTTTCAGTCACTACCTTAAAGCATAATTTAGTCACAGAGCGCGAAGCCCGGCTAAACGCAGTGCTTAGTCTCGCCCTCAGTCGAATTCAATCTTTAGAGCAAACCTTACCTACTGAACAAGCCCAACAAGCTGCGAAAGACATGCTCAACAATATGCGCTTCGATGGCGACAATTACCTGTTTGTGATTGATGAATCTCGCCATGTTGTAGTGCATCCCATCAAACAAGAACTCGTTGGCCAACAAATGGGTAATAACGGCAGCGAGCAATACTGGTTTGATATGGTCAAACTCGGTCGTGATGGTCAGCAGGGAATGCTCCAATATCCATGGGTAACCAACTCAGGTAAGAAAGCGCAAAAAATGTCCTTAGTCGTGGGATTTAAACCTTGGGGCTGGATTATCGGCTCTGGTATGTTGCTGCAGGACATCGAAAATACGATTTGGCATGAATATTTGCTGATGGGAAGCACCACATTGGGATTGATTATAATCATGGCATTGCTGGGATATGTTATCAGTCATTCCATCACTCGGCCCTTAGATCAAGTCAATAAGGCAATGAAGACTATTTCCAAAGGGGATCTCACGACTCGTTTAAGTGTGGAGGGTAAAGACGAGCTTGGGAGTTTGGCCCACAATATTAACCAAAGTATGGCAGCTATCCGCGCAGCGCTAACAGAGGCCAGTGCGGGAGCGGAAAATGTCGCCCAAGCGGCTTCACGCATCGCATCAACCGCCGAAGAAACCAATCAAGCGGTAAACAATCAGCGGGACCAACTCGCCCAATTAGCGACGGCAATGAATGAGATGAGTGCCACCATTGCCGATGTGGCCAATAATGCCGAAAGTACCGCTAAAGATACCAAAGAAGCCACATGGGAGGCCGGACTTGGCGATAAGGACGTGCACGCCAGTGTCGATGGTATCCATGCGCTTGCCAAAGAAGTGGAACAAGCCACGCAGCAAGTGAACAAATTAAAAGAAGAAGTGATGCAGATCAGTGAAGTGACGGCGGTGATCAGCGCCATTTCGGATCAAACCAATTTATTGGCATTAAACGCCGCCATTGAAGCAGCTCGTGCTGGTGAGCAAGGTCGAGGGTTTGCTGTAGTGGCCGACGAAGTGCGGCAATTAGCCAGCAGAACGAGGCAATCCACAGAAGAAATCCAAAATACGATTTCGCTACTCCAACAACGCGCAGTCAGTGCCGCTAATGCGATGGATACCAGCCGTAATCTTGCCGAAAAAAGCGTTGGCCAGTCCGCAAAAGCGGGAAATGACTTATCGCTTATCGTGGCTCATATTAAACATGTAAGCGATATGGCAACCCAAATCGCAACCGCGGCCGAAGAGCAAAGTGCAGTGGCAGAAGAAATGAACCGTAACGTCTGCGGGATTAATAGTTCGGCGCTTGAAGTGTCTGAATCAGCTACTTATCTTGCTCAAGAAAGCGAAAGCCTCGCTGAGTTATCGCTTAATCTCAATACCAAACTGGCGGCGTTTAAGCTCTAAGTTCGATGCAATTCATTAACAGGCCAACATCCTTATGCTGGCCTATTATTTAACGACTCGCCTTGACTAGGCTCGAAATCAAGGCCCGCAGCGCCGCCGGTTTAATCATTTTCGCCATATAGTGATAACCCCGGCGCTGCACATCCTCCACCAACTCTTTACGGGTATTGGCGGTGATTAAAATCCCCGGTAACTCTTTGCCATAGAGCGCGCGGATCCCGTCCATCGCATCGACGCCGTTTTGGCCATCGTCCAAGTGGAAATCCGCTAACACTATGTCCGGCGCAACCCCTTTTAGGCCTAATTTTATTCGCGCATCGGACAAGTCTTTGGCACATATCACCTCGCACTGCCAGCGGCTGAGTAGACTCTCAAGCCCCGCTAAAATGGCTTCTTCATTGTCGATACACAGGACTTTAATCCCTGACAAAGGTTGCAATAAGGATGGCAATGCCTTCACCTGCGGCTGACGCACGGTTTCTCCTAGGGGCACGCAGATAGAAAACACTGAGCCTCGTCCCAATTGCGACGACACTTGGATCCCGTGATTCAGCACCCGGCTGATCCTATCGGCAATCGCCAGCCCTAGGCCGAGGCCGCTGACGCTTTTACTACGTGGATTATTTAAGCGCTTAAACTCTTTGAAAATTTCGCGGGTTTCGTGCTCATCAATCCCGCAGCCCGTGTCCAATACTTGGATCTCTAACTCACTGCCACGATGGCGACAGCCAAACAGCACCCGTCCACCACGGGCATAACGGTAAGCATTGGTTAAGAAGTTTTGCAGCACGCGCCGCAGTAGCGAAGGATCGGAGTTAACCGTCGCGCTACAGGGGATCATCTGAAAGCGAATTTGATTGTCCGCCGCCATCGCCTCAAATTCGACTGACAGACCATTGAGCAGCTCGGATATGGCAAAATCGCGGCGATTGACTTCCACCATGCCGGAATCCAGCTTCGAAATATCCAATAAGTCAGTAAGTAACTCGCCAGCGGTTTTGAGCGAGCTATTCACATGGGATAAGGTGGTGCGCGCCTCGCGGTCCAAATTAGGATACTGGGACAAAGACGCGGTAAACAATCTCGCCGCATTCAGAGGTTGCATTAAGTCGTGCCCTACCGCCGCTAAGAAGCGACTCTTAGAAGCGTTCGCCATTTCTTCCTGCGCCTTGGCCTCAAGCAACTCACTGTTTAGCATGGCTAACTCGTAGGTTCGCTCTTTAACGCGTGATTCGAGGGTTTCATTAGCCTCAAGCAAAGCCCGCTCCTGCTCGCGATACTGAGTAATGTCGGTAAAGGTCATTACAAAGCCACCATCGGGCATAGGATTGCCTTGAATTTTAATGACTTTGCCGTCTTTGCGTTGCCGCTCTGAGGTATGCGGTGTGCCATTACGCATATGCTGCACGCGTTTTTCGACCTGCAACTCAATATCCCCCTCGCCGCAATATCCCCGCGCCGCGTTAAAGCGGATCACTTCGCCAATCGGCATGCCTTGCTGTAAAAATCCTTCAGGATATTGATACAGCTCGACGTATTTGTAGTTCCATGCCACCAAGTTGAGGTCGCTGTCGATAACGCTCATCCCTTCATAGGCATGCTCGATAGCCCCGCGCAGCATATCTTGGCTGAGCATAATTTTGGATGAGGCTTCATCCACTAGGCTAAAGACTTCATCCAAGGCCAAGTCGCGCCCCTGTAACACCGAGTCCATCACCAAGGAGGCACTGGAAGCGCCAAGCACACCGGCGAGTAAACGTTCGGTGTGGGCGATAAGCTCAGGTGTCGCAGCCTTGTGCCAGCTATCACTCTTGACCGCCTCGGTGGAGAATCGGCTAAAGCTTTCATAGGCGCGGGTTGGGCTAACAAAGCGGCTGGCTAAGATCAGCAAATCCTGCTGAGAGATGGGACCATTTTTCTTATTGGCATTATTTTTAAGCTTACCCGGGCTGACAAAGGCGCTAGCCTGAATACGCTCGGCCACCCCCGCCCTAAACCAAATAGAGCCTAAGATGTAGCAGGCAATATTGGCGAACAAGGCTGTGAGGGCATCGCGCACATTGGGGGTAATGGCATCTAACAGATCGATATTACTCGACAATAATGTCGCCACATTTTGGCCATCGTTCATGCCACTTAGCATGATGTAAAACCACAGGCCAAAACCCACACTCAAGCCTAAAAACACCCCGGCGCGATTACCGTGTTTCCAATAGAGCCCACCCACCAGCGCGGGAGCAAGCTGGGCAAACGCCCCGAAGGATAACATCCCAAGGTGCGATAGCGAGTCACTGTCGGCGAGCGCCAGATAACTGCCATAACCCAAACCAAGGATGATGACGATGGCAAGGCGGCGCGCATTTAACAGCATCTGTGAAAACTGGCTAAAGTTTTTCTCACGGATATTGCCCGTGCGCAGCATCACTGGCACCAGCCACTCGTTACTCACCATCACGCTTATCGTCACTACCGCCACAATCACCATGCCAGTTGCTGCAGATAAAGTGCCTAACAGCGCAATGACGGCGAGCAGTGGATGATCTAAGGCAAGCGGTAAATTGATCACATAAGTATCGGCGGCAACGCTATCCCCGAGGATGACTTTACCCGCCAAAGCCAGTGGCCCAACGAATAAGCCAAATAAGGCCAAATACAGCGGGAATAACCAGCGCCCCTTGGACAACACCGACTCATCGGCGCACTCCACCACCATCACGTGGAATTGCCGCGGCATACATAAAAATGCCGCCATGCCGACGAGCAGCTCAGGCATTAAGGCTTCGATTCGAGGATTTGGGTAATTAATTAATGCTTTTTCGCTCGCCTGCTGCCAGATATCACCAAAACCGTCAAACACGCCAAAGCTAATCACAATCCCCACCAGCAAAAACGCCGCCAGTTTGACTAACGATTCAAAGGCAATCGCCAGCATCATGCCGGGGTTATGCTCGGTGGCGTCGAGCTTACGCGTTCCAAATAAAATGGCAAAAATCGCCAGCAACGCTGTGATAAGTAAAGGAATAGTAATGCCGTTTAAAGGATCGTCTGCTGGCTGAAACAAGTTAAGGCTAAACACCATCGCCTTAAGTTGCAGGGCAATGTAGGGCATGATGCCAAATAGCGCGATGAGGGTAACAATGGCCGCTAAGGTTTGTGACTTACCGTAACGGGCGGCGATAAAGTCGGCGACCGAGGTAATATTTTGCGCCTTGGACACGAGCACCATCTTGCGCAGCATGCCAAAACCTAAGGTGAAAATAATAATAGGACCGATAAAAATCGGGATGAAGGACCAAAAATCATTAGCCGACTGCCCTACCGTGCCTAAAAAGCTCCAGGAAGAACAATAAACCGCCAGACTTAAGCCATAAATGCCGACCTGCAGCTTCTTGGTCACGCCGCTAAACCAACGCTCCGCGCCCCAGGCTAAAAGGAATAAAAGTGAGACATAACAAATAGCAATAACGGCGACGACTAAGGTTAGATTCATATTTTTGCTCTTTTTTTCCATTATTGTGCGATAAATAATGGCTGAAATCTAGCCAGATTTTCGAGTGCAACAGCCTAAATATAAAGGAAATTTTAAAACTAGACCAAGGTCTAATGGAGTTGCCCGCCCCTTGCATACCATACTCAGACTACGCAATTTTTAGAAAGGGAAGCCCTATGAGCTCGCAGTCTCTCTACAAAGTCTCCGGCAATATCGCTGCCAATGCACTTGTAAATAACGATCAATATAAAAAAATGTACCAAGAGTCGATTGTCAATCCAGAGGGTTTCTGGAGAGAGCACGGCAAACGGATCGATTGGATAAAGCCATACACTAAAATCAAAAAAACCACTTTTGACGATCATAACTTATCGATTAACTGGTTCTACGACGGCACCCTAAACGCCTCAGCCAACTGCTTAGATCGCCATCTAGCAGAACACAGCGACCGCGTTGCCATCATTTGGGAAGGCGATAACGCCAGCGAACAACGTAAAATCACCTACGGTGAGCTGCACACTCAAGTGTGTAAGTTTGCCAACGCCCTACGCAGCCAAGGCGTGCGTCGTGGCGATATTGTGACCATTTATATGCCAATGGTGCCAGAAGCGGCAGTGGCCATGCTCGCCTGTGCTCGCATCGGTGCCGTACACTCGGTGGTCTTTGGTGGTTTCTCACCCGATTCTATCGCTTCACGGGTCATCGACGGTAAATCTAAAGTGGTTATCACCGCCGATGAAGGTATGCGTGGTGGCCGTGCGATTCCACTCAAGCGCAACATCGACGATGCGCTCAAGCATCCCGATGTCACCAGCGTTGAGAAGGTAATTGTACTTAAACGTACTGGCGGCAAGGTTGATTGGGTAGAAGGCCGCGATGTGTGGTGGCACTCTCTGGTTGAAACCGCATCCGAGCACTGCGCCATTGAAGAAATGGGCGCCGAAGATCCGCTCTTCTTACTTTATACCTCAGGCTCAACTGGTAATCCCAAGGGCGTATTGCACACCACAGGCGGTTATATGGTGTATGCCTCTATGACCCACGAGTATGTGTTCGACTACAAACCCGGTGAGATTTACTGGTGTACCGCCGACGTGGGTTGGATCACGGGTCATTCCTACATGGTGTACGGCCCACTCGCGAACGGTGCGACCGTGCTTATCCACGAAGGGATCCCTAATTACCCAAGCCCTGCACGTTTAGGCGAGATGATTGACCGTCACAAGGTGAATATTCTCTATACCGCACCGACACTTATCCGTGCACTGATGGCCGAAGGTAAACAGCATTTTGACAAGTATGATGGCAGCTCGCTACGCATCATGGGCTCAGTGGGTGAACCTATCAACCCTGAAGCTTGGCGCTGGTACCACGAGGTCATCGGCCATGAACATTGCCCGATTGTCGATACTTGGTGGCAAACCGAAACCGGCGGCATCTTAATTACGCCATTACCCGGCGCAACCGATACCAAACCCGGCTCGGCAACTCGCCCTTTCTTTGGGGTACAACCGGCGCTCGTGGACAACATGGGTAACATTTTAGAAGGTGCAACCGAAGGTAACTTAGTGCTGCTCGACTCATGGCCAGGTCAAATGCGTACCGTATATGGCGACCATGAACGCTTCGTACTGACCTACTTCAAAACCTTCCGTGGCATGTACTTTACCGGTGACGGCGCGCGCCGCGATGAAGACGGTTACTACTGGATCACCGGCCGTGTGGACGATGTGATTAACGTCTCCGGCCACAGATTAGGTACAGCTGAAGTAGAAAGTGCACTGGTATCACACGAACTGGTCGCTGAAGCCGCTGTTGTGGGCTATCCCCATGATATTAAAGGCCAAGGTATTTACGCCTATGTGACCTTAACCCGCGGAACAGAAGAGAGTGAAGAACTTCGCCAAGAGCTGCGCCAATGGGTTCGCAAAGAAATTGGTGCCCTAGCCACACCGGATCTTATCCAGTGGGCAACAGGGTTACCTAAGACCCGTTCTGGCAAAATCATGCGCCGCTTCCTGCGTAAGATTGCCGCGAACGAAGTGACCAACTTAGGTGATGCATCAACACTGGCCGATCCAGCCGTGATTGAGACCTTGATTGAAACTCGCTTGAATCGTAACGAGTAATCGTTATCCCGCGCTTAATCGTGATTTATCACGGTTAAGCGCTGCTTTAGCTCCTGTACGTTTGAACCAGACTCCGTCGAGTACTGGTTCTTTTAAATGAAGCAAACCCTGTTGAGAAAGTGCCTGATTGCCCCTTTCTCTTAGTTGCCCCTCCAACCAAGGGGCATTTTTTTGGTTCTGTGTTAAGCTTGGCGCCAAACTCAGTCGACCAAGAATATCTAGCAGCGTGTCAGTTAATTCCAGCCCAAGCGTTACCCTCAGGGATTATCAGCAACAAGCCGTCGATGCCGCCATCGCGCATTTTAAAAAAAGCACCGATTCAGCCGTGTTAGTCCTGCCAACGGGTGCCGGAAAAAGTATCGTTATTGCCGAGCTGGCCCGCATCGCCAGAGGACGAGTGCTGGTTTTAACCCATGTGAAGGAACTGGTTGCCCAAAACGCGCAAAAGGTCGGATTACTGACGACTGAGGCCAGCATTTACTCCGCTGGGTTAAATCAAAAATCGACTGACGGCAAAACCGTCGTGGCCAGTATCCAATCCGCCGCGCGCGCCTTAACTCAATTCGATGAGCCCTTCTCGCTGGTGATTATCGATGAGTGCCACAGAGTCAGCCTCGAAAAAACCAGCCAATATCAGCAGCTCTTAAGTCATTTACAAGAGCGTAATCCCAAGCTCAAATTATTAGGCCTCACGGCCACTCCCTATCGGCTCGGGACAGGTTGGATTTACAAACGCCACTACCACGGCAAAGTCGGCTCGCCTGAACTTGGGATCTTCGAGCAGTGTATTTTCGAGCTCCCCATCCGTCCGCTGATTAAACAAGGCTATTTAACTGCGCCCACCTTGTTTGATGGTTTAAGTGCCCAATATGACTTCAGCCAAATCAAGCCCAATGACAATGGCGAATATCCCGAGGCCCAAGTCAATGCGCTGCTGAACCACGCCGGACGAGCGACAACGGCGATTGTGAAGCAACTAATTGAACTGAGTCACCACCGCCAAGGGATCATTATTTTCGCGGCGACAGTGCGCCATGCAGAAGAGATTGTCAGCCAGCTCAACAAGCAGCACAGCGAGCAAACGGCAATCGTCACGGCGCAAACGCCAGATAATGAACGTGATGAACTTATCGAACGCTTTAAAGCGAGGGAGCTTAAGTTCCTCGTCAACGTCGCGGTATTGACCACCGGATTCGATGCGCCCCATGTGGATTTGATTGCGATTTTACGCCCCACCGCATCGGTGAGTTTGTTTCAGCAAATGATTGGCCGCGGTCTTAGGATCTGTGAAGGTAAAAAAGATTGTTTAGTGATTGATTACGCTGCCAATGGCTATGATTTGTATTTTCCAGAAGTCGGCCAAGCTAAGCCCAATAGCAAGTCGGTTCCGGTACAATTGCACTGCCCTGTCTGCCAGTTTGCCAATATCTTTTGGGGATTAACCGACGATGATGGCGATATTATCGAACACTTTGGCCGTCGCTGTCAGGGCATAGTCGAGCATCATGGACAAAAGCAGCAATGTGACTTTCGATTTAGATCTAAATCCTGTCCCGATTGCGGACAAGAGAACGACATAGCAGCGCGTATTTGCCAGCATTGCCAGTCGACCTTAATCGATCCCGATAAACGCCTTAAGCAAGTATTGAATAAGCAACACCATCATCTGTTCCGCTGCCAGCATATGACGTTAATGGATGATGCGGGCGATCTTAAGGTGCAATATCTAGACATTGACGGAAATGAGTTTAATCGGCACTTTAAGCTGCAAACGCCCGCCCAATGGCGTGCCTTGTATGCGCTGTTTATTTTCCCCCATAGTCGCACGCCAGGCATTAAACCTAAGCAATACAAAAAAGTGTCTGAGCTGATTGCCGATAGTGCCGCCTTTCGGATGCCAGATCTGTTATTACTGAAAAAGCACAAAAAAGGCTGGGATCTGCTCGAAAGCTATTTCGATTACCAAGGGCGCTATCAAACTGAAAATAAACACATCTGACATTATCAATTCGGTTAGCGCTATGGTATAAAACGCTTAAAGTAATCCTAAGGAGCTATTATGTACGTTGTTATTTTTGGCCGTCCTGGCTGTCCTTATTGCGTGCGAGCAGTACAACTGTCAGAGCAACTCGTTGAAAAACGTGATGACTTTAAATTTAGATACGTGGATATCCACGCCGAAGGGATTTCTAAAGCGGATCTCGAGAAGACTGTCGGCAAGCCAGTCGAAACTGTGCCACAGATTTTCGTTGATGAAAAACACGTAGGTGGTTGCACCGATTTCGAACAATATGTTCGCGATAACAATCTGTTAGGTTAATCCTAATGTGATGTAAAAGGAGACCTGAGGTCTCCTTTTTATTTATCTCTATAAAACCTTAGAGCACATACTTCGCCGAGAAGATGATCCGGCTTAAATCACCATCATCACCATTCTCTTTACTATTCTGGGCATACATATATTCCACCCCAAAGGTCAGTGGTTTGCTAGGGGAATACAATAGGTTGATATAGCCAGAATAAGCATCCTTATTCACCCCTGTGCCCGTTAAGGCCACATCATTATCTGCTTGCATGCCTGAGAATGTCACACTGGTGCGCCACTGTTCGTTCCACCAATGACGGTAAGACACAAAGCCGCCGAAGGTACGAATGGATTCAATATCACCGCTCGCATCTAACACGCCGGCATTAATATAGTTAAGCGCCATATAACGCCCTAAACCGTCACCATAGGTTGCGGTAAAGCGCAGATCATCTTTCCCAATGGGAATAATCCCCGCCACACTGGCGCCGTAGCCGAAGCTCGAACTATCGATTTGAGTCGCACCGATTTTGGTTTCTAAATTGAGTTGACGGGCGATACCCGCAAACGAGAATGAGGCGCCGCCGTCCGTCTTGAGATTGTATCGAGCCACCACATCAGGCACGACACCGTTACCACTGGTGATACGTGCACCACCTTGGTTCGGTGTTACCGTTGTTTCAGGGTTTTCTATCGCAAATTGGAAATTACCATGGGTATAACGCAGTAACGATTGTCGCACAAAGGGCGTACCATCTGCAGCACCCACAAAGTCGAGGTTTTCAGGCAAGGCAGCAGGGTTTTGGAATGTGGTCCAGGTTTGACCTACGGTCCAATTATCATAGGACACATAGGCATGGCGGATACGTGGTGAATAGCTGTTAGACACCCGCTCATTGCCATCTGTGTGGGTCATAAAATCCAGCTCAATAAAGCCCGATAAGCTATGACCATCAAGATCCGTTGCCGCTTTGAAATTGAATCGCGTCTCACGGGCTTGGAAATCCACCACTTGGTTACCATTGCCTTCTTTACCGTAAATGGTACCCGGTACATAAAACTGACGGGATAAATCCCCCGAATCTGGTGCCCCATTGCCATAATCGCTGAACATTACGTCAGCCTTGATATAGCCACCAAATTCAACGTCAGTATTTTTTAAAGAAGCCGCATTGGCAGAGCCCATAAATGCCAATAAGGTTGCAGAGTAAAGCAAGCTAAGTTTTGCTTGTTTCATTTTATGTTTCCCCAGTTGTTATTATTTGTCCGCAGCCAATATGGACAATTTAACAAGCGAGCAACATTGGCAATAAGTCTATGAGACAAAAGTATAAAATGCTAAAAATAAAGCGAAAATGCTTTGTGATTACAAGCTGAGGAAGAGTTTACTAGGGAATTTAAGAGTGGTGGGTCGTGAAGGATTCGAACCTTCGACCAATTGGTTAAAAGCCAACTGCTCTACCGACTGAGCTAACGACCCATTTAAGGACTCTGAGTTTTACACTTTCAGAAAAGTGGTGGGTCGTGAAGGATTCGAACCTTCGACCAATTGGTTAAAAGCCAACTGCTCTACCGACTGAGCTAACGACCCATCTGTTTTTGCGCTGATTTATTCACTTTCAGTAAAGTGGTGGGTCGTGAAGGATTCGAACCTTCGACCAATTGGTTAAAAGCCAACTGCTCTACCGACTGAGCTAACGACCCATCTAGGACTCTGAGTTTTACACTTTCAGAAAAGTGGTGAATCGTTAAGGATTGAAACCATTCGACTGATTGGTTAAAAGCCAACTGCCCTAGCTTTATAAAAAAAGCGACTGAGCTAACGACCCATCTATTTTTTCACTGATTTATTCACTTTCAGTAAAGTGGTGGGTCGTGAAGGATTCGAACCTTCGACCAATTGGTTAAAAGCCAACTGCTCTACCGACTGAGCTAACGACCCATCTAAGGACTCTGAGTTTTACACTTTCAGAAAAGTGGCGAATCGTGAAGGATTTAAACCATTCGACTGATTGGTTAAAAGCCAACTGCCCTAGCTTTATAAAAAAGCGACTGAGCTAACGACCCATCTGTTTTGGCACTGATTTATTCACTTTCAGTAAAGTGGTGGGTCGTGAAGGATTCGAACCTTCGACCAATTGGTTAAAAGCCAACTGCTCTACCGACTGAGCTAACGACCCATCTAAGGGTTCTGAATTTTACACTTTCAGAAAAGTGGTGGGTCGTGAAGGATTCGAACCTTCGACCAATTGGTTAAAAGCCAACTGCTCTACCGACTGAGCTAACGACCCATCTTATTTACAACACTTCAAATACCGCTAACTTATTCTATTTACTAGAGTAAGTGGTGGGTCGTGAAGGATTCGAACCTTCGACCAATTGGTTAAAAGCCAACTGCTCTACCGACTGAGCTAACGACCCATTTACTGGTATTTTTCGCCCCGAACGACCTCGCCGTTCCGAGGGCGCCTATAATACCTTTTTCATTTTCCCATGCAAGCGTAAATTCCCAATTTTTTGTCGTTTGCATGAAAAACAGACTAAGAGTATGTTTTTTAGTTAATTATGCTTTAATTGCAGCCAATTGTTGTTGGGCAATGCGTGCTGCAGCGCTGTTGGCGTAGTCTTTTACCACTTGTTGGTAGTATTGAGTCGCACCGGCTTTATCACCTGTTTTCTCTGCGATCATGCCAAGCTTCACTAGACTATCACCACGTTTATTGGAATCACTAAAACGGGTCACGACGGTATTGAAAGCTTGTTTGGCTTCAGCAAATTCACTCTTATTAAACAGCAGCTGGCCTAACCAATAGTTGGCGTTGGCAGCATAGACGGAATCTGGATACTGTTTAATGAAGGCACGAAACGCTGGGATAGCATCGTCATACTTGCGCTCTTTCAGCACTAAGTTCACCGCACTTTCGTAGCTGGCCGTTTCACTTAAGCTACTGGCGGCGGCATTGGCACTTGCTGCGGCAGCCGCGGGCGTTGCTGGGGTAGAAGCAGCTGGCGCGGCAGCGGCTTTGGAGGATAAATTGGCAATTTCATCGTAAAGCTGACGCTGACGTTGTTGCATCTGCTCTATTTGATAATTCTGTTGTTCGGTCAAACCACGTAAGTCGAGAACTTCTTGCTGCAAAGTATCCAGACGGCGCTGCATATCAATTTCGCTTTGTTGTCTCGATTTTACAATGCGCTCTAAACGAGCAAGTCTGTCATCACCTGAACCACCAGCAATATCTTCAACAGGAGCAGGAGCTGCAACTGCAGCTCCTGCGCCGAAGAACATTGCCGTAATTAAGACGGCACGTTTCATCTCGTTACTCTCCGTAATTCAATCTTAGTAAACTAAAACTGCACGACGGTTTTTAGCAAAACCTTCATCGGTACGAGTGAAGTCTAGAGGCTTCTCTTCGCCATAGCTTACGATGCTCATTTGGCTAGGTTGTACACCCATGCCTTGTAAGTATTTAGCAACAGCTTTAGCACGACGCTCACCCAGTGCGATGTTGTATTCTGGTGTGCCACGCTCGTCGGCATGACCTTCAATCAATACGCGTACGCTTGGGTGCTCAACTAAATAAGTACCGTGGGCTTCCAGTACGGCAGCAAATTCAGTTTGAACTTCACTGCGGTCGAAGTCGAAGTAAATGATGTGTTCTTTTCTCAACTGCTCGAGTTGCTGACGTTGTTGCTCTTCAGGTGACAACATTCCACCAATACCGCCAGTTTGAACGCCACCACCATTCAGTTCGCTACCAGAACCGCTTGTAGAGCCCATTGCATCAGTTTCTGATTCAGAAGTTGAGCTACACGCACTAATAGCCATAATTGGAAGTGCTACCAACATAGCTTTTAACAACTTGTTCAGATCCATTATCTGTTCCTTATAAAATTAAATGTGAATAAATCTAGCTAATACATTAGAGAAACGGAGACCAAGAAGGTGATTTCACCTCGCCCTGACCTACCGGTAATCTCGCTTTAAAGCGTCCGTCCGTAGAAACAGCTGCTAAAACTTGCTTGCCTTGATACGTAGTGCCATAAATCACCATAGTACCATTAGGGGCCACACTTGGAGATTCATCCAAACGTGTCGATGTCAGCACCTGCATAAAGCGCGTACTTAAATCCATACGTGCAATATTAAATTTACCGTTTGTGCGATTCACGAAAATCATGCTGCGACCATCAGGGGTAATTGAACCACCTAAATTCCATTCACCTTCAAAGGTTTCACGGGTCACTTTGCCTGAATTTAAATCTACACGATATAACTGTGGTCTACCACCGCGCTCGGAGGTAAACAACAATGACTTGCCATCGGGATACCAAGAAGGCTCAGTATCGATGGAATAGTGGTTGGTAATGCGTTTTGCTGCCTTAGTGGCGATATCGATAACGTAAATCTCAGGTTGACCATCCTTTGAGAGGGTCACTGCCAAGGATTTACCATCGGGCGAGAATGTCGGTGCACCGTTAATGCCAGGGAAGCTACTCACCTTAGTACGTACTTGGGTGTAAAGATCCTGAACAAAAATCTCAGCCTTTTTGTTTTCAAAGCTCACATAGGCCAAACGACGGCCATCGGGTGACCAAGAAGGAGACATCAGCGGCTCTGGAGAGCGCAGTAACATCTGCTCGTTGTAACCGTCATAATCGGCGATCATCAGTGAATAAGCCGCTTTTTGGCTATGGTTAACCACCACGTAGGAAATACGGGTTAAGAAAGCGCCACGAATACCCGTCAGCTTCTCATAGACGATATCGCTGATACGGTGACCATATTGACGGAACTGCGCCGCAGAAATGACCGTTTGGCGACTATCCATCAAAAACTCTGTCGCACTGGTAGGCCCTTTTAGCGCTTGGTTTTGCGCCTTAACCAAATCGATAAGGTCA
Source organism: Shewanella sp. BC20 (assembly GCF_003129585.1). NCBI lineage: Bacteria > Pseudomonadati > Pseudomonadota > Gammaproteobacteria > Alteromonadales > Shewanellaceae > Shewanella > Shewanella sp. BC20. Next base: position 179,069 of record NZ_NHRI01000002.1, on the reverse strand, counting down.
AAGCTCACCAAAAACTGATCTGTGCCATAGGGTTTTACCGAACCCACAACAACGGCTTCAGCACCCACATTGGCCCACGCACTCGCGTCAAACTGGGCTAAAGCACCGATACCACGTTGTGGTAACCCTAATTCATCTAATGGTTTGAAGGTACCGCTACGTATTAAATCAGACATCACCACATCGGCGATCGCCTGAGGTGGCGCACCCGCACCTTGCCATTGGAATGGCATCACTGCGATTGGACGCGCCGCATCCACACCCTCAGTGATCACAATATCCAGCGCCGCTTTTGCTGGCATAGTGCAAAGCAGAACCGCCAATGCTAACCATTTTGCCAAAATTTTCATGGGACTCCTTTAATTAAACGTTGGTTCAACGATTAAGTTAATTTCTTTCATCAAGTTATAAACCGCAGGGTCCGGAGACACTGGTAACTTGCCCGCTTTTAAGATCGCCGCTTTAGTTGCACGGCACACGTTAGGATCGCCACCCTGTGTCTGACTGCTGATCACAAAACCATCATTGGCTAAACGCACAGAAACAGTGCAGGTTTTACCACGCATCGACTCGTCAACCACTAGGTTGCGTTGAATCGTCGATTTAATCATCGCGGTGTATTTACCCACTTCCGTCTGCATTTGCTTATTCATGGTTTGCGATAACGCAGCCTGTTCGGCGGCTAATGCATCGGCCATTTCCTGCTCTTGCTGGGCGCGCGCTTTAGCTTCTGCATCCGCTTTTGCCTTAGCTTCGGCTTTTGCTTTCGCTTCAGCATCGGCCTTGGCTTTTGCCTCCGCTTTGGCCTTAGCGTCTGCCTCTGCTTTCGCCTTGGCTTCAGCTTCCTTCTGCTTACGGTCTGCCTCGGCTTTCGCGGCTGCGGCCTCTTCTACTTTGCGTTTTTCCGCCGCTTTTTGAGCTGCATCCTCAGCAAGTTTACGTTCTTGCTCCTTCTGTTTGCGGTCGGCTTCAGCTTTCTGCGCTTTTTCCTTTTCCTGTTGCTGCTTCACCTGCGCGGCTTTCGCGGCATCATTGGCCTTTTGGGTCTCAATTTCCTGCTGCTTACGTTCTTCCGCCAGTTTCTTCAACTGTGCTTGTTCACGCTCACGGGCTTGCTTTGCTTCCTGTGCTTTGCGTTCAAGTTCGGCTTGGCGCTCACGTTCGCGGCGCTCAGCATCGCGCTTTTCCTGCTTAAGCTTTTCAACTTGATTAGCCACTTTTTGCTGATCAACCATAACAGCTTTTACTGCAGGGGCGCTAACTTGTTGCACAGGTTCAGGTTTATGGGTGAAATCTATGCCAATGGCCAGAATAATTATCACGCCAATATGAATACCTGCTGAAATTGACAGAGGTAATGCAACATTTGAATTATCCGCCACCTATTTCTCCTTGGGTGAATCCGTCATCAAACCGACTGAGGGAACGCCTGCCTGCTGCAGGGTCACCATCAATTGGATCACGTTATCGTAAGGAATATTTCTATCGGCTTTCACCACCACTGGGCGCTCAGGCTCTGTCACCATGATCGCCGCGACGGCGGTGGCTAACTCATCCAATTCCATCTCTTCGTTATTAGAACCGCCCTGATTGAGGAAATAAGCACCGTCAGCATCGATAGACGCGACTACTGGCGGCTTACTGTCCGCAGGCAATACTTCAGCCGCCCCTTGAGGCAGCTCCACTTTCACCCCTTGGGTCACAATCGGTGCTGTTACCATGAAAATAATCAGCAGCACGAGCATGACGTCGATATAAGGCACCACGTTGATTTCGGCAACGGGGCGACGACGTTTACGCTGATAACCGACTTGCATTATACGCCTTCCTTCTCACTGTATGCTTGGCGATGCAGGATGCTAGAAAACTCTTCCATAAAGTTAGCGTAACCGATTTCCAGCTTTTCAACTTGAGTCGCAAAACGGTTATAAGCGATAACAGCTGGAATGGCCGCAAACAGACCCATTGCGGTTGCGATCAGTGCTTCTGCAATACCTGGCGCCACCATGGCAAGCGTCGCGTTTTCCATTGAGCCGATAGCGATAAATGAATTCATAATACCCCATACCGTACCAAACAAACCGATATAAGGGCTAGTCGAACCAATAGTTGCCAATAAAGGTAAGTTGGCTTCTAACTTTTCTAATTCACGGGATAAGGTGACGCGCATGGCACGTGAAGTCCCATCCATCACTGCATCGGGCACTTTGTTATTTAATTTATTTAGACGTGAATATTCTTTAAAACCCGTCACAAATAATGACTCTAAGCCAGTATTATCTGGACGAGCCGATAATTCTTTATACAGACGATTTAAATCAACGCCTGACCAAAATTTATCTTCAAATTTTGCCGATTTACTTTTTGCAGATGTCAATAAGCTACGGCGTTGTAAAATCACCGTCCAAGACATTACAGACAAGCAAAGTAAAGTGAACATCACAAATTTCACTAATAAACTGGCTTGTAAAAATAACCCAACAATCGACATATCAGCTTGCACTGTCAAACTCCTGCACAATATTTAAGGGAATAGCTCGGGGACGCATTCGTGATAAGGCAACACAGGCCACTAGCACTGTACCTTCACAATAACAGTCTCCCTGATGATCAACCAAACGTTGATGAAATACCAACGAGGCCTTTTTCAACTCTATGACCTTAGTTTCTACAATAAGGTTCTGTTCAAAACGCGCGGCTTTTTTAAAATCCAATTCCGCCCGCTTAACCACAAACGCCGTATCATCGGCTAACAGTGCAGTCTGGCTTACGCCTAAGGCTCTTAACCACTCGGTTCGCGCCCGCTCAAAAAAATTGAGATAGTTCGAATGATAGACAACGCCGCCTGCGTCGGTGTCTTCGTAATAGACTGAAATGGGCCAATTAAACGTCATTTGAAATCAGCAAATTTTGGTTGAAAAATTGACGCTTACTATACCTAGGGAAACAAGACTTGTGAATGACCCGACGAAGATATAGATAGGGATAGCGCGGGTTTCAGCGCAATTGAGGGATTTGTAAATAACAATGGGGTCAAACGACCCCATTTCATTAACATAGTTCGCTATTTTGCGAGAGTTTGCGGCAATGTCAGCCCAAAGCTTTGCCACAGGAAGCTGTAAATGTCGGCAAACTCGTCAATCTTCATCGCCGTCGGTTTGCCCGCACCGTGCCCGGCATTGGACTCAATGCGCATAATGACCGGTTTATCGCCCTGCTGCTTCTCTTGCATCATGGCGGCAAACTTAAAGCTATGTAGCGGAACCACGCGATCATCATGATCAGCCGTCATCACCATAGTTGCAGGATAGGCTTGGGCTTTAACGTTATGGTATGGCGAGTAAGCCAATAACGCAGGGAATTGTTCAGCGTTGTCAGCACTGCCGTATTCACTGGTCCAAGCCCAGCCAATGGTGAACTTGTGGAAACGCAGCATATCCAGCACACCCACGGCCGGTAACACGGCGGCGAACAGTTCTGGACGTTGGGTAACCGCAGCGCCCATCAACAAACCACCGTTACTGCGACCATAGGCACCTAACTTAGTGCTGTTGGTGTATTTTTCGTTGATTAGGTATTCGGCCGCCGCAAAATAGTCATCAAACACATTTTGCTTTTTATCGAACATCCCTGCTTGGTGCCAGCTTTCGCCGTAATCCGCGCCGCCACGTAGGCTTGGTACGGCGTAAATGCCGCCCATATCTAACCAAGCGATGTTGGCAGGACTAAAACGCGGTGTCATTGAAATCGCAAAACCACCATACGCATACAGTAACGTTGGGTTTTGACCATTCTTCACAAGACCTTTCTTGTAGGACACCATCATAGGGACGCGAGTACCATCCTTACTGGTGTAAAACACTTGCTCAGACACATAGTCATCGGGATTGAACGACACCTGCGGCTTAGCGACTACTGTCGACTCTGCCGTTTTAAAATCGAACTTATAGGTGGTTTCGGGTTGAATATAGCTGTTAAAGACATAGTAGAAATAATCTTTGCTCGCCTTACCGAAAGGCCCTGCGACATTACCTTTGCCAGGCAAAGTGACATCCTGACGCTTTTGTCCACCCATGCTGAAAATCGATAACTGTCCCAATACATCGTGCAAATAACTCACGACTAAATGGTCATTAATAATGGCCACTTTATTAATAGGATCTTTCGATTCTGGAATAATGGTTTGCCATTGGGATTTATCACTATTACGGGTATCGATGGCAATCACTTTACCGTTTGGCGCATCTAAATCGGTCTTGAAATAAAATACCGCGCCATCATTCCCTAAAAACTCATATTCCGCTTCGAGGTTAAGGATTAATTCAACCACCTGCGCTTTAGGTTCAAACAGTGATTTATAGAAGAAACGATTACGTTTGTCTGTGCCTTGCGAAATTGACAACAGTAAATATTCGCCCTGCTCAGACACATCGATGCCAAAACCCCAATCTTTATTTTGTGGGCGCTCGTAAATCAATAAATCTTGGCGCTGATCTGTGCCTAATTTGTGGTAATACACTTTTTGATTAAAATTCACATCGGCCAGTAAATCACCGCCCGCGGGCGCATCGTAACGGGCATAGAAAACACCTTGGTTTTCCTTATCCCACACTGCGCTGGAGAATTTAATCCAGTTGAGTTCATCTTTCAGCTTTTTACCCGTGGCAATATCGATAAACTGCCACTGTTGCCAGTCAGAGCCCGACTTAGACACACCATAGGCTAAAATCTTGCCGTCATTACTGACAGAAACACCGGAAAGCGCCACAGTCCCATCGGCTGAAAAACCATTTGGATCCAGTACTGGTTTCTCAACGCCGTCTTTGCCTTTTACATACAGCACCGATTGCGCTTGTAAACCATCGTTACGGTAATAAAACTGGTTATCGCCATTCTCGAAGGGAGCAGAGATTTTCTCGTAGTTCCACAGCTCTGTGATACGGTCAACAACGGCTTGTTTGTTGGGGATCTTCGCCAAGTAAGCTTGACCAAAGGCCTGTTGTTCTTTTACCCAACTTTCAGTTTCTGGCGTGTTTTCTTCAAGGTGACGGTAAGGGTCTGCCACTGCAACACCGTGAATAGTCTCGACTAAGTTGTCTTTTCGAGTTTCTGGGTAAACCAATTTGTTTGCGCTGACCTGCTGTGCGGCCTCTTCTGGCGTATTGCCACTCTGGCAGGCGGCCAACGCCATGCCCAATGTGGCCACTAATAAACCTTGCTGGGCAAGGCGAAATCTTAATGCCATCTTTTATCGTCCTTTTGGTGATGTCCGGCTTAACGCTCTTTTGCAGCAAGTACTATACAAGCAAAATTTTTCATGGCAATGCCGCAGCAAAAGATGAGCTTTTCTAGCGAAGAGGCAAGATTTAACAAAGTGGTAGCAATGATGAGTTTATTGAAGTGTATTTTTATGCATTAATTCTGACTGACAAGCTGTTAATCAAGCTAAATAGTGACTTAAGTGAGCAAGATCACTTAATTAGTCATTAGTTTTGCTAATGTGTTAGGGCAATTTTTCTCGTTTGCTTGAGCCCTTGGGACACACTAGAATGTGCTTGTTTTCAGGAGATATCCGCTAGCGGATATGGAAAACAAAGAACTTTTAAACTGGTGTCTTTTCAAGACGTCAGTTCATCCCTGGTTCTTATGCTTGACTTCCTTCCTTCAATTTGTTGATTGCAAATGCATTTTTTGCGGCCCGCTTAGTTTAAGCGGGCTTTTTTTTATCTCGATTCAAACACACCGCGAAAATCTTGCGATTTTCAGTCGTCTTTTGTTACATAAAAATCTAATCCTCTTCCCTAAAAACGCAGCAATGACCTCATGCCTTAGCGTCACTCTTAGCATTGCCGCACTTTTAATACCAATCACACTAAATATCTAATCAGTTCAGAGCCTCACAGGCATTTCAATCCAAGGCGCATTGACGAAGAAATGGTTATTCCCTTTTAAGTCAATGTAACACGGGAGTGAGATGCCTGTGAGGCTCCCGAAGGGCGGGGTTGAACGGGCTTTATACTGCGTTTAAGGCATTCGACAGAGCGCCACTATGCCTTCAAGCCTTCGCCTTGTCTAAAGCCCGTTTAACTCCCGCTGAATGAACAGATATTTAATACGATTGGTATAATAAGCCAAAAGCTTGAATGATTGAGATTGGAATAACACGCATGCATTCGCGAGATGCACGCTGCAGAAATGACAATACCAAGTCCGAATACTTGGTATTGTTGTTTGTGGCTTATTTCATCGAGCCGTAACGCTATCCTGTTAGCGATAAGCTTCGGGCATTAACGTAGAAACGATAACTCACATTAGCGGCTTACTGATCCGAATAACCACGCGGCGGTTGAGTGCTCGCTCCTCAATATCGTCATTCGACGCCACATGACGGCGCTCACCATGGCCGACGGTGACAATCCTATCCTGTGGGATCCCACTGGCGACAAAGAAATCTTTAACCGATTCAGCGCGCTTATCCGAGACTTTTTGGTTAACGGAGCGGCCACCGTAACTGTCAGTATAGGCATCGACTAACACCAACTCCACATCCGGATCGTAGGACAAATATTCCTGAATACGCGAAAGCTGTTGCTGCGAAAACCGCGTTAAGTCGGTTCCACCTTCTTCGTAATTAAGTACGGTAAAAGCAATATCTTCGAAGCTATAGGGCAATAAATGCGATAAGCACGACTTAAACTCAGCATATTTACGGCCAAAGTTCGCCGCCGACAGCCCTACGGCAATTTTATTCGATTCGTTATACCAATCGGCATAATAAAAAGTGGGTTCCATACCACGGCTCAACTCAGTCAACATTGACCAAGCGGCGCGCTTAGGCACTTCACCATTAAAATACTTCTGGTAACGTAATGAGGTGATTTCTTTCGATACCACGCCAGGACGCCATTGTGGAGCACGACTCATCAAGGTCGCCTGTGTGACTTGGTCCGGCTTCACCCACATGTCCAAGGTAAAGTTAAGATTTAACTGTTTACCGGCTTCGCTGGTGAAAATCGCCTTACCATAAGACGGAATATCATGCTCAAGACGGCATACGATGGGGCTGTTTTGACTGACTCGCCATTGGGATTCCCCCAAAGAGGCCACATAGTGGCGCAACTCTGCCATTGCAGTTGCTGGAACGCATAAAATTGATACTAATATCAGTTTTCGCCACATAGCCCTTACTCGTGTTTATTCGGTTACGAAGTTTTATCGGCAAACTTTTTAGTTCCTTTAGCTCATAAAACCACCAATCAAACATGACACATCCTAGTACATTTAGCATAATAGCGCCCTGTAATTTTTCTTGGGTACTTTAATGAGCGATATTAGCGACGCAAACAAATTGAAACACCGATTTCGAGGCTACTTTCCTGTAGTGATAGATGTCGAAACCGCGGGCTTCAACTCTCAAACCGATGCGTTGCTGGAAATAGCCGTCACGCTGTTAAAAATGGATGATGAAGGCTTGCTCGGGATTGATAAAACCCTGCATTTCAATATTGAGCCCTTTGAAGGCGCCAACTTAGAACCCGAGGCACTGGCCTTTAATGGTATCGATCCCACCAATCCATTACGCGGCGCTGTAAGCGAAAAAGAAGCCTTCTTGGAGATTTTTAAAGCCGTTAAAAAGGCGCAGAAGGCCTCGGATTGTCACCGCAGTATTATCGTGGCGCACAATGCTGCCTTCGACCATGGTTTTGTGAGTAAAGCGATTGAGCGCTGTGACTTAAAACGCTCCCCCTTCCACCCTTTTGCTACCTTTGATACTGCGACACTCGCAGGTTTAGCGATTGGCCATACCGTGCTGGCCAAAGCCTGTATTATGGCGGGGATCCCCTTCGATAATAAGGAAGCTCATTCAGCACTCTACGATACCGAGCGCACCGCTGAACTCTTTTGTTATATCGTCAACCGCTGGAAATCTTTAGGTGGCTGGCCACTCTTAGCCACCAACGAACCTGATGATTCGGTTAGCGAAGCATAGCTTTACCAACAATTGCCTAAAACAAGAAAGCTGCCATTTGGCAGCTTTCTTTTTACCTAACTAAAGGTTTGCAAATTACAGAGAGCTTGCGTTTTCTGCTAAGTAAGCCGCAACACCTTCAGTGCTTGCGTTCATACCTTTGTCGCCTTTTTCCCAACCTGCTGGGCATACATCACCGTGCTCTTCGTGGAATTGCAGAGCATCGATCATACGCAGCATTTCGTCAACGTTACGACCTAATGGCAGATCGTTAACTACTTGGTGACGTACCATACCTTCTTTGTCGATCAGGAATGAACCACGGAAAGCCACGCCAGCTTCTGGGTGCTCAACATCGTATGCTTTACAGATGTCGTGTTTAACGTCAGCAACTAAAGTGTATTTCACTTGGCCAATACCACCTTTTTCTACTGGGGTGTTGCGCCATGCGTTGTGAGTGAATTGAGAATCGATAGACACACCGATCACTTCAACACCACGCTTAGTGAACTCTTCCATGCGGTGATCGAAAGCGATCAACTCTGATGGACAAACGAAAGTGAAGTCAAGTGGATAGAAAAATACAACCGCTGGCTTACCTTTGATGGCCGCAGTTAAGTTAAAGCTATCTACGATTTCGCCAGAACCTAATACAGCTGCAGCAGTAAAATCAGGAGCCGGACGGCCTACTAATACGCTCATTTTATATCTCCATCTATGAGTTGAACTAACTATTAAAGTAAAACATCTCTTAAACACGCTAGCACCGATTTGCGCGAGTGTATTTGAGGGAGCTTACCAATCAAATCTTTAGGCATTATAAGTCGTGCGTTTTGCCTTACAACCTATTTAAGACCAATATCACATTTTTCAAGGGCATTTTGACACTACTGCTTAAGGATAGAGCAATCTGGACGAGTGGTAAGCGTACGAGAACACATTCGTCTAACAGTAAAAACCCACCCATTTCACATTTTCAGATATTTTTCAGATTAAGCCGCCGTAAACTGGACAGACACGGCCTTTGCAGTCAAAAATAGTCCCTTTGGTTTACAGAATTAAGATATTGTCTATGAATGCAGTCGTTATTGCTGTGTGTTTAATGTTAGCCCTCAGTTTAGCGAGGGTGAATGTGGTTATTGCCCTCACCATCAGTGCCCTCGTTGCCGGTTTAGTGGGGGGAATGGATCTGCATCAAACGATTGATGCCTTCAATACGGGATTAGGTGGCGGTGCACAAATCGCCCTCAGCTACGCCTTACTCGGTGCGTTTGCCGTAGCACTATCCCATTCAGGCTTAACGACACTGATCTCCAACTCCATCATTAAAAGCCTTGGCAAAGATCCCAATGCCACCAACACCAACTGGGTGCGCTGGTTATTGTTGTTATCCCTGCTCGTGATGTCGATGGCATCGCAAAATATCCTGCCGATCCATATCGCCTTTATTCCGATACTCGTGCCGCCGCTGCTGCATGTGATGACCAAGCTGAATATCGACCGCCGTCTGGTCGCCTGCGTGCTGACCTTTGGCCTTGTGACCACCTACATGATTTTACCCGTGGGCTTTGGCGGGATTTTCTTGAATGATATTTTACTCTCTAATCTGACGGGCAATGGATTGGTCGCCGTACGCGATCAAATTCCCCCTGCTATGCTGATCCCCGCCGCCGGTATGGTGGTCGGCTTGCTGATCGCGGTATTTTTCAGCTATCGCAAACCTAGGGTTTACGATGAAGCTAAGGTCCTGACTGCAGAGCCTGAAGAGACCCTCAATAAACGCAATATCGCTATCGCCGCATTTGCGATTCTGGCGACGCTGTTTGTGCAACTAGAAACCGATTCGATGATCTTCGGCGCCTTAGTCGGCTTTATGATCTTCAGTTTTTCAGGCGCGCTAAAGCACGTTGCCGATCAAGATATTTTCACCCAAGGCGTGCGCATGATGGCCAATATAGGCTTTATCATGATCTCCGCTGCAGGCTTTGCTGCGGTAGTCAAAGAAACTGGTGAAGTCGGCACACTTGTCTCGTCACTAAGTTCATTGATTGGCGACAATAAAGCCCTTGCCGCCTTTTTGATGTTACTGGTCGGCCTTTTGATCACTATGGGCATTGGCTCGTCTTTCTCGACCATTCCGATTATCGCGACGATTTACGTCCCCTTAGCCCTAAGCTTCGGGTTTTCCGTGCCTGCGACTATCGCACTTGTGGGTACCGCTGCGGCATTGGGCGATGCGGGCTCACCTGCATCTGACTCAACATTGGGCCCCACATCGGGTTTAAATGCCGATGGTCAGCACGACCATATTCGCGACAGCGTGATCCCAACCTTTATCCATTACAATATTCCCTTACTGGTCTTTGGTTGGATTGCCGCCATGGTGCTCTAGGACCTAGACTCATGGGCGCTAAAATAAAAAAGCGTGGATAATTCCACGCTTTTTTATTTGCTAGGCACACAAGTCAGGTACGAATAACGACCGTCCCGGCTAAATAGTCATGAATGGCTCTGTTTTTCTCATTAAATAACATGGTAATGATTTCGAGTAGATGCCATATAAGAAAAAAAATACTTAAACCTATGATGGTATAAAGCTTCCAACTCGACAAATCCTCTGTAGTCTCAAGCGGGAAAAATACACTGAAAAACACAAGTAAAATTAACATGATGATGGGAACACTATCCCTTAATAGCGCTTGATTAAGACTAATGGATCCTTCAGTTTTATAGTCAACTACCTTGATATCAAAGATCATTTTCCCAAATGTTTGACCATAAAGGGTGTGGAGCAGCACGGAATACAATGCAAATTTCCAAGTATCGAAATAATTTAACGCGACTTGGAATACGGGCGCTACGTGCGTAATCGCAGATACAATAATCACAGAACAAATACTGATGATTACGCTATCGATTATAGAGGACCAAAATCGAAGACCAAACGTTGCGTACTTTTCTGATTCCGCTTGTTTATCCATGATCGATTTAATCTCAGGATCCTGAAGTTTTAGCGAGATAAGTGCATCAACTACTGCCGCTCTATCAGGATATTTGTCCCGATTGATATTTCTTTGGACATCAATCAGTTCATCCAAGGTGTAATTATCATAATTTGGAACAAAATCCATTAAATGCATTCTCCGTGCACATTCGTCTTAGCCTCAACCAAAAACAATGATTAATACTAGGCATATCATTAAACGCAGAAAAATAGCACTGCCACCGCTCCAACTCAACAATTCATTAACACGCAGAAATATCACAACTCAAGAGTCATTAGGAAAAAGCGCATTAAAAAAGGGAGCTAATGCTCCCTTTTTTAATGGTAAAAATTAAATCAACAGATTATTTAGTACCAAAAATCTTATCACCCGCATCGCCTAAACCAGGCAGAATGTAACCCTTCTCGTTTAAGCATCTGTCGATAGCCGCAGTATACAGCTCAACATCTGGGTGAGCCGCTTCAAGGGCTTTAATCCCTTCAGGCGCAGCGACTAACACTAGGGCTTTAATTGACGTACAACCGCGCTTTTTCAGCAGGTCGATAGTCGCAATCATAGAGCCGCCGGTTGCCAGCATAGGGTCAACGATCAGCGCGATACGCTCGTTCATGTCGCTGGCCAGCTTCTCAAAATATGGCACTGGCTCTAATGTTTCTTCGTCGCGGTAAATACCCACAACCGAAATACGCGCACTTGGAATATGCTCAAGTACGCCGTCCATCATGCCTAAACCTGCACGCAGGATAGGCACAACAGTCACTTTCTTGCCCTTGATCTGATCCACATCCACTGGACCATTCCAGCCTTCAATCGTAACAGTTTCGGTTTCGAAATCTGCGGTAGCTTCATAGGTTAACAAGCTACCCACTTCGGCGGCTAGCTCACGGAAACGTTTAGTGCTAATGTCACCTTCACGCATCAGGCCGATTTTGTGACGCACTAACGGGTGTTTAACCTCGACAACTTTCATTTTTCTCTCCTACTGTTGTTCGCGAAATATCTTAGGCAAATTTTTCAGATTTTAGATGATTTGTTTATTGGGTAAAACATAAAGTTTTGCCATTCGAGCTAATCGTGAGCAATATCCCAAGAATTATTGCCTATCGCTTAAGATACACCCATTAAGACGCTATTTTATGACCAATTGCAGGATAGAAAATGTGAAATATCCCGCTGTGAAGCTAAAAATACTCCCCACAAGTCGATAAATCCAAATCATGGCTTTCGACCCCTAGCACAAGCTGGTAGAATACCGCCGCATAAAAATCCAATAACGATGTACCCGAGAGGATCCTCCGTGAGCACTCCTACCCCACTGAGCTATAAAGACGCTGGCGTTGATATTGATGCTGGTAATGCACTGGTAAGTAACATTAAAGCGGCTGTTAAACGTACCCGTCGTCCAGAGGTAATGGGCAACTTAGGTGGTTTTGGCGCATTGTGTGAATTACCCACTAAATACAAGCAACCTGTTTTAGTGTCAGGCACCGACGGTGTTGGTACTAAATTGCGTTTAGCTATCGATTACAAAAAACACGACACAGTCGGTATCGACTTAGTGGCCATGTGTGTGAACGATTTGATCGTTCAAGGCGCTGAGCCGTTGTTTTTCCTCGATTACTACGCAACAGGCAAGCTCGATGTAGAAACAGCAACCTCTGTTGTTAACGGCATCGGCGAAGGTTGTTTCCAATCTGGTTGTGCGTTAATCGGCGGCGAAACCGCTGAAATGCCAGGCATGTATGAAGGCGAAGATTACGACCTCGCAGGTTTCTGTGTGGGCGTGGTTGAAAAGGCCGACATCATTGACGGGAGTAAAGTGGCTGCGGGTGATGCGCTGATCGCCTTAGCCTCAAGCGGTCCTCATTCAAATGGCTATTCATTAGTTCGTAAAGTATTAGAAGTCAGCCAAGCGGATCCTCAACAGGACCTCAATGGCAAGCCATTGATCCAACATCTATTAGAACCAACCAAAATTTACGTTAAATCATTGCTCAAGCTGATCGAAGCATCGGACGTGCACGCAATGGCGCACATCACTGGCGGCGGTTTCTGGGAAAACATCCCCCGCGTACTGCCTGAAAACTGCAAAGCCGTTATCCAAGGTGATTCATGGCAATGGCCTGCTGTTTTCAATTGGTTAATGGAAAACGGTAACATTGCAGAATATGAAATGTACCGCACCTTTAACTGTGGTGTCGGCATGATCGTTGCGCTGCCAGCCGATAAAGTTGATGCCGCACTGGCACTGCTCGCCGCCGAAGGCGAACAAGCTTGGCTAATCGGTGCTATCGCTGCTCGCGAAGGCAATGAAGAGCAAGTGGAGATCCTGTAATGCCCCAAAGCTGTCGTGTAGTTGTATTAATTTCCGGAAATGGCAGTAACCTGCAAGCCGTTATCGACGGTTGTGACGATAATCTGCAGGCCGAAGTTGTCGGAGTGATCAGTAATAAACCCGATGCCTACGGTTTAATTCGCGCCCATCATAGTGAAATTGATACCAGCTGCGTGATTGCTCATTCAGGTGAATCTCGCTCTGATTACGATGCACGGTTAATGGCAACGATTGAAAAGTACCAACCTGATTTAATCGTGTTGGCTGGATTTATGCGCATTCTTACCAACGATTTTGTGAATCGTTACTTAGGACGCATGATCAATATCCACCCTTCATTGCTGCCTAAATATACCGGATTAAACACCCACCAGCGCGCCATTGATGCGAAGGACACTGAACATGGCGCCAGTGTGCATTTTGTCACCCCAGAGCTGGATGCAGGCCCAGTGATTTTACAGGCAAAAGTCCCTGTTTATGAGGATGATACTGCTGAGATGCTCGCCGCTCGTGTCCATGAGCAAGAGCATGCGATTTATCCTTTAGTGGTGAAATGGTTCAGCCATCAACGCCTCAAGATGCAGGACGGCCAAGCCTATCTCGATGGCACGTTAATCGGACCTAACGGCTACGCCCCCGATTAAACACTGCCTCACGAAAAAAAAGAGACCCTAAGGGTCTCTTTTTTTTCGTCTTGTCATACAAAATCATTGTTTTCTCGCCTAATGTGGCATTAGATAAGCTAACGAAAAGTGATTTTGTTCGGCATACAAGAGACTATTAGATGAAAAATATTATCTGCGATATCGATGGTGTACTCCTGCACGACAATAAGCTGATCCCCGGCAGTGATAAATTTATCCACCGCGTTCTCGACCAAGGCAATCCCCTCGTTATTCTGACCAATTACCCGGTACAAACGGGCAAAGATCTGCAAAATCGCCTCAGCGCCGCCGGGATAGACGTACCAGAAGAATGTTTTTACACCTCAGCCATGGCCACCGCCGACTTTTTAAAGCATCAGGAAGGCAGTAAAGCCTTTGTGATTGGTGAAGGCGCCCTCACCCATGAGCTCTACAAGGCAGGCTTTACCATTACTGACATTAATCCCGACTTCGTGATCGTCGGTGAAACTCGCTCCTATAATTGGGATATGATCCATAAGGCCGCCGGATTCGTCGCCCGCGGCGCCCGTTTTATCGCCACCAATCCCGACACTCACGGCCCCGCTTACAGTCCGGCCTGCGGCGCCCTGTGTTCTCCGATAGAGCGGATTACTGGCAAAAAGCCCTTTTATGTGGGCAAGCCCAGCTCGTGGATTATCCGCTCGGCGCTCAACCATATCGACGGTCACTCCGAAAATACCGTGATCATTGGCGACAATATGCGCACCGATATTCTGGCGGGGTTTCAAGCGGGGCTTGAGACCATTCTGGTCACCAGCGGCGTAAGTAAGCTTGAAGATATCGATAAAGAGCCTTTCCGCCCCAATCATGTATTCGCCTGTGCCGGCGATATTGATGTAGTTTAATCCTTAAATCGTCCGATTCTCAGCACCTTAGCGTGCTGAGAACCACAACAGACTCGATACGGTAAAGCAACATTAAGTAACATTTTTCCCCTTGGCTCTCCCTTGTCCCCCATAAGCGCTTGCTTCATGATAAGGCGCGACATACCCCTTTGATATATGCGTGAAATACGCCCTAAAAACAACAGTAGGATTAACCTATGCGACGTTTGTATCCTGTCTGCGCGCTTGCCATGCTCAGCGCCTGCAGCCCTAATTCGGCCCAGCCCGATGCCAACAGCAGTGCAGCCCTGAAACCCGTGCAAATGAATGAAGCACGTTTTAGAGACGATATTAAAAACCTTTCCTCCGATGAGTTTGAAGGCCGCGCCCCCACCACCCACGGTGAAAAGCTCACCTTAGACTATCTATCTAAAGCCTTTGCCGAGATGGGACTCAAAGGCGCCTATCAAGGCAGCTTTTTACAAGCTGTACCTATGGTGAGTTATACCGCCGACGAGGCGCAGCAAATCAGCTTGGCAGGATTGCCGTTAACCTACCGCAAAGATATCGTCTTAAATAGTCGCCACGATAACGGCGGCGTCAATATCGAAAACGCGCCCTTAGTGTTTGTTGGCTACGGTGTGAATGCGCCTGAATATGGCTGGAATGATTACCAAGATGTGGATATGAAAGGCAAAATTGCGGTGATCCTTGTGAACGACCCCGGTTTTGCCCGCCCCGACTCTGGTAAGTTTAACGGTAAAGCCATGACCTACTATGGTCGCTGGAGCTACAAATTTGAAGAAGCGAGCCGCCAAGGTGCGCTCGGTGCATTGATCATTCACGATACTGAGCCTGCGTCTTATCCTTGGTCCGTGGTTGAAAACAGCTGGACTGGCGCGCAGCAGGATTTAGTCCTCAGCAAAGCCGAGCAAGACAGCCGCGTGCAAGTCGAAGGCTGGTTAACCTTAGATGCTGCAACACAATTATTTGAAAAAGCGGGTTTATCCCTACCAACGCTGATGGCGCGCGCCGCCGATAGCCCGATTAACTTACCCCTTGAGCAAACGGCCAACATCGCCTTTAAAAACAAAGCCGAATACGCCAACAGCTATAACGTTGTCGCCACCCTTCCCGGCACTAAGCAAGCCGATGAGCAAATCCTGTTTACGGGCCACTGGGACCACATTGGCAAAGATGACAGTAAAGAAGGCGATAAAATTTACAACGGTGCCATGGACAACGCATCGGGCATAGCGGGCATTTTAGAAATCGCCAGACAACTGGCCGATAACGCCAAACAGGGCCACGGCTTAGCTCGCTCGGTGACCTTTATCGCAACGACAGGTGAAGAGCAAGGGTTGCTTGGCTCACGCTATTACGCTGCCAACCCTATCTATCCCATTGATAAAACAGTGGCAGTGCTCAACTTAGATAGCACCAATATCTATGGAAAAACCAAGGACTTCACTATCGTCGGTAAAGGCAAGTCCGAGCTTGAAAACTACTTAGTCGATGCCGCCAAACAGCAAAACCGTATTGCTTTGGGTGAAAAGAATCCTGCATCGGGTGGTTTCTTCCGCTCTGATCACTTCAGCTTTGCCAAACTTGGCGTACCTGCGGTCTTTGCTGGTGGCGGCAGCGACCCCATAGATGCCGCAACAGCAAGCTATAAGACTCAGATGCAGGCGACCATGAAGGGCTGCTACCACAATGTCTGCGACGAATACCATGAAGACTGGGATCTGAGCGGTGCGATTCAAGATCTCGAAGTTTACTATCAAGTGACTCGCAGCTTAGGTAACAGCCAAGATTGGCCTGGCTATTATCAAGGCACTGAGTTTAACAGCCTGCGTCCTGCCAAAACGGAACTTGCCACGGCCGCAAAGTAAGCTCTTGAAAACGATTCATCGCTGAAAAATCCCATAAGGCACCTTTAGAGGTGCCTTATTATTTTATGAGCCGCCCCACTTTATACCAATCACATTAAATATCTAATCAGTTCAGAGACTCATAGTTTAACCTTGACTGTCACAACACGCGCAATGACCGCCGACAAACTGGTTATTAAATCAGCAACATTTGTGCTTGGATCACTATCTTGCTCACATTTATGATGATTTTGCCAAAAACGGATTTTCTTGAGTGAACATTACGTATTTACTAATATCCCGCTTTGCAACCAACATGCGAAAACACTTTATTCATAAAAATACGAAATAAATTAAATAAACACCAATCAAAAGCATTTTAAAGATAAAATAAACTCACCAAAAACACCTAAAAACGAATAAATCAACAAAAATAATATTTGGCAAAATCCTGAATCGCTGGCACATTGATACTCAATTGAGACATCCTCAAATGAAATAAGCAGTTTAGGAGTTGCATTATGTGTTCGATTTTTTCAATTTTAGATATTCAATCCGATGCGAAAGAGCTGCGCCAAGTGGCACTGGAAATGTCCAAACTGATGCGCCATCGCGGCCCAGATTGGTCAGGCATTTACGCCAGCGATAAAGCGATTTTGGCCCATGAGCGCTTGGCGATTGTCGATATTGAACACGGTGCGCAGCCACTGTTAACCGAAGACGGCAGCCTTATCCTTGCGGTCAACGGTGAGATCTACAACCATAAAGAACTCAAAGCCCAACTCGGCGATAAATACAGCTATCAAACCAACTCTGACTGCGAAGTGATCTTGGCGCTATACCAAGAATATGGCACTGAATTTCTTGATAAATTAAACGGTATTTTCGCCTTCGTACTCTATGATAAAGCCAAAGACGCCTACCTTATTGGCCGCGATCATATGGGCATTATCCCACTGTACACTGGGCGTGATGCAGCGGGTAACTTCTATGTTGCCTCCGAAATGAAGGCGCTGATGCCCGTCTGTAAAACCGTGGCCGAATTCCAGCCAGGACAATATCTGTACTCAACCACAGGTGAGCCAGTGCAATACTACACTCGCGATTGGCAGAGCTTTGATGCGGTGAAAGATAACGGCGCCAGCCAGGAAGAATTACGCGATGCCCTCGAAGCCGCCGTTAAGCGCCAATTGATGTCCGACGTGCCCTACGGCGTGTTATTGTCTGGCGGCTTAGATTCATCGGTGATCTCGGCGATTACCCAAACCTTTGCCAAGCGCCGTATCGAAGATGACGATCAAAGTGGCGCTTGGTGGCCACAGCTGCACTCCTTTGCCGTGGGTTTAAAGGGCGCACCCGATTTAGCCGCCGCGAAGAAGGTTGCCGATGCGATTGGTACCATTCACCACGAGATCAACTTTACCTTCCAAGAGGGTTTAGATGCGATTAAGGAAGTCATCTACCACCTAGAAACCTATGATGTGACCACCATTCGTGCCGCGACACCTATGTACCTGATGGCCCGTAAAATCAAGGCGATGGGGATCAAAATGGTGTTATCGGGTGAAGGGGCCGATGAACTCTTTGGCGGTTACTTGTACTTCCATAAGGCACCAAACGCGCAGGCCTTCCACGAGGAACTCGTGCGTAAACTGGATAAACTGCATCTATTCGATTGTCTGCGCGCCAACAAAGCCATGGCGGCGTGGGGACTCGAAGCTCGCGTGCCTTTCCTCGATAAGGAATTTATGGATGTGGCGATGCGTATCAACCCTGAGGCAAAAATGTCTAAGGATGGCCGGATTGAGAAACACATTCTGCGCCAAGCCTTTGAGCATAAATTGCCAAAAGAAGTCGCCTGGCGTCAAAAGGAGCAATTCAGCGATGGTGTGGGTTACTCTTGGATCGATGGTTTAAAGGCCCATGCCGCTGAGCAAGTAGACGACTTGCAACTGGCCAACGCGAAGTTCCGCTTCCCGTACAACACGCCAGAAACCAAGGAAGCCTATTTCTACCGTTGTTTCTTTGAGGAGCATTACCCCTTAGCTAGCGCGGCCGAAACCGTGCCCGGTGGCAAGTCAGTCGCCTGCTCTACTCCAGAAGCGCTGGCATGGGACGAAAGCTTACGTGGCATTATCGACCCATCGGGCCGTGCCGTACGCTCAGTGCATGCTGCCAGCTATTAATCGCTAACGCATGTCATCAAGATAAAAGCCACCCTAGGGTGGCTTTTATTTTTCACTCTTTCACTCACTTCTTTAAGAATCGGATCTAGCACTGCCACGCTAGGTAAACGCAAAGACGGCCAAACAATATCGCCTTAAGTGCTTTAGCAAGATAAAAACCTAATGACCTAGGCCGATATCGCCAGTGGTGAAACGGGCGTTGCATCTTTAACCTTGGCAATTTGTCGAGAGGACGTTGCAAGAAACGCCTTCCCCGCTTTTATCCCTTGTTGGTAATCAATTCGTAAATCCGCATCTGTGCTACCTAACAACTTGCTCTGTAATGGCGCCTTCGCAAAAATCTGCACAATTTCGACATCATCGGGAGGATTGGCAATAAAATCTAACTCGGCCTGATAGGCCTCTTCATGCTGCACTAAGTAATCAATGGTCTTTGGGCAAAAACCAGAAACACAGATCCACGATTTAAGCTTATGTACCCAAGCCGATTGGGCTTGAAAGTCTGCATTGACCGTCCTCACTACCACAATTTTACGGGCACCCCGTTTATACGCCTCACGCACGGGCAGCGGCGCCGCTAAACCACCATCGAGATAAAAGTCCTGCTCGGGTTCGAGTGTCGCATCGCTATGATTGGCAGATTCAATCCCTAGCCAAGGCGTTAACTTCACTCCCTGTTTATATAAAAAAGGCAATGCGCTAGAGGCTTTAAGTAACTCACGCCAGTGCTCATGACTGGTTGGACTCAAGAAATACCCTTGGCGATCGCTAACTCTCGTGGTGGTGATAAGGAGTTCTCGCCCATTGAGGGATTGACTCGCCGCGGCTAAATCCAGCTTAAAGCTGCCACGCTGAGTCTGGGCAAAATACCAGTCGAGATCGATAACATTCGCACCAATCAGACCGCGCCCTAGTTGATAGAAACGTTTATGGCGCGTTAGCCCCCGGATAAGTTTTTTGGCGTAACCCTTTTGTCTGGCTAAAAAGCTGGTCAAGTTTTGCGAGCCTGCTGAGGTACCAATCAATAAATCGAATGGGTCGAACTCCGCCTCAAGCCAAGCATCGAGTACGCCTGCGGTAAAAATGCCACGCTGGCCGCCACCTTCTGCAATTAACGCCACTTTCGGCGCAGTAACAGGTTGAGAGGCAGAAGATAAATGGCTAATCGGCGGCATAACTGACCTTATCGCAACAAAGACGCAATGGAGAATAGATAAGCTCAGTCTAAACAAAGATTGCTATAGCAAAAACCGGATAGAATCAATCGCGGTAATCGAAAATTAAAATAAGCTGCGAATGACATGCATGATGCTGGCGTTATCATCTGGCGTGGGCGACTCGCCAATCGCGGGTTGATTAAGGGGGCATGGTTAGAGAGTGAATGATTAACCATGCCAGCCGCACAGGATAAAACTAATCCTTGGCAGCACATTCGCATGAGAAAAACATGAGAAAGAGATGAGCGAGTTATCAAATAAATATCGAGTAAAAGATAACGAGCCAACCCGAGTTAGCTCGTTATCTGTAAGGGCCTATCCCACTAGAACTTATGGCTCAGTTCAAGCGTGACATTGCGAGGCTCGCCAGGGAAATGGCCATTGCGCTCACTAAATCCGCTGACAGCATATTCCTTATCGAAGATATTCTTCAGATTTACGCGCACTTGGGTTTGGTCCCACTGGGTCGTCCAGCTCATATCAAACACAGTATGGGGTTTTACCGTTTGACCATTGAGGCTAAATTGCTCGCCCACATAGTCCATCCCAAAGGCGATGGCCGAATCAATCGCTTGAATATCATAGCGTGTCCATAACCCTGCTTGATGGCGCGGCGCATTGGCAAAACGTTTACCGTCACCGAAGGTGTTGGTCAGGCTGTCGTTGGTCACACCTTTGATCACTTCGGTATCGTTATAGGCATAGTTGGCGGTCATGGTCAGGTTATCGGTTAAGTCCCCCACCAGCGTCCATTCGATGCCTTGACTGCGCACTTCGCCTAAATTCACTAAGTCAGGGATACCATCATCCTTGCCGGTATCGAGCGGGTTCGCCTGAGCCACGTTTTGTTTTTCAATACGATAGAGCGCGAGTGTGGTCATAAACTGGCCATCCAACCACTCGTTTTTCATCCCAAGCTCAATTTGATTACCGGTTTCAGGATCAAGATAGCCATCGCCCCCTTCCTGCTCCTGATCGCTCAATGAAGCGGGATTAAAGCTCTCTGAATAGTTCAAGTAAAAGGACATAGACTCGAGTGGACGATAATTCAGGCCCGCCCTTGGGGTAATGGCATTATCGCTAAAGGAGAATCCGGTCTTCTTGTTGTAATCTTCAAACTGACTAAAACGCAGGCCTGCAATCAATGACCACTGTTCGTTAAAATGCAGATGCTCTTGCAGATACAAGCCAAAGCGGTTGGCACGGGTACCGTCAGTATCCATGTCTTTTAACTGATAAGTACTAGGATCAGTCTCACCGTAGTTAAGCTCATAAATATTCAGGTTACCGACGCCGGTTTTGTCCGTCGCCAGTTTGTAATGGTACTCGGTTTCAACATAGTGATAATCGCCGCCGAACAGAAACTCATGCTCAAAACCTAAGGCATCGAAGCGATAGACGAAATCATTGGTTAAACTGATTTCATCATTAGCACGGGCTTGCACCCGATATTCACGTTTGATGGTGCCATCCGCGCTGTTAGCTTTGCCATCACCGTTGACATCAACCCAACCACGGGACTCGTGGTACTGCTGATCGGAGTCATTCGTGAGATAACGGAGCTGCGTTTTGACCGAAAAATCATCCGTAAATTGATGATCGAGAATCGCTTGCAGCACCAAAGCATCCATCTTTTGAAAGTCGCTCTTCTCGTTAGCATTGTAGGAAGGATCAACCAAAAAATTACCCGCATCATCCACGGGTACGCCACGGAGTCGATTGCCACCCAAATCCTGTTTGATCAGATCGAATGTGGTGGTGAGCTTGGTATCTTCACTGATTTCATACAGTAAGCCACCCGCCACTTCGGCATTCATGCTATCGGCATTGTTACGAAAGCTATTTTCCTGCTGATAATAGCCCCCTAAACGATAGGCTAAATCCTCGGTTAAGCCGCCGGTGAAATCCAGCGAACCGCCCATCATGTCGTAACTGCCCGTGCTTAGGGTGAGCTCTTTACGCTCAACAAACGTCGGCTTTTTAGTGACATAGTTGATCATGCCGCCGGGTTCACCGCCGCCATAAAGTGCCGATGCGGGACCTTTTAACACTTCAACCCGCTGCACGTTGAACAGTTGTGGCACCGAAAAGCCCGAATACGGATCGCCACGCACGCCATCGTAAAACACGTTGGCATCGTCGCGAAAGCCACGAAAGGTCACACCGGAATAGCTAAATTCACTCACTCCAGCAATGGAGCGGTATAAGTCGGTAATACTGCGGGCGGCTTGGTCGTCAATCAGTTGCTCGGTCAACACTTGTACCGACTGCGGCAGCTCCATCACATTAACCGCCGTTTTTGTACCGATTTCCGTCTCTTTATCGACGTACATTTGCATGGCGCGACCACGTACCACAATCCGCTCGGGCGCTTTAGTGTCAGTCTGCACATTGATTTGCGCTAAAGCTTGAGTGCTTGCTTGGGTAGCGGATTGTGCCGCTGAAGCTTTTTCTTGCTCGGGTTTGCTCTCTTGAGCGTTAGACGCTGCCGCCAAGACCAAATGCGGCATCAGGGCAAGCGTTAGTATTGAATAGGCAAAACGAGATTTCACAAAGTCCCCCAACCTCGAGTAGACCTGTGGTCTACTCCTGTCATCTTAAGTTGGCGTCATTATAAAGTTTGAATTTTAGATGACAATAATTCTCATTTAAATTTACATCGATGGGGTTTTGTAACAATTGTAAAGATGGGCGCGTCACTCAAATGCAGGAGCGCAGCTCTTATCTAGGCCAGCGCCAGCATAAATAAGCCAGCATCACTCTGCTGGCTTTTTACTGTGTTTACTGGATATAACGCTTTGAATGTAAAGACTTAAAAAATAGCCTCATCGAGCGTTGTTAACATCTCACTCGCCTGCTCCAACTGTTTACGCAGGCTGCGGCTTTGCACGGCCCAATACGCCATATAAAAGTCCGCCGTTTTCAGTTTAGCTTGATAAAAGTCGGTCTCTTGCGTGCCATTTTCGAGTGCCGTCAGGGCAATCTTAGCCATACGCGCCCACATCCACGCAAGGGCGGTAATGCCAAATAACTCCAGATACGCCATCGATGCCGCGCCGATAATGTCGGGATTGCTCGCCGCATGGGTCGCTAAATAACCACTCGCCTTTTGTAAATCGGTGGCGCAATCCATTAGCCCGCTCACATAGGGCTGCATTTGCGGATCTTTGCCCTGTGATTGAATGAACTCAGTCACTAGCGCTGACCATTGCTGCATGGCAGCGCCGCGATCGCTCAGCAGCTTACGCCCGACTAAATCGAGCGCCTGAATCCCGTTAGTGCCTTCATAAATCAGTGCAATACGGCTATCACGTACAAACTGCTCCATTCCCCACTCGTGGATATAGCCATGACCACCAAACACTTGCTGGGCATCCACACAAGCATTAAAGCCACGATTAGTGATAAAGCCTTTCACCACTGGGGTAAATAACGCCGCTAACTGGGCAGCCACTTTCGCCTTGGCTGGATCGCTATGGCGCTCAGCCTCATCGAGCCACAGAGCCTGCTGGCCAACGAGTGCACGGGCACCTTCGTTAAAGGCTTTTTGCGATAACAACATCCGGCGCACATCAGCGTGCACCAAAATCGGATCGGCGGCTTTTTCGGGCGCTTTAGCGCCACTGATGGCGCGGCTCTGCAATCTGTCCTTGGCATAGGCTAAAGCGTTTTGATAGGCAATTTCGGACACGCCTAACCCCTGCATTCCAACACCTAAGCGTGCTTGGTTCATCATGGTAAACATCGCGCGTAACCCTTGGTGGGGTTCTCCGACTAACTCACCGAGTGCCCCCTCAAATACCATCACGCAGGTCGAGTTGCCGTGGATCCCCATTTTGTGCTCAAGACCGCTAGCATAGAGGCTGTTCGCCTCTCCTAAACTACCATCACTGTTAACTAACACTTTGGGCACGGCAAACAGCGAAATCCCCTTCACAACTTCGGGCGCATCGGGTAAACGGGCGAGTACCAGATGCACTATGTTATCGGTAAATTGATGGTCGCCCGAGGAAATAAAAATCTTCTCCCCAGTGATGGCAAAATAGCCGTCCGCCGCGGGAACGGCCTTAGTGCGCAATAGCGCTAAATCGGTTCCGGCATGGGATTCGGTGAGGTTCATGGTGCCAGTCCATTCACCACTCACTAATTTGGCTAAGTATTTCTGTTTAAGTGCCTCACTGCCGTGGGCGTGAATGGCCGAATAGGCGCCATGGGTAAGGCCGGGATACATGGCAAAGGCCATGTTGGTCGAGGTTTGCATCTCGGTCGCAAAAATCCCGACCACTTCGGGCAGTCCTTGACCACCAAAGGCGGGATCGCAGGTCAGTGTCGGCCAGCCATTGTCGACAAATTGCTGATAGGCGTCGGCAAAACCTTCGGGGGTGACCACTTTGCCATCGACGAGTTTGCAACCCTGCACATCCCCCACGCTATTTAACGGCAACATCACCTCTGTACTGAAATCCGCCATACCTTGAAGGATGGCATCGACCAGATCGGGGTCGATTTCATCGAAGCCTTTAAGAGCATCTTGCTGATAAATATGCAACATTTCATCGAGGATAAATTGATAGTCACGTAGTGGTGCTTGATAGACTGGCATAATCGCTTCCCTTTCTTGTTTTATGACAATGGACTAAGTGCTCTGACCACTTTAGCTAAATCTGTTGAAAAAGGAAGCATCTGAGACTCTGTGCAGTACTTTTGTTTACACAATCGAACAGCGAAACCGTAAATTGATCGCAACAAAGGCTTATGCTCAAGTGCAAAAGTTTGTAAGCTAAGTGTCTGTATTGCTGATACGTCATCAGGTTGAGGATATTGTTACTATGGGTTCTGTTACCACCAAAAAACACGCAAACGGACTCGATTATGTCGAAGTAAACACTGCGTTATGCCAAGCAAGGATTTTTTTACAGGGCGCGCAAATCGACCATTTTCAACCCGTAGGTAAGCCGCCCTTGTTATGGGTGTCTTCGGCGGATGACTATCAACCCGGTAATGGGATCCGTGGTGGTGTACCCGTCTGCTGGCCTTGGTTTGGCATGAGCAATCAAGCTAATTTTCCACAACATGGTTTTGCCCGCACCCGTATTTGGACACTCGAGTCGGTTGAGATGCGGAATCAACTGGTGGATTTACGTTTTAGCTTAACCATCAGCGAAGAAGACAAGGTCTTTTGGCCGCACCATACCCAAGTCAACGTACTCTTTACCTTAGGTGAAACCTTAAGCATCAGCTTAGTTAACACTAACCTTGGCGATGTGCCCGTTACGCTCACCCAAGCACTACACAGCTATTTTCCGATTGAAGATATTCACCAGCTTAAAGCCACTGGTTTTAGTGGCGCTCAATATATTGAGTTTGCCGAAGGGCCTTACCCGCAAACGACAGATGATGTGCTATTTGACCGCGAAACCGACCGCGTTTACACCAACCTAGCTCCAGTACAACACTTATATACGCCCCAAGGTGTGATTGAAGTGAGCCGTGAAAATAGCCAATCGGCCGTGCTGTGGAACCCTTGGATTGAAAAATCGACTCGCCTTGCCCGCTTTAATCACGATGACTATCTGACCATGGTGTGTCTCGAAGCCGCCAATGTGCTTGAAGATAAATTAACGCTGGCTCCCGGCGAGAGTCACAGTTTAGTTACTCATATTCGCTGGGCAGACTAATCCGTCTTTATCCCCCATCAATGCAAAAGCCCAGTGCATGACTGGGCTTTTTTATGCCATCACATTCACGATGGTTATCTGTTTGGCAATCACCGCCTACTTAGTGCTTTTCTCAAAACGCGCTAACAAGCTTGAGGTATCCCAACGATTGCCACCCATGGCTTGAACTTCGGAGTAAAACTGATCCACTAGCGCGGTTAAGGGTAAGTGCGAACCATTGCGGCGAGCTTCTTCTAGGGCGATGCCTAAATCTTTGCGCATCCAATCGACGGCAAAACCAAAATCATAGCTTTGGCCCCACATGGTTTTGTAGCGATTTTCCATCTGCCAACTTTGCGCCGCTCCTTTACTGATCACTTCAATCACTTTTTCACCGTCAAGACCCGCTTTGCGGGCAAATTGCAGTGCTTCGGCAAGGCCTTGAACCACACCTGCGATACAAATTTGGTTGACCATCTTAGTGAGCTGGCCTGCACCAACCTCACCTAAGCGCTCTGCGCAGCGTGCAAACGCTTCGATAACGGGCTTAACACGTTCGAATACGGCTTGATCGCCCCCGACCATCACGGTCAGTACGCCATTTTCGGCGCCAGCTTGGCCACCCGATACAGGCGCATCGAGAAAATCGACGCCTTTTTCGGCCAGCACTTTATGTAATTCACGGGCCACATCGGCAGAAGCCGTCGTATGGTCAACTAGTACTGTGCCTGGCGCCATGCCATGGATCACGCCATCATTGCCTAATACCACTTCACGCAAGTCGTTATCATTGCCTACACAGGTAAATACAATATCTTGGCCAATAGCCGCTTCTTTAGGCGTTGGGCAGCAACGACCGCCATAATTCTCGACCCAAGTTTGTGCCTTAGCAAAAGTGCGGTTATACACAGTAACCTCATGGCCCTTGCTGAGTAAGTGTCTTGCCATGGGGTAACCCATTACGCCTAAACCAATAAATGCGACTTTTGCCATGAGGAATTCCTTTGATTGATAAACTGGGTGAAACGTTTTACACCACACATTTGTACTGCGTTCATTAACATCGCTCAATTGACAACACTGAGTTGACAACAATGGACTAACGACACGCAGAACGCGCGCTTATGTTACTCCGAGAAAGACCCGACCTAAACTAAAAAAATGCGAGCAAGTGTTTCAACTTAAAGGGTCAATCCGTAGCAAAAAACGCTGGCGCGCAGTGTAGCACTCGCTTAGGCAAGCGTCAGAGTAAAAATGCCCTCGGCAGCAAACGCAGTGTTCGACAGAAACAACAAAGGCGCACATCGGCGCCTTTGTTTTGTATCACAAGCCAAAATCACTTTTGCACGTGGGCTTCCATTTCGGCGCCAATTTTCTTGCGCATCTCCATTAAACGCAGCGCAGAATCACGCAGATGAATATCATGCTCAGTCTGCGGCACCCATTCAGGCACAGGTGTCGGTTGCCCGTTTTCATCCACGGCCACCATGATAACGATACAGTGAGTCGTGAGATGGCGCTCAGAAACCTTAGGATCCCCTGCCCGCACATCAATACCGATATGCATCGAGGTCTTGCCGGTATAAATCACCTTAGCGCTAACTTCGACAATATTGCCAACGAGGATCGGCTGTACAAATCGAATTCCCCCCGCATAGGCAGTTATGCAATATTTACCACTCCAACCTGCTGCGCAGGCATAGGCCGCAAGGTCAATCCATTTCATCACAGCGCCGCCGTGAACCTTACCACCAAAATTCACATCTGCGGGTTCTGACAAAAATCTCAGGGTAATTTGTCTATCGATACCAGCCATATAACCTCAACTTATTCAGCCTCTGTGGCTCAATGATTTTGCAATAAGTTGAGTTTACGATAGAAATGGTCAATAGCGTAAAGATAATTGCGATTGTCTTGGCGAAGATAACCGATTTAGCCAAAGTAGCTTATCAGCCCACAGGAGAGTAATAATCCCGGCAACGCTAAGCGATACAACCACAACTGTAATTGGCTGCTAACAAAACGAGTACCTCTGCCGAAGGTATAAAGCCCTAGTCCAAATAGAAACAGCCCAATCACTTCAAATCCCGACGATAAATGGTTGTTACCACCGACGCTGATGGCAGTCACCAATAAGGCGAACCACACCAGCACATATGCCGCAATCGCAAAAGTGAAGGTCTTCATGCCGATATCCATATTAGGATGCCAAGCTTTAGATTCACCACGAATTAATTCGGTTAAATTAGCGGTTACCGCACCAACGATAGGCACAAGCGGGATCACCAGAGGGTTGAGCATGACAAGCTTCCTTTTAGACGGAGTATGCCTGTCATTATCGGCGCCAAGTAAGATTAAACAAGTAGGATGAACAAAGGTTAACCCTCAGGATATCAGCATGTTAGAAAGTGATATTCGGCACAATTTGAGCATAAAAAATGCGCCCATAGGCGCATTTTTTTATCGAGCTTATCGCTATTTAGATTTTCTTAAACAGCAATGAACCGTTAGTGCCACCGAAACCGAAGGAGTTACACAGAGCATACTCTAACTTCACATCGCGGGCAGTGTGTGCCACGAAGTCTAAATCACAACCTTCGTCTGGATTATCGAGGTTGATGGTCGGCGGTACGGCTTGATCGCGCAGCGCAAGCAAGGTGAAAATCGCTTCAACCGCACCCGCAGCGCCCAGCAAGTGACCCGTCATAGACTTAGTCGAACTGACCAGCAGATTATAAGCGTGGTCGCCAAATACAGATTTCACCGCTGCCGCTTCGGCTTTATCGCCCGCTGGCGTTGAAGTACCGTGCGCATTGATATAACCAATTTTTTCAAATGGCAGCTTGGCATCATTCACCGCATTAACCATAGCAGCAGCGGCGCCCGCACCATCGCTTGGAGGCGATGTCATGTGGAACGCATCACCGCTCATACCAAAGCCAACGAGTTCGCCATAAATGGTCGCACCGCGCGCTTTAGCATGTTCGTATTCTTCCATCACCATCACACCCGCGCCATCACCGATGACGAAACCATCACGGTCTTTGTCCCACGGACGGCTAGCCGCCGTTGGGTCATCGTTACGGGTTGACAGAGCTTTGGCCGCGCCAAAACCACCTACGCCTAATGGACAAGTCACATCTTCGGCGCCGCCTGCGATCATCACATCGGCATCGCCATAGGCAATGGTGCGCGCCGCAAAACCGATGTTGTGCACACCAGTAGTACAAGCGGTCGTGACGGCAAAGTTAGGGCCAGTCATACCGTACATAATCGATAAATGGCCAGCAATCATGTTGATAATGGTGCTTGGCACGAAGAAAGGCGAAATTTTACGAGGGCCACCGCTTAATAGCGCGCTGTGGTTTTGTTCGATTAACCACATACCGCCCATGCCCGCACCGATAGCGGTACCGACGCGGCCTGGGTTTTCTTTGCTCATATCCAGACCCGAGTCTTGGATAGCTTGGATGCCAGCAGCCATACCATACTGAATAAAGAGGTCCATTTTACGGGCGTCTTTTTTGGTTAAGTACTGCTCAACATCAAAATCTTTTACAGAACCACTGAAACGAGTGGTGAATTCGCTGGCATCAAATTTGGTTATAGGTGCAATACCACTCTTACCCGAAAGCAGCGCCTTCCAAGTAGTATCGACAGTATTACCCACGGGAGTTACTAACCCTAAACCGGTTACCACTACACGACGTTTAGACACGGCAGTCACCTTTTAATGCTAAATAGATAAGGTTATGACAGACAATGGTGTTTCTATCATAAAGAGTCTTCGCCAATCTGCGGCGAGCATCTCATGGACAAATGCAACACAGGTTCCAGAGACGATTGAATGGCACTATTGCAGAATTTGGCGGGGCTAAAACAAAAACAGGCGGCATATTTGCCGCCTGTTCTCTAGAATTCAGAATTACTGATTCTTAGAAACGTAATCGATCGCTGCTTGAACAGTAGTGATCTTTTCAGCTTCTTCATCAGGGATCTCGGTATCAAACTCTTCTTCCAGAGCCATAACCAACTCAACAGTGTCCAGAGAATCTGCACCCAGATCGTCAACGAAAGATGCCGCTGGTTTAACGTCTTCTTCTTTAACGCCCAGTTGCTCTACAATGATTTTCTTTACACGTTCTTCGATGTTGCTCATTAGTTTTCTTTCCTATTCAAATTACGCACTTGCGTAAGATTGCGAGTAGTTTATTAGATTTGGCTGACAATGCAAGCTTAGTTTTCGTGGTCTAACCACGAAATTTAGCGACCAATTGATACAGATCACTACTCAGTTGCGACAGTATCCCTGCCATCCGCCCTTAAACCATGTACATTCCGCCATTCACATGCAAGGTCTCGCCTGTGATATAAGCGGCAGAATCCGACGCCAAGAAGAGTACGGCATTAGCAATTTCTTGCGCTTGCCCTAATCGTTCCATCGGAACCTGAGACATGATAGCTTTTTGCTGATCTTCGGTCAGCTCATCAGTCATATCGGTCTGGATAAATCCAGGAGCGATAGCATTAACTGTAATTTGACGAGATGCAACCTCTCTTGCAAGAGATTTTGTAAATCCGATCAAACCAGCTTTTGCTGCCGAGTAGTTAACTTGACCTGCATTGCCCATAGTGCCTACCACTGAACCGATATTGATGATCCGGCCGAAGCGCTTTTTCATCATGGTACGCATCACAGGTTTTGATAGTCTGAATAATGATGTCAGGTTGGTATCGATGATATCGTTCCATTCATCATCTTTCATTCGCATCAGCAAGTTATCACGGGTGATACCCGCGTTGTTGACTAGAATATCAACATCACCCGCTTTTTCTTTGATCGAATCGAATAAATCGGTGACGGATTGACTATCGGTAACATTAAGCACTAAACCAAAACCTTTGTCACCCAGATATTCTTGAATTGCTGCGGCGCCCTTCTCACTTGTGGCAGTTCCTACCACAATCGCACCGGCTTCGACTAAGGTTTCGGCAATCGCGCGGCCAATACCACGGCTCGCGCCTGTCACTAAGGCAACTTTGCCCGCTAAACTCAGATTGATACTCATACAAACTCCTTATTCAGTTAACGCGGCAAGGGATGCAACGTCATTAACTGCTTGGGCAGAAAGAGATTTATTAATGCGTTTCGCAAGACCTGTCAATACTTTACCAGGACCACACTCAACTAACTGGGTAATACCTTTTTCGGCCATTAATTCAACAGTTTCGCTCCAGCGTACAGGGCAATACAGTTGACGAACCAGCGCATCTTTAATGTCGGCAACCACAGTGGGTGATGCCACATCTACGTTATTGATAACAGTGATGCTTGGCGCATTAAACTGCACATCGTTTAAAGCAAGGGCTAGTTTATCAGCAGCAGGTTTCATTAATGCGCAGTGTGATGGCACGCTGACAGGCAACGCTACCGCCATTTTGGCGCCCCCCGCTTTACAGGCCGCAGCGGCACGTTCAACAGCCTCTTTTTGACCGGCGATAACCACTTGGCCTGGGCTGTTAAAGTTAACAGGACTCACCACTTCGCCTTGGGCAGCATCAATACACGCATTAGCAATGCCGTCATTATCCAGACCGATAATCGCGTACATAGCGCCAGTCCCTGCGGGGACTGCTTGCTGCATCAGTTGACCACGGAGTTCAACCAGTTTGATCGCATCTTTAAAGTCAATGACACCTGCACAAACCAATGCAGAATATTCACCTAGGCTGTGACCCGCTAACATCGCAGGCATAGCCTTACCAGAAGCAACATAGGCACGCCAAATCGCCACACTTGCCGCTAATAAGGCAGGCTGGGTTTTATCGGTTTCATTTAAGGTTTCAACGGGGCCGTCTTGCACTAATGCCCACAGATCATACCCTAACACCTCACTCGCTTCGGCAAAGGTTTGTCCCACAATCGGCTGCGCACCAGCCAACTCGGCTAACATGCCTAGGGCCTGTGAACCTTGGCCTGGGAATACAAAAGCTACATTTTCCATATCAAATTACCTATGGCGAACTTAATTTATTGAACACTAAACCGTTATCTTGGACAGCAAACCAAGATAACGATAGTTAGGAATTTAGTCGTATCCAGATACGGTTAAAAACGGACGAGCGCACTGCCCCACGCAAAACCGGCACCGAAGGCTTCGAGCAGCAATAGCTGGCCACGTTGGATCCGGCCATCACGCACGGCTTCGTCTAAGGCAATCGGTACCGACGCCGCCGAGGTATTACCGTGTTTGGCAAGGGTTAACACCACTTTATCTAAGCTCATGTCCAGCTTTTTTGCCGTGGCATTAATAATGCGGAAGTTAGCCTGATGGGGAACCAACCAGTCGATTTCCGACTTATCGATATTATTCAGGCGCAATGTTTCAGTGACTACATGGGATAACTGAGTCACCGCCACTTTAAAGACGTCATTGCCTTTCATGGTCATAAAGCCAACCGCTTCAGAGGTTTCCCCCTGACGAGGTGGGAAGGCGCACTTAAGCAAGTCACCTTGACGACCATCGGCATAAATATGGGTTGAAATAATCCCTGGCTCATCGGAAGCGCCGATAACCGCAGCACCTGCACCATCCCCAAACAGAATGATAGTAGTACGGTCTTCAGGCTCACACAGACGGGATAATACGTCAGCACCAATCACTAATACTTTTTTCGCGGTACCATTTTTAACGAATTGGTCCGCCACAGATAAGGCATACACAAAACCTGAACAAGCCGCCGCAATATCAAAGGCTGGAATGGTGTGTACGCCGAGCATGGCTTGAATTTCGCAGGCCGCCGCAGGAAAGGCATTTGCCGCACTGGTGGTGCCACAAATGATCATATCTAACTCTGATGCTTCTATGCCGGCCATCTCGAGCGCCTTTAATGCCGCCTGATAGCCCATAGTTGAGACAGTTTCGTCTTGCGCCGCGATGCGACGCTCTGAAATACCTGTACGTTCAACAATCCATTGGTCACTGGTTTCCACCATTTTTTCCAAATCTTGATTGCTACGCACCTGCACTGGCAGATAACTACCAGTTCCGAGAATTTTTGTATGCATAAGGAGGAATCAGTTATTTATATCTAAAAGAATCGACTCCAAACGATCTTTTATCATTTCGGGGAGTCGACGTTGCGCTTCAGTCACTGCCAAACTAATTGCTTGTAAATAGGCAGTTTCATCCGCATTTCCATGGCTCTTTACAACTATGCCGCGCAATCCTATCAGACTTGCACCATTATAGTGGTCGGGGTTCATCTGGCTGAGGACCGCCTGAATGCGTGGGGCGATGAGTTTTGCCAAAAAACGCACAAAGAAACCTTGGGTTAGGCCACGTTTTAACTGATGAACCAATAACTTGGCAATGCCTTCAGAGGTTTTGAGCGTGATGTTACCCACAAAACCGTCACAAACGATCACATCCACATTACCCGAGTAGATTTCATCACCTTCAATAAAGCCGGTGTAATTAATTTGATCGGTGTTTTGCAGTATTTGCGCCGCTTGTTGAACCTGATCGTTGCCTTTGATTTCTTCTGTACCCACATTAAGGAGTGCAACTTTAGGGCGGGATTTTTTATCCACCGCCTCACACAGCACAGAGCCCATCACGGCAAATTGGAAAAGCGTTTCTGAATCGCAGGAGATATTGGCACCTAAGTCCAATAAATAAACTGGCTTTTGCGTGACCGAGGGTAAGCAACTGACCAACGCGGGCCTGTCTACACCGGGCAAGGTTTTTAATAACACCTTGGCCATGGCCATTAAGGCACCAGTATTGCCCGCACTCACACACGCCGACGCTCGTCCATCACGCACCAGTTCAATCGACAAGCGCATCGAACTATTCTTGCGGGTACGCAAAGCGTGCACGGGTCTATCGGACATGCTCACCACTTCATCGGTGTGAATGACTTCAATACGTGAGAGTAACTGTTGTTCTGCTTGACGCAGATAGACATCAATTTCAGTCTTATCGCCGACTAAAATGATTTTAAGAGAAGAGTGAGATTTTAGTGCCCGCAAGGCTGCAGGCACCGTGACGTGGGGGCCATGATCGCCACCCATCGCATCTAACGCGAGCGTCAGACTCGTCATTAGGAAACCAACAAATTACTTGTTGATTACCTTTTTACCGCGATAGAAACCATCAGCAGTCACGTTGTGACGCATATGGACTTCACCGCTGGTAGCGTCAACAGACAGCTGAGCAGTGCTCAGTGCGTCATGTGAACGGCGCATACCGCGCTTAGAACGAGATTTTTTATTCTGTTGTACAGCCATTGGCCCTGTCTCCTAGATTACTTGCTCTTCAGTTTTTCTAACACTGCAAACGGATTTGGACGCTCCTCTTGAGCGGGTTCGATCTCGCCTACAACTATGTCCATTGACCCGATGTTGCAATCAGTTTCTTCATGCATCGGGATGATAGGCATAGCGACTATCAATTCATCTTCGATCAATTGATGCAGACGTACTTCGCCAATCTCATTGCACTCAATTGGGTCATACGCATCCGGGAGCTCATCGATTTCTGCCTTAGTCCGGCATGGACCGAAGCAAAACTCGACCGTAACCTCAGTGGTAAATAGCGTCATGCAACGTTGACAAACCAGAGTGAGCTCCGTCACAGCCTTCCCTTTCAGGTAGACTATCCCCTGCAAATCTACGCCACATTCAATCGACACTGCCACATCGGAACAGTCGCCGGCACATAACTCATTTAATCTTTTCAATTGCTGCCCTGGCACTATCCCCTCATAGGTAGAACGGCTCGAGGCGGCGCGAATAGGATCAATTGAAACCGGTATCTTTACTGTTTGCATAAGGCGCGCATATTATAGTTTGAAAACGCTAGAGTCAAAGAAAAATTTCTAACTTAAGTCCCAGTTTGCGACTTAAGTGATTCTCTAGCCCCAACATTGAAATTAACGGAAGCGAAATTTTACCCAAGCACGGGGCGGCGCACAAGCGTAAGCCGTCTAAAATAGCCGCACTCATCGTAAGAATCCCCGATTACCGCCCTAAAGTCATGATATCTGCCACCACTCGCTTGCATTCAAGCGGCCAGGTTGGCGACAATAAGTCAGGTTTTCTTATGGATTTTACCGATGACGCCCCAGTTAATCCTCGCTTCTACCTCTGTTTACCGACAAGCACTATTGCAAAAATTAGGCTTAGCCTTTGAGACTTGCAATCCGGATATCGATGAAAGCCCCATGGCAAATGAGTCCGCTCAAGACTTAGTCTTACGACTCGCCAAAGCCAAGGCTGAGGCAGGTGCAAGCCATTTTCCACATGGATTAATTATAGGCTCAGATCAGGTCGCCGTGATTGACGGCAAGATTATTGGTAAGCCATTAAATCGAGACAATGCGATTAAGCAGCTTAGCCAAGCCTCGGGCAAAGCTATCACCTTTTATACCGGTCTTGCGCTCTATGATGCCAAGACTGGAGAAGTGACGGCTCAGGTCGAACCTTTCACCGTGCATTTTCGTCAGCTGACGGCCGCGCAAATCGCCGCTTATGTCGATAAAGAGCAACCTTTTTATTGTGCGGGTAGCTTTAAGAGTGAAGGTTTAGGGATTGCTTTGTTTACTCGCTTAGAAGGTCGAGATCCTAACACCCTGATTGGGCTGCCCTTAATATTGTTAACTGAAATGCTGCTCAATCATGGAATCGATGTCTTAGCCGACTAGTGTGAAGTGGTTATTAAGGTGGCTGACGTAAGTGCGGTTCGAGATGGGCAAGCGAGATGGCACTGTTATCCATAATCGCTTGCCTAGATAACTCAACAAGCACTTAGGTTATTAGCGATTCAGCTCAGCATTCTTCATTAATCGGCGCTGATGAGTCAATCACTATAAATGCAGCAAGAGTTTTTCAGGGGAATCAATTAAGGCGATGGGATTAGCTTGCTTGAGTATTTCTTCTCTATGAGCGCCGTAAGTGACACCCACACCGTCGATACCCGCATTCGCCGCCATGGTTAAATCCAACAAAGAGTCTCCGACCATCAAGGCGCGTTCAGGCGGAACACCTAACTCCTGCAGCAAACTTAAGATCATTTCTGGGTGAGGTTTACTCTGCGCCTCATCGGCGCAGCGCGAAGCAATAAAGTAGTGACCTAAGCCGGATTGCTCCCACACGCGCACTAAGCCTGCTCTCGCCTTACCCGTTGCGACAGCAAGTTGATATCCTGCTGTTGATAATGATTCGAGTAGTTGGGGGGCTTGGTTAAAAATCGGCGTCGGCGTGGTATCAAGGTGCAAATACTGCGTCTTAAACTCAGCGCGCATCTTAATATAGCAATCATCAGTGCCAACAAGCGCTTGAGTCGCCCCCGCTTGTGCTGCGCTGCTTGCAGATCCGTTACGCGGCGGCACTGAAGTCAAACCTTCGGGAAATAACACCTGTAACGCCTGCGTCATCGACAAGCCAATCACATTGCGAATATCCGCCTCAGCAGGCACTGGTAGCGCCAGCGCCCTAGCCATATTCTCAATACAAACAATGATTTTACCGATGGAATCCATTAACGTGCCATCCCAATCAAAAATCACTAAATCATATTTTCGTTGGCTTGAATGACTCACTGACACTTTCATGCTCTCAGGTTATCCGTAGGTAATAGGCGCAGACACAAACACTAAGCCACTAAGCCACTAAGCCACTAAGCCACTAAGCCACTAAGCCACTAAGCACGCTTTAACTTGCCTAGCAGTTGCTGCAAATTATCATCGAGCGGCGCAGAGACTCGCATCACCTCATCGTTTTCAGGATGAATAAACATTAATTCTGCCGCATGTAAAAACAGCCGGGTCAGACCGAGTGCACGCATACTGTCATCAAACGCCTGCTCGCTGTATTTCTCATCACAGGCGATAGGATGCCCCATATATTGGCAATGCACACGAATCTGATGAGTACGTCCAGTCACAGGGCTCGCCTGCACCAGAGTACAACCTTGATAACGTTGTACAATTTTAAAGCGCGTTTCCGAGGGTTTGCCTTCGGCATTGACTCGAACGATACGCTCGCCCGACTTAAGCGTTAATTTTAATAGCGGCTGTTTAACCACTTTATCCTGCGCCGACCACTCACCTTTGACTAAGGCCAAGTAATCCTTCTGCATCTTTTTATAACGCAACTGATCGTGCATATGTTTAAGGGCACTGCGTTTTTTGGCCACCAACAACACACCCGAGGTGTCTTTATCGAGACGATGAACCAGCTCTAAAAACTTTTGTTGCGGACGTAAGGAGCGTAGCGCCTCAATCACACCATAATCGACACCACTGCCACCATGTACCGCAATGCCAGCAGGTTTATTCAATACAATCAGATGATTGTCTTCATGCAAAATACGGTCTTCAAGCTGCGAGACTCTGCTCAAGTTTGCAGAAGGCGCGGTGCGATTATCCTGCTCAGCCATTCTGACCGGCGGCACACGGACCACATCACCGATTTGCAATTTGTACTCGGGCTTAATGCGTTTTTTATTCACCCGTACTTCACCCTTGCGGACGATACGGTAAATCATGCTCTTAGGAACGCCCTTTAGCACTGTGATTAAAAAATTGTCGATTCGTTGGTCGAGGTGGTCTTCGTCAATCGTGATCAACTGCACCTGTTGCTGTGGAGATTCTGTATTCATGATGTGCCATCTGCTTAAAACGGCGGCCATTGTACAACACTTAAGAAGAATTGTGCCTTTCCATTGCTGAATTTTTTGATTATTGCTATATTTCACCAGCGATTAGGGATAAGCCGTGAATAAAGTGTTCACAAGGTCCCAGTCCCAAGTGAAAAGCTTTATAGATTAAAAAAGATTTTCTTGATAGCAACTCATTGATTTGCAAATCGTATACTGAGTAAAAATACCACAAATGCGTTTTTTACGATTAAATCGAGAATCTAACCTTACTTTGACTAGGTTTATCTAAAGTTTTTCTCACCGATTTCGAAATATATTTTAACTTGTCGTCAGACAAACCGATTCGACTTGGGCATTACCGGAACGAAATTAAAGAATTTATGGGGTTGGTTGATGTTTTACAACGAATTCCTTGTTTTTGTAATCATTAAAAAATAAGCCATAAATAGGATGCGACACGCAGCGACTGCGTCTAACAGTAATGCGCACCTTGCCTAGCCACCAGCCGTGAGGCTTCGTTGACCTACTGCTAGGCCCGTAATGCAGCGAAACGCGATTGTTTGATGACCTCCATTTAAAGAAGAATGACGTCATCATGAAACGTATGTTAATCAATGCAACTCAATCAGAAGAGTTGCGTGTTGCCCTGGTTGACGGGCAACAACTGTACGATCTGGATATTGAAAGTCCTGGTCACGAGCAAAAAAAATCCAACATTTACAAGGGTAAAATCACCCGCGTAGAACCCTCTTTAGAAGCAGCTTTCGTTGATTATGGTGCTGAGCGCCACGGCTTTTTACCGCTAAAAGAAATCGCCAGAGAATACTTTCCTAAAGGTTATTCTTTCCAAGGTCGCCCAAACATCAAAGAAGTGGTCAGTGAAGGACAAGAAGTTATTGTTCAAATTGACAAAGAAGAGCGCGGCAACAAAGGTGCTGCACTGACGACCTTTATCAGCTTAGCGGGCTCTTACTTAGTGCTGATGCCAAACAACCCTCGTGCTGGCGGTATTTCTCGCCGTATCGAAGGTGATGAGCGCACCGAATTAAAAGAAGCCATGGCCGATTTAGAAGTACCAGCGGGTATGGGACTTATCGTTCGTACTGCGGGTGTTGGCAAAGAATCGACTGAACTGAAGTGGGACTTAAAAGTTCTACAACACCACTGGGCCGCCATTACCGAAGCCGCACAAAGCAAAGCCGCTCCTTTCTTAATTCATCAAGAAAGTAACGTGATTGTACGTGCAATTCGTGATTATCTGCGCCGTGATGTGGGCGAGATCCTCATCGACCACCCTCGCATTTTTGAAGAAGCCAAACAACATATCGCACTGGTGCGCCCTGATTTCGTCGAACGCGTAAAACTCTACGAAGCCGAAGTGCCATTGTTCACTCACTTCCAAATCGAGTCGCAAATCGAGTCGGCGTTCCAACGTGAAGTGCGCCTGCCATCGGGTGGTTCGATTGTTATCGACCCAACTGAAGCATTAACCTCAATCGATATCAACTCTGCCCGTGCAACTAAGGGCGGCGATATTGAAGAAACCGCATTAAATACCAACCTTGAAGCCGCCGATGAGATTGCCCGTCAATTACGTCTGCGTGACTTAGGTGGTCTGGTCGTGATCGACTTTATCGATATGACGCCCGTGCGCCATCAACGTGAAGTAGAAAACCGCCTGCGTGATGCCGTACATCACGACCGTGCCCGCGTACAATTAGGCCGCATTTCTCGCTTCGGTCTGATGGAAATGTCGCGTCAACGTCTGCGTCCATCCTTAGAAGAATCAGCTGCACATATCTGCCCTCGCTGTCATGGCCAAGGCACGATTCGTAGTACCGAATCTTTAGCGCTGTCTATTCTGCGTTTGATGGAAGAAGAAGCCATCAAGGAAAACACCTCACAAATCGAAGCCATCGTGCCTGTCGATGTGGCGGCCTTCCTGCTGAACGAAAAACGCAAAGCGATTCGTATCACTGAGCAACGCCATGATGTAGAAGTCTATGTGATCCCAGATCCACATATGATGACTCCTGATTATCGCGTTATTCGTCACCGCACTGACGATGAAATCGATGAATCCAGCTACAAGCGCATCGAACAGCCAGAAGCCAAGTTATACGAACCCCGTAAACTGGAACGCACTGCTGCGCCAGCACCAGCCCTAAAAGGCTTCACCGCACCGCAGAAAGTCGAGCAAGCCGCTGCACCTGTTGCCAACAAAGTGGAAGCAACTGAGCCTGGTTTCTTCAGCAAACTGTTCAGTGCCATTGGCGCGTTCTTCAGCTCAAGCGATAAGCCTGCGGCTGAAAAGACGACAGAAACCAAAAAGTCTGACAGCCAAACGGCCAATGCGAACCGTCGTAATCGTCGTAATGACACTCGCCGCACTCGCAATAACCAAGATACTGACAAAGCGAAAGAAGGCACCCGCGAGCCACGCACTCGCAATGCCAAGAAGTCGGCTGATGCGCCTCAGGCTCAAGAGCGCCCAGCTCGTGAAAAAGACGAGAATGCAAAGCGCACTAAGCCAGAGCCTAAGAGCCGTAATCAAGCGCCGAAAGAAGTGGTAGCTGAGTCTCAAGACGACACACCAAAGCAAGAAGTGGCCCGTGAGCGTCGTCAGCGCCGTAACATGCGTCGTAAAGTACGCATCGATAACGCTAATGAAACTACCGAAGCGCCAATTCAAGAAGAAGTGGTATTAGCCGAAGTGGCCGCCGTTAATGCTGCCAATACTGACGTTGCAACTGAGCCACAAGCTGAAACCAAAGCTCCTCGCTCACGTCGCCAGCCACGCAAAGATGCCGCTGTTGCCAATGAGACAGCAGAAGCAACTGACGCAGTAAGCCAAGTGGAAGCAAGCGCTGAAGTTACCGCTGAAAAGCCAGTGGTTGAAAACCGTGCTGAGGCCCCAGCTGACGTAATCGAAGTGAAAACCGAAGCCGAGACCGATGCAGATAGCGCAGAAGTCAGTGCCGATGCAGATGATAAAGCGAAACGCGAATCTCGCGATGGACAACGTCGTAGTCGCCGTAGCCCACGTCATTTAAGAGCGGCCGGTCAACGTCGTCGCCGTGATGAAGATGAGCAAGGCGTCTCTGCACCTGCGCAATTCGTACCAAACGATGCACTCGGTGATGCTCAAGACTACCCAGCGCCAACCGCTCAAACTGCAGAAGCAGCAGAGACCACAGCAGCAAAAGCAATTGAAGCCATCGCTGAACCGACTGTGACTTCTCCTGCAACTGTAGTCGACACGGCAGATGTCAGTGTGGTTGCTGAAACCAACGCCAATAACGCTGTTGAGACTGAAGTTGTTGAGGTAGTAGCTACCGAGCAAGCGGCCGAGATTAAAGCTGAAGTTGAAGTAACAGAAGCGCCTGCTCATACTGCGGTAAACAACAAGCCGGAGACAAGCGTTAAGGCTGAAGAAGTTACTGTTGAGCCAGCTAAAGCGGTAGAAGCGGTTACAGAAGCCATTGTGACCACTGCCGAAACTCCAGTTGCTCAAGCAAAAGCAGAAACTGTTGCAGTTGAGGCAGTAGCGCCCGAAGTAGAAAAAGCCGAAGTGAAAGATGCCGTGAAGTCTGTGGCCTCAGCTCCAATGGCAAAACCTGCACCTATCGTTAAACCTCAGGCGAAACCCGTTGTGACTCAAGCTGTCGCAGCCCCTGCAGCTGAAGCCGAAGTGAGCAAGCCCAAGGCGGCGAGTCGTTTTGGTTCAATGGTGTCATCTGAAATGACCAAGCCAACGGTAGAAGTCAGAGCTCAGGTTGAAGTGCCGAAAGGCCGCGAGTATGACAATGTCGCCTCCGCCGAAGCCGCTGCGCCTAAACTGAAACACAGCAACAGCGCCGAATCGGATATGGCTCGTCCATAATCCTCAAACTGTTGTGAAAAAAGCCATGCACTTGCATGGCTTTTTTATTTTCAGCAAATTCAGCCATATTTAAGGTTTAGCTGAATCGGCTTTTTTGTTAGTATTCGCGGCTATTTTGCCAACACAAATGATTAACAGAGGTTTCATGTTCGATCTCTTTCGCCACAAAACATCTAGTCACAAAGCCGATATTCTCTCGGGACTGACGGTCGCCCTTGCGCTAATCCCAGAGGCGGTAGCCTTTGCCTTTGTCGCCAACGTCGAACCTATGGTCGGCCTCTATGCAGCCTTTATTATGGGATTAGTTACCGCATTAATTGGCGGACGCCCAGGCATGATTTCTGGCGCGACGGGAGCGATGGCCGTAGTGATGGTGTCATTGGTAGTTGAACATGGCGTGCAATACTTATTTGCCGCTGTGGTACTGGCTGGATTGATCCAAATCAGTGCTGGGATATTTAAACTGGGGAAGTTTATCCGCATCGTCCCCTACCCTGTGATGATAGGCTTTGTGAATGGCCTAGCCATAGTGATTTTTTTGGCTCAGCTCGGCCAATTTAAAGTAAAAGATGCTGCCGGGAATTTAGTCTGGCTCCCCCAAGAACCTTTGATGCTAATGCTAGGGCTAGTCGCACTGACTATGGCGATTATTTACTTTCTCCCCAAACTGACTACAGCTGTGCCCTCATCGTTAGTTGCGATTCTAAGCGTGACCGCCATCGTGGTCGGTTTTGACTTAGACACCCGAAATGTGTTGGATTTTCTTAAAACCATGAGTGGCGATGAGCATGCGACCATCGCAGGTTCACTCCCAAGCTTTGCGATCCCACAAGTGCCTTTTAACCTTGAGACACTCTACATTATTCTGCCCTATTCCTTTATTTTAGCCGCCGTCGGATTAATCGAATCCCTGTTAACATTAACGGTTATCGATGAGATGACTAATACCCGAGGACGAAGCAATAAAGAATGTATTGGTCAAGGCGTAGGTAACATCACTAGCGGCTTTTTTGGTGCCATGGGCGGTTGTGCCATGATTGGTCAATCTATGATCAACATTAACTCAGGTGGACGCGGCAGATTATCTGGTATAACTGCGGCTATCGGTTTACTGACTTTTATCCTCTTTGGTGCATCCTTTATCGAAATTATTCCACTAGCAGCCTTGGTTGGGGTGATGTTTATCGTGGTGCTCGGCACATTTGAATGGGCAAGCTTTAAGTTTATGGGCAAAGTGCCGAAACATGATGCTTTTGTCATTGTGCTCGTGACCACTGTGACCGTCTTTACCGATCTCGCCTTTGCCGTCTTTGTCGGTGTCGTGGTGTCAGCGCTTGTGTTTGCATGGCAACATGCCAAACACATCAGCGTAAAAGTAACCTCAAATAGCCTTGGCTGGAAAGTCTATGAGCTAAACGGCCCACTCTTTTTTGGCTCAGTGGCCAGCTTCCTCGAACTCTTCGATGCCTCGCAGGATCCCCAAGATGTTATCATCGACTTTAAACATTCACGTGTAGCCGATCACTCGGCGCTAGAAGCCATAGATACGCTTGCCGAACGTTATGTCACGCTGGGCAAAAAACTGCATTTGGTGCATTTAAGTGCCGACTGCAAGGCCTTACTTCACAAAGCGGGCGATCTGGTTGAAGTGAATTTGCTAGACGATCCCCACTATAAAGTCGCGGACGATAAGCTAGATTCTTAAAAAGCACCTAATAAAGCTGCATAACCCACGGTCTGAAGGATAACTTCACAAAAGATCGTGGGTTTATTTTTATATTGAAAACAAGAGTTGATGTGTATAAACACCTGATGACTTAACATTCACACCTAAACTTAGGTTTGTTCAATAGGAGCGAACAATAGAGAAAATGAGCTATGAGCAATGAGCTATGAGCTATGAGCAATGAGCTATGAGCTATGAGCTATGAGCAATGAGCTATGAGCTATGAGCTATGAGCTATGAGCTATGAGCAAGAAAACTATCGAATCAACACGCGGGGACGTAAAGCAATAACGCAGAAAACTTAAACGCGGCACAAATAAAAAGAGCCACGGTATTAACCACAGCTCTTAAATCCATTGCTATCAGCACTTAGGCTAACAGCACTGAAAATTAACCGATTACGGTTACGTTTTCAGCTTGAGGACCTTTTTGACCTTGAGTCACA
Source organism: Shewanella sp. BC20 (assembly GCF_003129585.1). Classification (NCBI taxonomy): domain Bacteria; kingdom Pseudomonadati; phylum Pseudomonadota; class Gammaproteobacteria; order Alteromonadales; family Shewanellaceae; genus Shewanella; species Shewanella sp. BC20. The sequence goes on along the minus strand of NZ_NHRI01000002.1, from coordinate 135,599 downwards.
GTGAAAGACACTTTCTGACCTTCGTCAAGAGTTTTGAAACCGTCAGAGTTGATCGCACGGAAGTGTACGAATACGTCTGGACCAGATTCTTGCTCGATGAAGCCGAAACCTTTGTCAGAGTTGAACCACTTAACAACACCAGTAACTTGAGACATGATATAAATCCTGTAAATAAAAAATTAAAGCCTTAACGGCGGTGGAGCTGGAAAATGCCGGTATTACTTATGTTTACAGGACGAACTGGTCGTATTGAACACATAAATATAAGCCCAACCTTCAAGCTAGTAAGACTATAAACCATTCTAAAGATAAGTCAACATACTGCGACACTTTGAAAAATTTATTTAAACCAAGCCAATCTCAGGTTTTGCTACCGGCTCGCAGAACAGCATGTTCTTACGGCGTAAGCATCGACAGTTAAGCATTTTAAATAATTTATTTCAATAGGTTAAAATCAACCTCTAGACTGAAATGCGATGTACTTCAATCTGAAAGTCTAATTCGCAGCTTAATCCGCTCTGGGCAAATAGGTGCTTTTGCTCGGCCGTAAACTTCCAAGCGTAGGGCGTCATTTCCAGAAAATGGCTAATATCTTGGCTGTTATTTAGCTCAAGTTGTGACCTAAGCCGCTCTTGGTGTAAACATTCGAACCCCTCAATCTTGGCATCGGACGCTGGATGCAATCTCGGTTCAGCATAAATTTGCTGTTTTAGCGTAAAATGATGTAAAGGTCCTGGCGATACTGTGATCAAAATGCCATTTGGCGCCATGACCCGCTGTAACTCTTCCTGCTTCGATGGCGCATAAATACGAATCGCTAAATCGATACTCTTTGATGGGATCGGCATTTCGTAGGCGCTCGCCACACAAAAGCTGAGGTTCGGGTAACGTTTAGCCGCATATTTTATCGCCGATTTGGAGATGTCTACGCCCTGTAACTGGCACGGATGCTTGGCGACAAGCGCATTGTATATACGATGGCTGTAATACCCCTCACCACAACCGATATCGAGGATCTGCTGCGCCTCGCAGGCATACTCAAGTGCCAACGCATTCACTCTGTCACTTAAACTTTGATAGTAACCCGCATTTAAAAACTCCCTGCGAGCCAACATCATCTGTTGATTGTCACCGGGATCTTTGGAATTTTTCTTCTGCACGGGAAGCAGATTCACATAGCCTTCTTTGGCCATGTCGAACTTATGTGCCTGCGGGCATCCCCAAGTTCGTTCAGTCAAGGTGAGCGGTAAGGCACACAAAGGACATATATATTGCATTGGTTAACTCTATAAATGATTGGAATGTCTGGCTTATGCCTCATCTTCCATGAGTCGCTCCACCATTTGCAGTAATTCAGGGGAGGCGAGCAGCTCAAAACATTCGAGCTTCCTTAAGGCTTTATCGATATTCAAACCGTCATTGGCCGCACGGCTGAAGTTAGGTCGTTCGAACATATGAGTATAAGTGCGAAATAACCATTGACGCTTTTGTTGCAGCAAGGGGTCAAGTCGCACAGCTTCTTCGGCTAACCCCATATGACAATGCCCCAAGTCTCCGCGCAAAAACGCTTGTAGCTCGAGCCGAACTTGTTCTATTTCAGTCAAGCATACGGCTAAAGATTCAGCGGTAGCATTATAGTCATATTCCCGCGCTAATATCGCTTTCGCCATCATCAACACTTTGGGCTCATGCAAACCTCGGCCATCGGACTCGAGTGCGATGAGCTCAAATTTAGATGCTGCTTGCAGTGACACACTGATCCCAGCCTGTGCATCGATCTTAATGGCAATGCCTGCCCGCAGTTCCTGCGCGCAAAATTTAGGTGCAGTGCCTAGACGATGGTAAAGCCGAACTCCTTGCCCTAAAGATCTTGACGTCGATGCGGCAAAACTTGTCGCTTCCACTATCGCGGCATTGAGTTTAAGTCCTAAGATGGGTTGAAAACGGACAGCAATCTGTGGCTGCGGTGTTTCAGACACCACAATCAACTCAAGCAATGGTGCCCCCATCGCCTCAAGCACAATAAAATCGCTGATATTGCCGGGCAAGGTTAAGGTCAGCGTCGAGCTCTGCCCGACGTCGAGTACCATAGGTTCATTAAGATATTGATGATGCATAAGACTCATTCCCTGTTCGAAGGGGAATTGTAACTGCCAACCGAGGTAAAGATCACCTCTTAAGCGCTTATCTTTTCAATATAATTTCTCAATCTCGGTTTTTGCTAATGAATATTGCGGTGAGTTTAAGTGTTAAGATGCTATCATTCGACAAAACCGTCATTTGATTGAAATTATGTATACAGCATCTCAGCCAAGTATTTTTTGGCACGATTATGAAACCTTCGGAGCCAATCCCGCTAAGGATAGACCGGCCCAATTTGCCGGGATCCGTACAGACTTAGATCTCAATATCATCAGTGAACCCGAGACTTTTTACTGTAAACAATCAACGGATTATCTCCCCTCGCCCGAAGCCATTTTAATCACAGGGATCACACCACAATTAGCCAACTTAAAGGGGTTGCCTGAAACCGAGTTTATGGGGCGCATTCATGCACTCTTTAGCCAACCGAATACCTGTGTCGCAGGCTATAACTCCTTACGCTTTGACGATGAAGTCACCCGTTATGGATTCTACCGTAACTTTATCGATCCCTATGCTCGCGAATGGCAAAATGGCAATACACGTTGGGATATCATCGACTTAGTCAGAGCTTGCTATGCGTTTAGGCCAGACGGGATCCATTGGCCATTAAAAGAAGATGGCTCACCCAGTTTTAAGTTAGAGCACTTGACGCAAGCCAATGGTTTAAGCCATGAAAAAGCCCACGATGCCATGTCCGATGTGTACGCCACCATCGCCATGGCCAAACTAATTAAAGAAAAGCAACCCAAGTTATATCAATACTATTTTGAGCTGCGCCGTAAACAGGCCGTGAGTGCACAAATAGATGTATTGAATATGCAACCGCTTGCCCATGTGAGTTCCAAAATCAGTGCGCTGCAGGGTTGTACGACGCTGATTGCCCCAGTAGCACACCATCCAAGCAACAAAAACGCCATTATTTGCGTTAACTTAGCGATGGATTTAAGCCCGCTGTTTGAGCTGGATGTCGAGCAAATAAAAACTCGCATGTATACACCAAGAGCCGAACTTGCCGAAGATGAGTTACCGATCCCAGTCAAACAAGTTCACCTTAACAAATGTCCTTTTATTACCTCGGCCAAGATTTTGGATGATGCCCAGGCTGAAAGACTCAATATCGATAAAGCCTTTGCCAGGGAGCAATACAAACGCTTAAAGGCTCACCCAGAATTGCGGGAAAAACTCGCGCAACTCTTTGAGTATGAAGGTGAAGTGACAACCACAGATCCTGACTTGATGCTGTATTCCGGTGGTTTTTTCAGCCCCGCCGATAAAGCCAAGATGGAGATCATTCGCCATACCTTGCCACAAAATCTAGCGGCGCTAGATCTGCAGTTTGACGATGGACGTATCCCCGAGATGCTGTTTCGCTATCGGGCACGTAACTACCCTGAGCTGCTAAATGATCAAGAAGCCCAGCGTTGGCGCACCTTCTGCCAGCAACGTTTAAGCGATCAGGATTATTTACTCAAGCTTGAAAATCTGCTGCAAGATACCGAGGGTGATGAACATAAACAGAAGTTACTCGCGGCCCTGTGTCACTATCTACGCGGGCTCTAAAGCGACGCGAATGCTACAACACCGATAGTGAATTGCTAAGCAGAGAGTTCTATCAAATAAGACAGTTAGTTAACGCCAGACAATGATAACGACTTTCAGATGTAACCTATCTGGCGTTAAATTGAGGTGTAAACGCGAACTAACTCGCATTTATACCGTAACAAAATTACTAGAATGTTCTTCCATGAACTTAACAAACAAGGAGTCGGGAAATGCAAGATAGATTTATAAGAAGCATAACCCAGCTGCCAACACCATTGGCTGACGCATTAATTCCCCTATTACATCAAAATTTTGCGGGACATATTGATGCACAGCAACTGGCAGAGTTAGTCCAAAGCAGCAAAATGACCGAAGCCGAAGTGTTACTAGCTCTGCTGCCTATTGCCGCCGCCTTAGCGAAACCGCCGATCAGCGAGTTTTATGTCGGAGCAATTGCCAAAGGCAAAAGTGGCGACATCTATATGGGCGCCAACCTAGAACTGCCCGGCGAGGCCCTGTTTCACTCAGTGCATGCGGAGCAAAGCGCCATCAGCCACGCATGGTTAAGTGGCGAGAGCCAAATTGTCGACATGATAGTCAATGCCAGCCCCTGTGGTCATTGCCGTCAGTTTATGAACGAACTCGTCGAGGGTGGCCAAATTAAGATCCATCTGCCATCGCAAGACAGCCATTTATTGTCCTATTACTTACCCTACGCATTTGGGCCAAAGGACTTAAATGTGCAGTCGCCCTTGCTGGTCAAGCATGAAACCGAATTTGCCCTCGATAGCAGCGATCCTATGGTGATTGAGGCATTAGATCATGCGGGTTTAAGCTATGCACCTTATACCCAAAGTTACGCGGCTGTCGTATTAGAAACGGCAGATGGTGCAACCTATTGTGGTCGCTACGCTGAAAACGCGGCGTTTAACCCTTCCATGCTGCCAATGCAGATGGCCTTATCGAATCTGACTCGACATAACCGTGATTTTGGCGAGATCCGCCGCGCGGTGTTGGTCGAATCGTCACAGGGGAAAATCAGTTTAGTGGGCGCAACCATGGATGCTTTACATGCCGTTGCGGCCATCGAACTTGAGCACATTGTGGTCGACCCCGTCTAACGCGAGTCTAGCGGCGCTTTAGCTTTATACACTTGTATTTGCTGAGCGCCGTTTTTCTAGCTGTTACAATAAGATACCCTTAATTTACCGCCTACAACTTAAGGATTTGTGCTTCGTTTGGCCTCGAACAACGCCTTTCGCTCAGCCATTCTCAAGTAACAATCATCGCGCTGCGCCTGTGTCATGGTGCGCCACGCTAAGATCTCATCCAAATGCCTAAAGCAGCCCATGCAGATATCTTGCTGATCGAGGCAGCAATTTCGCACGCAGGGATGTTCGAGATGATTACTCTGACCAGACCGCATATTCGTTGCCCGCAGGCTCGATAAAGTGGAAACGCCGTCCACCGGGAAAACTGAAAATCGCCGTGCTGATTACACCGCCCGCCGCCTTCACCGCCGCTTGAGTTTGTTCTAAGTCCTTGCTGTACAACACGATGAGCGGACAACCTTTTTCGAGGTTAAAATTCACCTCTGCTTGATAAAACCCTCCCGTGATCCCCGCATCAATAAAACAGCTGTACTGCGGGCCGTAATCTTCAAAGCGCCAACCAAATACCGTATTAAAAAAGGCCTTGGAGCGGCCAATATCTGTGGTGGGGATTTCTAAATAATTAATACTGTGGTGATCCATAACGTTCCCTGCTCATGATTAATCAAAATAAAAAAGGGAGCCAATGCTCCCTTTAGTATGGTGGCGATTGCCAGATTAACCTTGTACTAAGGCGGCGACAAGTCCGATGGCGCCACCAAATACCCCGCCCCACACGACCAGCCAACCTAAATGCGTCTGGATCATTTCCTGCACGATTTGTTTAACCATTTGCGGGGTTAATTCATTCAGGCGTTGTTCAACGATATTCGCGATCTTCGTTTGCAGATCGGCCATCACACTCGGCTGTTCAATCTCTTGTTTCAATAAGTTGCGGAACTGTTCACTCTCGGACATTTCCACCAAGGAGGCTTTCATTTTCTCGATAAAGGGTTCCTTTAACGGCATTAACGCCTCAGTGCCGCCAAACATGGATAACATGCCGCCGAAGGAAGATTGTGCCACAGTGTTAACTAAGGCATCGAAAGAAGGTGCTAAGTCGACTTTATCAATCACTGGCGCCAAATCGATTTGGCTAATACCCTCTTTTTCCGACAGAAAACGGTCAATATTCTCTGTGGTGAAGAACTGCTTCATCATAAGATGTGCTATCCCCGCTTTGAACTCTTCAAAACGCGATGGCACCACGCCCGAACCATATAAACCTGGGACCTTCTCAAACAGCATATACACCGCAAGCCAGTTAGTTATGGCGCCAGATAGGGCAAACAAACCCACATTAAACAGAATGGGTAAGCTCAGTGCGTATCCCAAAATCACACAAATGGCCGCTAACACATTTGTCACTAAACTCTTATTCAATCTTACTCCCCTCTTAAGCTATCGATGCGATTGCAAATGGCGCTAGTTTAGCAAGCGAAGGGGATGCAGGTCTAATGCTGAAAAGAGATGCGAAGCGTCACCAAAGATCAATAAAACATCGCGAAAACCCAGCTAACTCAAGCGGTATCGAACCGACGTTACTTAGATAACGATGAGCGAAGCGAATGAGGTTATTTCATTAATTAACATTAACTTAGTTTAATGATTTTAAGACAAAAATAATTGCACATTTCTCGAGGCGCTTAGGAATTATTGAAAAGCATCGTCTACACTCAAGGTGGCTATTACTTCACCCGTTTGCTCAATAACTCAAAACATAAGGGATGCGCTTATGGACTCTGCATTTAACACCGCTGGTGCCTTAGGTTGGCATGAACTCAGTACCCACGATTCCGAAGAAGCCATGCGCTTTTATGGCGAAGTGTTTGGTTGGCAGTTTAGAACGGTCAAAATGCCCCATGGTCAGTATCACCTCATTGAAAATCAAGGTGTCGGCATCGGAGGGATCACAGATAATCTTATCCCCGCACTGCCTTGCCATTGGACGGGTTATGTTACTGTCGCCGATGTCGATATAGTGGCAATTAATGCCAAAAAACTTGGCGGTGACATTCTCTTTGGCCCAGAGGATATTCCCAAAGTCGGTCGTTTTTGTTGGATAAAAGACCCACAGGGTGCCATTATCGCCGCGATAAGTTATCTCTCGGTATAACAGAGTATTGAGCTCGCGCATCTTCTGATTATTAATATGGGGCGAAACTTGTCAGCCAAACCTGAGCAGCACAAAAATGTTGCCCCTGTGAATCTAGGGTTATCACTTAATATCGCTTATCACCTAAATGGGTTGCCACAAGGTAATACTCAGATTTTATTGGGAAAAATCAAAACAAATCATGCACACTTAAGCATTATTCGCTAGAATAGCCGCATTAATTGATAGATTTCGCGCCAGCGTGCGTATTGGAGCCTTAATCTCACTATGTTGACTCAGCTATCACGGTTAAAACTCGCGTTCTTTAGCCGCCCACGATACCAACGAATTCTCGCCTATTTAGCGATAACCTACTTAAGTTACCTGATTATCCTTGGACTGGTACTTCCCAAGGCCGTAGTGTCTTTCGCCCCAGAGAAGCTTACCGAAGTCTTGGGCCGTCCTGTGTCATTACAGGATCTGCGAATTAATCCTTTTACCTATAGAGTCAATATCAAACAGTTCGAAGTTAAAGAAAAAGACAATCAAGCCTTTGCGGGATTATCTCAACTTCAATTTGAAGTGAACTTCTGGCAATCCGTGTTTAATCAAGCCCTGGTGATTGACCATATTCAGCTGCAAGGGCCCTTCGCCAATGTCAGCCGTTTTCAATCTCAAGGGGCAACTCAGTTCAATTTTGACGACATCCTGACTCGGCTGAATCAGGCGAAAACTCCGAATGAGCCAGAAACCACCACTGAAAATACCCGCCCACTGCGAGTAATATTAGGTGAATTCAGCTTAACGGCGGGTAAGGTCAAATTTGAGGATAACATCACCCATGCTTTGGTTGATTATCCCAATATCAATTTCAAACTCAGTCAGTTAGATACTGAGTATTTGATGATGGCCAAACCCACTAGCCCTTCAAATGGTCAAGCGACTCAATCTCAGGATAAGCCTGCAACGGCTGCGCCTACGGCTCAGGCCAACACGGCATCGAATCCTCCGAGCATCCTGCACAACCAATTTGTCGCCCAGCTACAGGATGCCCATGCGGGTGAAGTCAGCCTTGCCGGACAATTCCAGCTTTTCCCTTTTAAACTTGTCGGGGATGTACAGCTCGCAAAACTGCAACTCGCCCCCTTCTGGCCATTTGTTGCTGAGCAATTCAAGGTAAAACTGGCAGCGGGTGAACTCAGTATCAACAGTCATTACCAAGTTGAGTTGCCAGCGGATGGAAACGTACAATTCACGGCCGATCGCGGCCAAGTGGTTGTAGAGAAAGTTGATTTCCTCAATGGTGACCAGTCCGTTATCGCCTTACCCTTGCTGGCGATTGATGGAATTAACCTCAACCTTGCCAAGCAGCTCGTCGACATTAAGCAAATCCACAGTGAAGGTTTAAGCCTTAAAGCCAAGCTGGATGAACAAGGCATCGATTTAGCGCAGCTGTTAATGCCAAAATCTATGGCTGCCAGCCCAGATACCGCAACGCCGAACTCGCCTGCTGAATCGCAAACAGCAGAAGCGCCAGCAGAAACGAACACGTCAGCCGCATCGCCTTCCCAAACGATCTCGGAAAAGAGCGCAACTGAACAGCAAGATACCTGGTTAGTGACTCTGGGCGGGCTGAGTATCGAAAACTACGATATTCACCTTGAGGAACATAAACTCACCCAAACCCCACAGCAATGGCGTGTTTATCCCCTTAATTTTGCAACACAAGCCATTGTGAGTGATTTAAAGGCACCCATCGACTACGAACTTTCCTTTGGTCTGAATGATAAAGGACGCTTTATCTCCAAGGGGCAGGTCGATGTGCCTAGCGAGTCAATTAACGCCGACCTTAAAGTCGAGCAGCTCGCCTTAGCCCAATTCCAACCCTATCTTGCACCCTATGTGAATATGCAACTCAGCAGCGGCCTATTCAGCAGTGAGGGTAAGCTAAACGCCGATGGCAAAGGTAAGGCGATTTATCAAGGCAGTGTTCAACTGGATGAGCTGAGTATCCTCGACAACATTCGCAAAGCGCCCTTGGTTAAATGGCAAAAAATGCATATTAATCAGCTCGATTTTGACCAACAGCTGAATAAAATTAATATCGACCATTTAAGCTTTGACCAGCCCTACGCTAAGGTGGTTATCGCTAAGGATCGCACGACCAATATCAGTAATCTGATTGTGGAAACGCCTGCGACCGACACGTCTAAGACTACTGCGTCAACGGCAAAGACTGTGGCTAAGCCGCAGAGCAGCCCCAATGCAACGGCTCAACAGCCCGAGCTAAGCTTAGATATTCAGAAAATCAGCTTTAACCAAGGCTCGGCGTTTTTCGCCGATAACTCCCTCACGCCTAACTTTGCCTCCGGCATTGAGCAGCTTGAAGGCAATATCAGCCACTTATCTTCCAAACCCGGCACTAAGGCATCGGTCGATATTAAGGGGAAAATTGACCGTTATGCGCCAGTGACCCTAAAAGGGGATATTAACCCACTGCTGGATAAGCCTTATCTTGACTTAGACCTTGTGTTTAAGAGTGTTGAGCTAACCTCTGTGAATCCTTATTCAGGCACCTATGCAGGCTATTACATCGATAAGGGACAATTATCCTTAGCGCTCAACTACAAACTGGAGCAAAACCAACTCAAGGGCAGCAACCACTTAGTGATTGATCAGCTCAAACTGGGTAAACGCAGTAACAGTGACTTAGCCACCAGTTTACCGGTGACATTAGCGATTGCCCTGTTGCAGGACCGCCACGGCGTGATTGACCTTGGGATGGAAGTCTCCGGCGACTTAGACTCACCCAGCTTTAGTGTCGGCGGTATTATCATGACGGCCATCACCAATGTGATCACTAAGGCCGTAACAGCGCCCTTCTCTTTCCTTGCGGGTCTGGTGGGCTCCGATGAAACCTTGGATAAAATCCCCTTCAATCCAGGGCAATTTGTACTCAGTCCACATGAGCTGGAAAGCTTAGATAAACTCGCTAAAGGCTTAGACGATCGCCCAATGCTCAAGTTGAGCCTCGAAGGCAGCGTGGATGCCGTCAAGGATAGCCAAGCGATTGCCGAGCGTATGATGAAGCGTAAGCTGGCCACACTAGCCAATCTGCCACTGACGGAATTGCCCGCGGATCTCAGTCCGAGCCAATTCCCAACCGAAGGTCCACTGGCCGATGCTTTGGTCAAACTGTACGAGCAGGAAGTCAAAACCAATCCGGATGATGTGAAAGATACTATTATTGCCGAGACCAAAAATGCACCACTCAGCAAAGAGGAACTCACTACCCGTTGGCACATCGCCCTGTATAACCTCACGGTAAAAGCGCAAAACGTCAGCCAAGGTATGCTTGGTGATTTAGCCCAAGAGAGGGCGAAGTCGGTGAAGGCCTATCTTGTCGACAGTAAAGGGATCGCGCCGGAGCGGATTTTCCTACTCGAGAGCCGCGTGACCCTGAACCAAGATGCGGCGCAGGTGAATATGAGTATCGACGCGAACTAATACTCACCAATATCAAAACATGGATAATAAAACGCCCAGTGCCCACTGGGCGTTTTTATACCGCGAGTCGACAAGCAGCCTAACTCTCAATTGCTTGGCCTCACGCATCCCTTAGGTTACACTCTGCGGCTTTATGCGAGCGGAATCACATTTCGCCAAGTCTTTTCGACAACGAAATGCCCTTTTGCACTACCCATACTGCGGCGCGCTAACACACTTTATTCGAGGTAATTATGTTTATTATTCGCTGGATTTTAGGTCGGATCATTTTGTTACTGAACTTTGTGTTCACTCCAAAGAAGCGCAAGCGCCCACAGGCAGAGCAACAACAGATTGACGCCCAGACCCAAGCACTGGCCTTATATCAGTACAATGCCTGCCCTTTCTGCGTAAAAGTGCGCCGCGCCATGCGTCGTCAAGGACTGAATATTCAAACGGTTGATGCAAAACAATCCCCTTACAAAGATGAGCTCATCGCTCAGGGCGGTAAACAACAGGTTCCTTGTTTACGCATCGAAGAAAATGGCCAAGTACAATGGCTGTATGAGTCAAAAGAAATTATTAATTACTTAGATCAACGCTTTGCCTAAATGGAATGCGCGCCCTATGGCGCGCTTTTTATTTACGCCTTTCTTTACTTACGCCACGTTTATTTACGCCAAAGATATTCGCGATCGGAATAGTCAAACAACCACTGGGGTTGGTACACCACCAAAAGCGTCACCGCCATGCCGTTGAGCAGCGCTTCGGGGAAGGCTAATAGCGGGATTAACATCAGATAGTTATCAATCAACACGCCCCAGTCATAATCCATTGACCACCACAGCCAGAATGCCCAACTGAATTGATGAAAAACCGTCGATAAGCCAGCATTAATAAAAGCGCCGACAAAAATAAACACAAAAATATGCTTAGGAAACAAATGATAACTACGGCTGTAGAGAATAAAGGCGCAGAACAGCGGGATCGCAATCGCAAACAGGCTAAAGGCACCAAACTCAGCAGGCTGCTTTAACACAAAGATACTGAAAAAAGCGCTCGGTAGCAGCAAGGCAACCGTGGCTAAACGCCAACCAAACATCAGTAGGCAAGTGACTATGCCTAAAAAGTGTAAATGCAATCCCACTTGAATACTGGCATTGAGCAGCCACAGGGTGTTCACTGCAATCAGGGTCAGTAACAGACGCCATTGTAGGCCTTTGTCCTTCAGTACCTGTTGTAACTCTTCCTTGGGCCAGATGGCATAAATCCACAGCCCTAGCAGCAACAGACTCAGGCACTGCAATGGGCTGATATCCCATTCGATTTGTGCAAAACGATTCGCCCAAAAGTCCAACATGAGTAAGGCTCCCTCGGTACAGCGCCATTCGGCGTGCGAAAGCGGTAAAGATAAGCGGTATACGAGAGTGAGTATATCGCGAATAAAACCCATAATTGCATGATATTTCGCGGCATATTAAGGTATTCTTCGATAAGTGAATCACCTAAGAGTAATCCCTCATATGCCATTAAGATCGTTAAGTCTGACACTGCTGAGCTGCTTTACCCTACTCGCCTGTAGCAGCGCCCCGATAGATCCCGCTGAATTTGCGGGGAAGTTTAAAGATAAGCTCACCACAGATATCCGCGCCGATGGCCTGAAACTCTTTACCTATCAAGCCGGTTTAGCCGATGACAAATCGAAAAAAGATAATGCTGAGCGCCCCTTCCCCCACGAAGAACGCATGCGCCAAGTCGCCCAAGATCCTAGAGAGCAACGCCGTAGCCGCAAGGAGCAGGCTGACTCACTCGAGATTTGGGGCAAACAAGTCGAGCTGGGATTAGATAAAACCTTAGAAATGACAGGATATTGCCGCGAGGGTTATTTCGAGTTGAGTCGAAATATTGAATCGGGACGTGGCGAAATTCGCGGAGAATGCAAAGAAGGCGCCACCGAGGAAGACAAACAAAAATTCGTGCGTTTTTAAAACATTAAGAGGGCGAGATTATCGCCCTCTTAAGCTTGCCATTTATAGACTGAATGCTTCTTAAGCCCCAAATGACCTACCGATGATTCACAATGTTCCTGCAGATTAAACCGCTTCGTTTAAAGGAACGGCACGGTTTTCGAGTAACACAGGGATCCCATCCGTGATTGGATAGGCTAATTTGTCTGCCTTACAAATCAATTGCTGCGTTGTTTTATCGTATTCCAATTTTCCCTTACACACTGGGCAAGCGACTATGTCTAACAGTTTTTTATCAAACGCCATGGGATTTTCCTTGTTTAGCTGCAGCCACAGAGCGCACACGGCTCAGCAGCTGTTGATCAAATTGTGGCGATAGCTTGGCATCCACAGCCAAATACCACCAGTTTTCTTGTGCAAAATCGCGACATTTAACCGCATCTTTTTCTGTCATCATCAGCGGGCGAGATGCCGCAAGCTCGCATAACACGTGTTTATCGTAGGCTTGGTGATCATCAAAACCATGGGATAACACGAGTTGAATACCTTGCTGCGTTAACGTCTCAAAAAAACGCGCCGGATGACCAATGCCCGCCATCGCCACCACGGGTTGCGTCGGGTCAAACACGGCCTCAGCCTTGGGATTTACCGGCAACACCGCACTCGGACTCAGCTGCATCTCATACTGATTCGCCTGCGCGGGCCCACCATTGACCACCACAAAATCCACTTGATTAAGACGCCAAGCACCTTCACGTAGTGGCCCTGCGGGAAGTAAATGACGATTCCCTAAACCGCGTTTTCCATCAATCACCACCAGCTCAATGTCACGACCAAGGGCGTAATGCTGCAAGCCATCGTCACAGATAATCACATCTACGGCAAACTGTGCCAGCAACGCCTTGGCGGTATCGACACGTTTGGCGCCCACCACCATAGGCACGCTGGTGCGCGCGACTATCATGGCAGGCTCATCGCCTACAGCCGCCGCACTATCCGCTGCGGTAACGACTTTTACCCCTTGGATATCCGCACCATAACCACGGCTGATAACGCCAGGGTTAAACCCCTGTTGCCGTAGCAGTTCAATCAAATAGATAACTGTAGGGGTTTTACCGCTGCCACCAACGGTAATGTTCCCCACCACAATAACGGGCACGGGTAATGGGGTTGGGGATTTGAATCCTAAGCGAAACAGGCTGCGACGAATCGCGGTGATTAAAGCGAATAGCACAGAAAACGGCAGCAAGAGCCACCGCAATGGGTGGCCCTCGTACCAAATTTTATTCACCAGTGCCTGCATTTAGCTACCAAACTGCATTTGGTATAACTTGGCATACATGCCGCCAAGTTCCAGCAGGGATTTATGGGTACCGCGCTCGACGATACGGCCTTGATCGACCACTAAAATTTGATCGGCACTTTCAATAGTCGACAAACGGTGGGCAATCACAACCGAGGTACGGTTTTGACGTAGATTATCGAGCCCCTGCTGAATCGCCTTTTCAGATTCGGTATCGAGTGCCGAGGTGGCTTCATCGAGGATCAGCACAGGCGCATCACGCAACATAGCGCGGGCAATCGCGATACGTTGTCTCTGGCCGCCCGATAATAACACGCCGTTTTCACCCACTTGAGTATCTAAACCTTCGGGCAATTGCTCGATAAATTCCATCGCATGGGCCAAGGTCGCCGCTTGGATAATCTGCTCGCGGGTTGCTTCGCCAGGATAGGCATAGGCTATGTTGTTGGCAATGGTATCGTTAAACAGGGTCACTTGCTGCGACACTAGTGCCACTTGATTACGCAATGATTTCAATGAGTAATCATAGATGCTGACATCATCGAGCAGAATATCACCAGATTCCAAGCCAGTATAAAAACGCGTTACCAGACTGGCGATAGTGGATTTACCCGAGCCAGAGCGGCCGACTAAGGCCAAGGTTTGCCCTTGGGTGACCTCGAAGTCGATTTTATCTAAGGCGCGGCGCTCCTGCCCATCATAACTGAAGGAAACATGATCAAAACGTAAGTTGCCCTTAGCACGCTTGACGGTATAAGTACCGGTATCGGATTCAGGCAAAGTGTCTAACAATTCAAAGACCGTGGTACAGGCCGCGATACCGCGCTGAAATTCGGCATTTACTCGGGTGAGGTTTTTGATCGGTTGTAGCATTGCCATCATAGCGCCGAGGATGGTCGCGAAGGTACCTGCGGTCAGATCGGCTTTCATGCTATCGAGGCTCGCAGCATACAGCACAAAGGCCAAGGCAAAGGAGCCAATCACCATGATCAGCGGCTGGCTAATCGCCTGCGCCACGGCGAGTTTCATGTTTTGGTGACGGTTTCTGTCATTAATTTTGGCGAAACGCGCCGTTTCGGTTTCTTGTCCACCGAAGGCCAACACGTTTTTATGGCCTTTGATCATCTGCTCGGTCGCGGCACTGACATCGCCCATCGCAGTTTGGATTTGTTTCGATACCTTACGGAAGCGGCGACTGACAATAGTGATCACTAGCCCCATAATCGGGCCAATCACTAAAATGCAGAGGGAAAGCTTCCAAGAGTTATAAAACATCAGCGCAAGCATACCGATAACCGTCACCCCATCACGCACGATGGAAATCAAGGCACTTCCCGATGCTCGGGCAATTTGCTCGGTATCGAAGGTCACTTTTGAAATCAAGTTCCCAGTGTTTTCTTTGTCCATGTAGCTCACGGGCAAGCTCAGATAGTGCTCAAACACCTGCTGACGCATATCCATGATCAAACGCGCACTCATGTAAGAAATGCCGTAGGTGGAGACAAAGTTCGCAAAACCGCGCAGGGAGAACATCAAAATAACCACTATCGGTGCCATTAATAACACTTGGTTATCGGCATGAAAGCCTTGGCTAGTGGGGAGTGCGATACCGTTACTGATCGCCGGAGCACTGGAAAAGCCTTTATCGATAAAAGGACCGATAAAAGAAATAAAGGCCGCGTCGACAAGCCCATATACAATCAGGCCGACAACTGAAAGCAAAAACATGCCCTTCATCGGTTTGAGGTAGCTCAGTAGTCGCTTGAAAACTGTCCACATTTCGTCTTTAGGAGATGCTGTCATTGAAAACACTAAATTATGGCAAAGTGCTCATTCTACTCTGGATTAATCAAGTCACCAAATCTAAACAAGCGGTTATACCAAAATGGCGCAAAATCACGCCGATAGGTCTTCACCTCCAATCGTTCAGCACTAAAAGAAACGCTGATCTGCCCTTCTCGCCCCGTCGTTAAATAAGCAATCCCCCGCGTCTGATAACGCGCAACCACATCGGGCTTTGGGAAACCATAACGATTATTAAGACCTGCCGGAAACAACACGAGCTCAGGGGCGAGCGCATCGATAAAGGCGGGGGTTGATGAGGTGCGGCTGCCATGGTGCGGCGCAATAAGCACTTGGCTTTTAAGCTCGGCGCCTTTGAGTGCTTGCTCAATCAATACCGCTTCGGTTTCCTTCTCAATATCACCACTGAGTAACAAACTGTGCGCGCCATCATCAATACGCAGCACACAGGAGGCGTTGTTCCCCCCCTGCGCTGTCTGCGTGGAAATAAAGTTTAACGTTAATTGCTGCCACTGAATTTGCTGCGGCAAACAGGGCATGCCAGCTAAATGAGCCACATCGGTTATCCAGTTTGCCCTTGGATAGGCTCTGGCCAACACCTCGGAACCGCCTGCATGATCGTTATCGCCATGACTCACAACAATATAATCCACCTGAGCTAAGCCTTTGCTGTTAAGAAACGGGATAATCACCCGTTCGCTATAGCTAAAATCCTCACCAAAGGCGGCGCCCGTATCATAGATAAGTACCCGTTCATCCTGTTCAATCACCACGGCTAAGCCCTGTCCGACATCGAGAAGATGCAGCGCCCACTGAGGCGAAGATGACTCAGTCATCCGTGGAAAAATCACTAATATGAACGGAATAAACAGCAAGGTTATGGGTAAATGCCATAGCCCATATCGACTATGATGCGGAAGGTAACGCCACAGTATTAAGGCCAGCAGTACGCACAGACTGGCCCCGAGTAAGGTCTCAGAAACCGAATGCCAATGGGCGGGTAAATCACCACTAAGTTCGAGCAACCAGCCATAGGGTAACAGTGTTAAATCAGCCAGATGGAACAACCCAAACCATGCTTGACCAAAAAACGTACCCAACCACCAGAGGATAAACGCCATCATAGACAAGGGGATAACGATTAAGCTAAACCACGGCACCACCAGCATATTCATCCACAGACTGTGTACACTAAGGCCGCCGAAAAACACCGCCTGCACCAACCCTAACACCAGACTTAAACGCCATTGAATTGACCAAAACTGCGCAAGTCTCCCTCTCGCTTTTGCTCTAAAGCTCGCGTTACCTTCAACGGGCTGAATACGCGGCACGCTTTCCAAGGTATACAAAATAATCGCCAAGGCGCAAAACGATAGCCAAAAACCGGCACTCAAACTGGCAAGCGGATCGAACAAAAGCACAATAAAAAGTGCAAACAGTAAACGATCCCACGCACTCGAGTAGCGTCTTAATAAACTCAGAAGCATGATCAATAGGATCATCACTAACGCACGTTGGGTCGAAACGGCAAATCCCGCTAAATAGCTATAAAATAAGGCACAGCCTCCAGCGAGCAATAGCGCAATCACCAGATTGCGCCGACTGGGATGCGCCGCGAAGCGGCTCAATAGAAACAGCGTACACACATAAACCCAAGCAGTGACCACAGATAAATGCAGTCCAGATATCGCCACTAAATGCCCGGTTCCCGTTTGCCTTAATGCCTGCCACTTACTGGCGGGTATGAGTTGCTTATCGCCCAAAATCAGCGCCAGCAAAATATCTCCCTGCGTGAATGTCGACAACTTAGGGGATAATTGGCTAATCAGGTGATTCCTTAATGAAAAATGAGTCGTGAGCAGTTGAGCATGAATGACTCGTCCCTTGCCAACAATATGCTGACTAATCAATTGCTTTTGTTCGTTGTAACCGCCTTGATTTAACACGCTTGAGATACTTTTAGGCATCAGCGTAAATGACCAAACTTGCCCCACTTGCACCGCTTCGGGAGATTGCCAAGTGAGTCGCAACTTAGCCCTTGGCCAAAAGATTAAATTTGGTTTATCGACAATAATATCGAAGCTAACCCAGTCGCTGTTTTGACTAACTAGTGATATGATTTCGGCCCTCACTTGAATTGGCTGTTGCGATAAAGGAAGATCCTGCCGAGATAAGACTAAGCAAAACCCCGTAAGCCAACACATCGCGAAAAGCATGCCAGACAAACTAGGCGCTTTTTTGAATAAGATGAGTGCCCCAAGGCAAAGGTAGGGTAAACAATTGATTGGCAGCAGCGAGGGCCACAACATCGCTGATAATAAGGTGGCACTAAAGCCAAAAATGAATCCATTCATAGTGAATTAAGTTAAGACAGCAATTTCAGCCTATGCCAAAAAAATTAATCAAAAAATATATGCCTAAGCCTGAAACCCTGCGTGAGCACAAACACCTACGCATTTTCGGTCGCTTATTACATAACCCCAATCTGTGGGCGCTTAATCGCCGCTCTGCCCCGGGGGCCTTTGCCATAGGTTTGTTTGTCGCTTGGATCCCAATGCCGTTTCAAATGGTCGTCGCCGCCGCTTTCGCCATCCTGTTTAATGTCAATATTCCTGTCTCTGTCGCATTAGTGTGGATCACCAATCCGCTCACCATGCCGGTGATGTTTTATGGCGCTTATTTATTGGGCGCAAAAATTTTGGGCCATGCGCCGCAGGAGTTTGCCTTTGAAGCCAGCTGGCAATGGATTGAATCCTCACTAGCCACCATTGGTCCCGCATTTTTGCTTGGTTGCTTAGTGTTAGGGGTAATATTTTCCGCCGTGGGATACCTGACGATCAGTAATCTGTGGAAATACTCCATCATGTTTAAATGGCAAAAGCGTAAGACAAAATAATTTGGCGAATCTTTACCGCACCATCCCATACTCACCCGGGTTGTATCTAAGCGCATCCAATAGCATCTAAGCACTTTGACTAGCGCTTAGATGCTTTGTTTTGATTCAGCCTAGATACATTAGCTTAATCTGTAGTATCGAGTTTCTCTGGCTCATCCCCAAGATATTGAACCAGTTAATTCCTCGCGCTTTCCCCTCCCAGACCTTGTCACACCTGCAGCTTACTAAACTCGAATCGTTAAGCTGCCAGCTATCTCGTCTCGTATCTAAGAGCCAATCTGTTGCATCTAACAGCAAAATAAACAGCTTTCACCGCAGTAAACTGTCTGTTACTCAAAAGGAGATATATACATTCATTTTATTTGCAGCTTAAAATATTCCCATGTTCACCTTCACCACTGCTCTGTATGCTGAATATTGATGAACCCGCACATTTACAACCTAAAGTGGCTTTGTTTCGCTTAGGTTTTAGACCCTTTTTCCTGTTTGCCAGCCTGTTTAGTCTCTTAAGTTTGGGCATATGGGGCGGCTTGCTCTCAGGCAAGTCGTTACTGCCAAGCACACTCAATCCACTCTGGTGGCATGGCCATGAGATGATTTTTGGCTTTGTCTGCGCAGTGGTTGCAGGCTTTTTACTGACGGCCGTTCAAAACTGGACGGGCCGTCCCGGCGTTAAAGGCTTGCCTTTAGCTGGGCTATTTTTAGTCTGGCTACTGCCTCGGTTGCTGTTCATATTGCCCTTCAACATTCCGTTTGTTGCCATTATGATCATCGATCTGCTGTTTTTACCCTTAACTGCGGTCTTGTTAGCCATTTCGGTGATTGAGGTTCGCCAGTGGCGCAACTTTGTGTTTATTCCCATTCTGAGTTTACTCACCCTCTTCAACGGCGTGAGTTATTACGGCTTAATGACGAATCAATTGAATTGGATGAATAACGGACTCTATGCCGCTGTGGTATTAGTCGCCGTGATCGTGGCGCTGCTCGGTGGACGGGTGATCCCATTTTTCACTGAGCGCGCAACCCAATGGCAAAAGCAAGCCCCGATCCCAGCCATTGAGTTTGTCAGTTTTGCGAGCCTCTTTGCCCTCGTGCTGAGCCTCTTTTTCACTGAAACCCTATTAACTCGCCTTATGGCGGGCGTCGCAGGCGTAGTCCTGTTATTTCGCTGGTCACGTTGGGGATGGCGCGCGAGTAGGCCTGTGCCGCTATTATGGTCGCTGCATTTAAGTTACTTATGCATCCCCATCGGCTTAGGGCTGATTGCAGCGGGATTGCCACTTTCCGTTGGCATGCATGCTATTACTGTTGGTGGATTAGGCGGAATGATCCTCGCCATGATGTCACGGGTCTCGCTCGGACATACTGGCCGCACGCTAACACCGCCACGACCCATGGCGTTGGCTTTTGCCTTGATCCTCTTCGCCACAGTGCTGCGCGTCCTCGCGGGCTTGTTCAGTGCCTGGTTTATCGAACTCATGCTCGCCGCCATTGCGCTGTGGATCATAGCCTTTGGTTGTTTCTGTTACTGCTATGGACCCATGCTTTGTCGCGTAAGAGCCGATGGACGCCCAGGCTAACGCGGCGTCTAAAATCGTGGCGCTTGATTCTGTGGCTCAACGAGCATTTGTTATGCTTGTGAATTGAGTCACAGAGAATCACGCCTCTTTTCCCTACCTAAAGTATTTTTACTGTTACTATTTATAAAAATATTCAGTAGGGAGTACCTATGCCATTTTATCGTCAATACGGTGCCAAGGGCTTAAAAGCCGTTGAGCATCTAGTATTAATCATCATTGCGATTGCGACCGTTGTCGCCATCGGCCAAGAAATTGTCCATGTCTTTAATGTCGGCGCCGTAGCGCTTGCCGATCTGCTGTTATTGTTTATTTACCTTGAAGTGCTCGCCATGGTGGCCAACTACGCCGAATCGGGCAAATTACCCGTGCGTATGCCGCTGTACATTGCGATTGTCGCCCTAGCGCGGTATTTAATTTTAGATATGAAGAGCATGGATGACTGGCGAATTGCCGCCATTTCACTCTCAACTTTGATCTTAGCGGCTACGGTTATCGTTATCCGCTGGGGCCAATTAAAAATGCCTTACCCTAAAAATCAAGAATACGATAATTAACTCTCCCGCGCGCCATTGCCAGCCAAACGCAATGGCGCGATGTTTCTGCCAGTAAAATCCCCGTCAAAGACCTCGCTTTCACATTGGTATTCTGCCAAAAAGCAATTATGCTAGTTTTACTGAGATCAATTATTTACGGGGCAATTGAGTTATGGGTGACCATCCAACAGGATTTGATGAAAAACGTGGGTCGCTTCGCGTTGATATGGAAGCCGAGCGTGTACTTTTACATTGGACTGATAATGACGGTATAGAGCATACCGACCAAGGTGTATGCATCGATTTAGCCCGCCGAGGCATACTGTTTGATTACAAAAAACCCTTCATATTGGGTGATTTAGTTACCGTGACCTTTAATCCAGACACAGATCATGAGAATAGTGTTAAAGGTCAGGTCTGCCGCTGCTCTAAACGTCATGATCAAAGTTATCATGTCGCCATGCAATTGCTTTAATTTCAATCCAGCTACGCAGGGTCGATTGAGCTGTTCTACACTGAATTAGTTGAACTATTCGTACAGGGGACATAGCTATGATATTGCTGGTGGGTGGTGAAAAAGGTGGCAGTGGCAAGAGTTGCCTCGCGCAAAATCTGGCGGTTTATATAAAACAGAAATTTGACGCCAATGTGCTGATGGTCGACTGTGACCCACAACGTACCACATCCGATTGGATCCAAGCCCGAAACAACGACCCTAGCCTCCCTGCCATTAACTGTATTCAACTCTACGGTAAAATTCGTAACGATTTGCTCAGTCTCAATGAGCGTTTTGACTATGTGATTGTCGACTGTGGTGGCCAAGATAACCTTGCGATGCGCGCCGCGATGTCGGTGGCCACTTACGTAGTGATCCCCTTAAGGCCTAAGCGTCGCGATCTAAAAACCTTGCCCCATATGGAAGACATGCTCAGCACCTGTAAGATGGTTAACCCCAAAATGGTGGCCACCATAGTACTCACCCAATGTCCCGCACTGCCCACACAGGTCAAACGTATCCTTGAGGCGAAAGAAGTGGTCCAATCCTTTGGGCTACGCGTGCTCAACTCGGTCACGTTCTGCCGCAATATTTACGATGACAGTGAGGAAAAAGGATCGTCCGTGATGGAAATTGAGCCCGATGGAAAAGCGGCCGACGAAATCCGCGCAATTGTGGATGAGCTGTTCACCTTACCTCCAGAAAATAGTTATGAGCTTAACTGATCTTAAACGTAAGAAACCCAAACAAGTCATCAAGTCGGTTTCTGTTGATGATTTTATTGAAGATGCCAATAACTATGCTCTTGGTAAGGCGAGTCTTCTTAGTATCCCCACTGCCGAGCCAAAGGGATTAGATAAAAAGTCCGCCAAGATTTACCGTCACGCGACTTTTACCTTAACCGAAACCAGTATTTCCCAGCTCGATGGCCTAGCAAAAGAAACCAAGATCGCCAAATCGCGTCTGCTGCGTATTTTGATTGATGAATTCAGCCGAAAGACCGCCGATGAACAGCTTAAAGTAGTCAATAAAGGTAAGAAAGATGAAGGCTAACCCTGCTCTTTATCCATTGATATTAATCATTTATCCATAACCGATTAAATTATTCCACAATAGCAACTGCCACGATGCAACCTTCTCCTTCTATAAAATTGCGCTTTCGGGAGATTTCATTGGCCGCAACCTAATGCGGCCAATGGCGCTAAACTGGACTGGCGCTATATAGACTAAGGTCAGTTCGCCGAGGCTCATATGAAGCCTGACTGCAATTAGGCTAGGCTTAGATTAGCAAGGCTTCAATTAACAAGAGTACTTCAATCATCTTAGTGGTGTGAATGATTACACTGCCGCCCCGCGACCAGTGTGAGCCCTTGCACAGACTCCAGCATTTTCCCCTTGCGGATCAATAAACTGATTAGCTCTTCTGCCTTTAGATTATCGGCGCTGCAGGTATGATAACGCGCATTGTCACCAAAGGTTTGTGCCATCAAGGCGATAAACTCAAGCTTTAAAAGCGGTTTTTCTTGCGCTACCATCAGCGCCATAACGTCATGACCGTGAACAGAATCGGACATAGTCTCTCCAAAAGATGTAAAAAAGATTAAGCTTTATATCCGAACTGTTGAATTTTAACCCTGATCTTGCGCACATACTGCCGATTTCTATGCCTGTGCCGATTGCATTGACGATAAAGTGAGCCACTATGTCCTTGATCTTGCTCCTGACTCAACAGATGTCACTCTACTTAGTGATAGTGTATTTGGTCAGTAAAACACCACTCTTTAAACTGTTCGCCGAAACCGCACCTCGCCTACCGCACAAGGTATTTATTTACCTCATTTTTTCAAGCTTTTGCATCATGGCAACCTATTTTGGCGAGCAAACCTCGGGTGCCATTGCCAATACTCGCGCGATGGGCGCAGTATTAGGTGGCTTACTCGGCGGTCCTGTCACGGGATTTTTCGTCGGTATCACGGGTGGTTTGCACCGCTACAGCATGGGTGGTTTTACCGATTTAGCCTGCGCCATCTCCACGACCCTCGAAGGTCTGTCGGCGGGCATGATCAGTTTTTACCTGCGCCGCGCGGGCAAGAGCGAGCTTATCTACAATCCATTGTTAGTTTGCCTAGTCACCTTTTACGCAGAAATGATGCAGATGAGCATTATTCTACTGATCGCCCGTCCATTTGATGATGCCTGGGAATTAGTTCGACAGATTGCGCCGCCGATGCTCTTGGTTAACTCCATCGGTGCGGCGCTGTTTATGAGCATGATCCGTGACCAAAAAACTATGTTCGATAAACTATCCTCCAGCTTCTCGACCAAGGCGCTAAAGATTGCCGAGCGCAGCGTTGGTCTACTTTCAAAAGGCTTTAACGAAGAAAGTAGCGGTAAGGTCGCGCAAATTGTGATCCAAGAGACCAACGTCGGTGCTGTGGCCATTACCGACCGCGAAAAACTCTTGGCTTTTATTGGCATAGGCGCCGACCATCATATTCCCGGCACACCGATTTCCTCAAAAATCACCCTTGAGGCCATAAATCAAAACAAGGTGATGTTCGCCGATGGGGTGGAGATGCCCTATTCCTGCTCGATTTCAAGCCAGTGTAAACTCGGATCGAGCCTTGTGATCCCACTTCGCAGCGACACCGAAGTCATTGGCACCATCAAGTTATACGAGCCCAAAAATAAACTGTTCTTAAACATTAACCGCACCTTAGGGGAAGGGATCGCTCGGTTATTGTCGAACCAGATCCTCTATGGCCGTTTTGAGCAGCAGCAAAATCTACTGACCCAAGCCGAACTCAAATTGCTGCAAGCTCAAGTGAATCCCCATTTTTTATTCAACGCACTCAATACCATCAGTGCGATTATTAAGCGCGATCCCGATATGTCGAAGCAACTGTTACAGCAGTTGTCGCAGTTTTTGCGGATTAATTTAAAACGTACCACGGGTTTAGTGACACTCGGGGATGAGCTCGATCACATCGCCTCCTATCTCACCATTGAGAAAGCCAGATTTATTGATAAATTACAGGTCAATATCGCTATCCCTGAGTCACTCTATCACTGCAAAGTGCCTGCATTTACCCTGCAGCCCATCATTGAGAATGCCGTCAAACACGGCACCTCCCATATGATTGAACAAGGGCAAATCAAGGTGACAGGCCGGATGGATGAACAGGTATTGGTCTTAGAAGTCACTGATAACGCTGGGCTTTACCAACCCATTATTGGTTCTGAAGGGCTAGGCATGAATTTAGTCCATAAACGGATCCAAAACCTCTTTGGCGAGCAGTATGGCATTCAGGTGGAATGCGAGCCGGATGAGTACACTAAAGTCACCATCCGCTTACCCATAGAACAGACGGAAACTAACACGTGATCACTTGTTTAATTGTCGACGATGAATTGTTTGCCCGCGAGGAACTGGCCGATCTGCTCGGCCAAGAAGCCGATATTGACATTATCGGCCAATGCTCCAATGCGATTGAAGCGCTGCAAACCATTGCCAAAGAAAAACCTCAATTGATTTTTCTCGACATCCAAATGCCGCGGATTTCCGGCATGGAGTTGATTGCCATGCTCGACCCCGACACTTTGCCGAAAATCGTGTTTGTGACAGCATTCGATGAATTTGCAGTAAAAGCCTTTGATAATCATGCCTTTGATTATCTACTCAAACCCATAGATGCCGAGCGTCTAAGCCAAACCTTGAAACGAGTGCGTAAGGATCTTACGCCACAAGCCGTGAATCTGATCGCGCCATCGACTCTGGAACATTTGCCCTGTTACAGCGGCAGTAAGTTAAAAGTCATCCCCATTCAAGATGTCGAATATGTCTTTAGCGATTTAAGCGGTATCCATGTCGCCTGCACCAAAGGCAAGGTCCACACCCAGCTCACGTTGAAGGTGTTAGAGGAAAAAACGCCACTGGTGCGTTGTCATCGCCAATATCTGATTTCGCCCAAAGCCATTGCCGAGATAGAACTGCTCGATACAGGCGCCGAAGTCACCACCCTGCTTGGCGACAAAGTGCCCGTATCCCGCCGCTATCTCAAAAGCCTTAAGCAATTGTTTGGCTTCCAATAGTCCGATAATTCACCGCTTATGCTCATATCCTAACCGCTCGGGGTGTTTAATACTTATGAATGACATACGTATGCAACCGCTCGCCCCATTCTATTACCGCTGAGTCAGCGTTATCGACCTCTCACCCAGTTAGCCCTGTTTTGTGTAAACAACTTGTTTACACTCTGCACAACTCAAAATGGGGAGATAACTAAAATGATGTGGTTCCTACTCTGCGTCGGTCTATTGATCGGCGGTTACTTTATCTACGGTACCTTTGTTGAAAAGGTATTTGGTATCAACGAAAAACGTCAAACACCGGCTTTTAGCCAAACCGACGGCGTAGACTATGTGCCTATGTCCAAAGGCAAAGTGTACTTAATCCAATTATTAAATATCGCGGGAGTGGGTCCAATCTTCGGCCCAATCCTAGGTGCGCTTTACGGTCCAGCGGCCATGCTGTGGATTGTGATCGGTTGTATTTTTGCCGGTGCGGTGCACGATTACTTCTCGGGGATGCTGTCTGTCCGTAACGGCGGCCAATCTGTGCCAAACCTTGCGGGTAAATACTTAGGTAAGAGCGCCAAACACTTTATGAACGTGTTTGCCATCATCCTGCTGTTACTTGTGGGTGTAGTGTTTATCTCTGCTCCAGCGGGTCTGTTAGGCAAGCTGACTGGTTGGGATGTCAGTATTTTCGTTGCGATTATCTTCGTTTACTACCTGATTGCCACTGTGGTACCTGTCGATAAAATTATCGGCCGTCTGTATCCCTTCTTTGGCGCGCTGCTGTTCTTCATGTCCTTTGGTTTAGCCTTTGCGATCATATTATCGAGCGAACACACCCTGCTGCCCAATGTGCAAGCGGGTGACTTCTTCCAAAACTTAAACCCTAAAGACATGCCACTGTGGCCTGCACTGTTTATCACCATTGCTTGTGGTGCGATTTCAGGCTTCCACGCGACACAATCACCTCTGATGGCTCGTTGTGTTGAAAACGAAAAGAACGGCCGTTTCGTGTTCTTTGGCGCCATGATCGGTGAAGGTATCATCGCCCTACTCTGGTGTGCAATTGCACTGTCTTACTTCCACGGTGTTGAAGGTTTAAGCACTGGCATGGCGGGCAACCCTGCAAACGTAGTATACGAAGCCTCTACTGGTCTATTAGGTGCTGTCGGTGGCTTTATGGCAATCCTTGGGGTAATTATTCTGCCAATTACTTCAGGCGACACCGCTTTCCGCTCTGCCCGTTTGATCTTGGCTGAGTTCTTTAAAATGCCACAGGTAGCGTTACCAAAACGTTTAGCCCTAGCTATTCCATTATTTGTGATTGGTGGTTTACTGACTCAAGTCGACTTCGGGGTGATCTGGCGCTACTTCGGTGTGGCTAACCAAGCGACTGCCGTGTTGATGCTCTGGACAGCCTCAGCTTACCTACTGCGTCACAATAAACTGCACTGGATCACCACTATTCCAGCGATGTTTATGACTACTGTGGTTATTACCTTCCTGCTCAACTCGGCAACCTTAGGCGCGGGCTTACCTATGACCCTGTCGACCATTGCAGGTACCATTTCAACCTTAGTGATCACAGGCTTACTGATTGTGAAAACCAAAGGTAAAGGCGAAGTCGATAGCGACAGCGAATTACCCGATGAAGCTTAATTTCTAGCAAAACCACTAGAAATATCGCGACTCAAATTGAACGGGCACTCAATAGTGCCCGTTTTTTTATCCATCACCTTAAGCCTAGGCACATATTACTGGTATAATCCTGCCATTGTTCACGGCTGTTTATTCAAGATGACTCAAACAAATAACCCACTACACGGCATCACACTCGAAGCCATAGTCACCCAACTGGTGGAACACTATGGCTGGGAAGAGCTCGGCGCTCGTATCAAAATCCGTTGTTTTACCGAAGATCCGAGTATCAAATCGAGCCTGCGCTTTTTAAGAAAAACCGACTGGGCGCGTGAAAAGGTGGAATATTTGTATTTAAAAACTAATAAACTGCCGCTGCCAGCCGCAAAATCATCTAATGCCCCGGCGAAAACAGCGGTCAAAAAAACTGCAAAACAAGCGCAGAAATCAGCTCAGGCGAATGCTGCGGCATCGACAACGGATGGCCAGATCAATAGCCATATCTGGGGCAAGCGCGACTAATTTCGCGAGCACATTCAAAGCGTACTAGGGCGTGTTGACGTTTCAGGGTTATTTTTGCAGCAATTTGGCTGGAGTTTATGCAAGGCAGAGTCCGTGCGGTGTAGTTATTCTACATAAACGGACGATAACGCCGCAGAAAAGCCAGCCAAATGCTGCCCGAAGGGTTCGTCTGGCAAGCCCTTGCTCTTACTTTCTGTCATAAGAGCCGCTCGTCATTTGAGTAGAATAACTACACATCATTCCTCCTTTCGCGAGCACGAGCTTGCCAGAACGAACAAAATTTAATCTCGAAACGTCAACACGCCCTAATAAGAACAGACAACAATGCGCGGGATAATTCACTCGATTATCCCGCGCATTATTTTTAAGGGGGTTATCAGCAGGGTTAGCGTTTAGACTTTACCTTTAGGCTACTTTGTCTGCGGATAAGTCACACGGTAAATTGCTCCCGCATAATCATCCGACACCAGTAAACTGCCATCGGCCAATTCAGCAAAGGCCACAGGGCGACCAAAGGTTTGTTCATCCTGCATAAAGCCAGTTAAAAATGGGGTGTATTTGACCACCTTACCTTGCTCTATTGTCGCCACGGCCACTTTATAACCCGCTTTCTTAGTGCGATTCCACGAACCATGCTCGGCCACAAACAACTGCTGTTGATAATCGCTAGGGAACTGTTTACCAAGATAAAAATGAATACCCAGCGGCGCCACATGCGCGCCTAAGGAAAACGCCGGAGCAGTGTATTTGGCAGGATCTTTACCATTGCCAAACTCAGGGTCAAGAATCGTACCTGCATGCACATAAGGGAAGCCAAAATGTTCACCCAAGTAACTGACCTTATTGATTTCGCAGGGAGGAATATCATCGCCCATCATGTCGCGGCCATTATCGCTAAACCAAAGAGTTTGAGTGCCAGGCTGAAAATCAAATCCGACGGAATTACGAACGCCTTGGGCGATAGTCGTTAATTTTTTGGTCTCAAGATTCAGCGAGAAAATACGCCCATAGCGTTCATTCTCCGCGCACACATTACAAGGTACGCCCACTGGAATGATTAACTCACCTGTCGGTGAAACCCCTAACACTTTCCAGCCATGGTGGGTTTCACTTGGAAATCCATCGAAGACCACCTCAAATTTGGCTGAGTTTAAGTTATTGTCGATATCCTTGAATCGAATGATGCGCTCGACTTCAGAGACATACAAATCGCCATCTTTGATGACCACCCCCGAAGGTAGCTTAAGTCCTGAGGCAACCAGGATTTTCTCATCAGCCACGCCGTCTTGGTTGCGGTCGATTAGGGCATAAACATTCCCCGCCTTCATTGAGCCCGCATAGACGATGCCTTTATCGGATACGGCAATTTCGCGTGCATTTTCAACGTCATCAGCGAATAAACTTACGTTAAAACCTTCGGCAACCGTCAGTTTATCTAAGATATTCTTGGCCATTGCCGGAGCAGAAATGCCACTCAAGACACTGAGGGATAGGAGAGAAACCGCCTTAAAAGTGGCTGTATTGAATAGTGCGGCGCGTTTTTTACGATCCATTGACTCGCATCCTAGTAGGGTAAAATTATTGTCGTACAATTAACTTAGCTTCGTTTAATTTAGCTACGTTACCTTACCTTAGATATACCGTATTACCAAATCCTCTGATTTAGCTGGTCAATCCGACTATGCGCCCCCTTAAGCGATAACTCACTGTCAGTTTGCCCGGTTCTTAATCCCACATATCGCGCACTTTGCAAAATAAGGATGAAAATCTGCTTGAGTTTTTTATCCATCTGCCGATAACTCGATAAAGCACACTCGGGGCTCACATTTGTTACTCTATTGAACATAGCTGAGCGACCACATTGAAGTATTAAAGGAATCTATCGTGAACATTAATGGATTAAATACTGCGGCAAGCAGCGGCGCCTTTAAGTCCTTATCTACGGCATATGTTTCTGTTCTACCCGTAGCCTCCTCAGCCGATACTGCGGCGAGCACAGGATCTGAGTCAGACACACAATCCAGCGTGAATATTTCAAATGCGGGTAGGCAAGCACTTGCCAACGATCTTAGCGCGACCTTAAGGAGCGCGTTCGCCGACAAACTGCAACAGTCACAAAGTAAGGAAACGGAAGAGAAGCCCACATCGATTATTGATGAGCAAATTAAGCGTATCAAAGAGCAAATCAAAGATTTGCAAGAAAAACTCACTAAACTGAAGGGCGATAATTCTGAAGCTGCGGCTCAACAACGCAAGCTATTACAGGATCAAATTATGCAACTTAGCGGTCAAATCACTACCTTGATGGAGCAAAAAGTGCGTGAAGCCAAAAAATCAGCTGGTTAATTACGTCATGAACCACAAATAACGACCAATCGATGTCGCGTCTAACACTTGATTTGAATAGTAAATTAAATGGGAAAACTAAATAATAAACGCCAGATATTTAATCCATCACCGGTACGATAACTGATCCCGATTCTATCTATGCCGAGGAGATCTCCGCCCAAGGGCTTAGAAAACGCTAGCGTGGCACCAATCTCATAGCTGCCGGAGACTATGGTTTCATTTTCAGCATCTTGACTAAAATCCAGCTCGTTGAAATACCAATAACCAACCGCAAAGACTCTCGGCTGCATCTGAATATTCAACCATTGCCAGCGCGGCGAAAGACCAATATCCACCCCAGTTTGCAGCACTGCAAATTGGTCGGTTAATTTCCCTACCCGCTCACTGTAACCAGCAAACCTGAGCCTCGACACCCAAACGCTGTCTTCGCCCGCAAGGCTGAAATCATACAAGCTACTCACGCCCGAAGCCAAAATTGCCACGTTCGCATCGGTATCGAAATTTGTCCCAAAGCCCACATCCAGATAGGCTTCCATTCGCGTATTTGCCGTTGCCTGCCAATGATGCTCGATACCTGGAGTCATCGTCATAGTGCCGACCGAGGAAGGCAATTCACCATCGGTAATATCTTTGGCTAAGTAGTCAAAAAAACCGAAGGATAAGGGTAATCGCAGCCAGGTTTGGCTGCTCTCATCCTTTAAGAAATCAAAGCTTAAAGGAATACTCACCACTGTGGCATTTTGATCGGCGGCACGATATACCCCCGTGCCAAGATAACTGCCAAAGGCATAAACGGAATTAGGATTATTTTGACCATCAATCGGCGATTCGGGGCTCATTTGAGCAAACGACTGAGATTGCTGTGCGATCTGCACTGGGGTGTGGCTTGCAATGGCAGCGGTCGACGCCAACAGTGGGAAGGCACACCCCATTGATAGCGCCGAACAGGAAAAGCATTTAACGAGTAACCGGCTAAAGATGGTCTTCAATTTATGCAAACAGATCCTGATTTGCTAAGCCTAATCGGTTATCGCTTGGGTTAAAGATTACTCTTCATCCGTAAAATGATACTCAGACATCATATGGCCAAGCTCGGTGGATTTGGTCTTTAAGTAAGCTTCATTGTAGCGATTTTTACCGACTTGCAGGGGAACACGCTCAACCACTTCGATGCCGATTTCTTTCATCGCTTTGACTTTGCGAGGGTTATTGGTCATTAAGCGTACATGCTTCACGCCAATTTGTTCAAGCATAGGTTGGATCATATCGTACTTACGCATGTCCGCTGGGAAACCTAATTGCTCATTCGCCTCAACCGTATTGGCGCCTTTATCCTGCAACTCATAGGCACGGATCTTATTCAGCAGACCAATACCACGCCCTTCTTGGCGCAAATATAAGATAAATCCACTGCCGGTTTCGGCAATGTTTTGCATCGCCGTTTGCAGCTGGAAGCCACAGTCACAGCGTAAGCTGAACAAGGCATCGCCCGTAAGACATTCAGAGTGAATACGACCTAATATGGGGGCATCGCTACTTAGGGTGCCAAATGTGAGGGCAACATGCTCTTTACCGGTTTCGGTATCTTCAAAACCGTGCATGGCAAAAACGCCCCAGGGAGTGGGTAATTTTGACGTCGCGACATATTTTATCGACATGACTTAACCTTAACGACTACTCTCATTCCATGAGACGGAAGGAACATCCATAAACAAAACGATGATTGGGCTCTTCGCCTACTGAGCGCCTATTCTAAAGCGTTTTCCGTATTCACGAAATACTTTAGTAATTTAATCAACTATAAATCGAAGCCTGCGGCGCTATCACGGGTATAGCTCAATCTGTCGAACAACCATTCAAGGCGCTGCAAAATAGGCATGTGCCTTATTTTGCAACTCAATGAATAACTTGCCAATAAAACTTAAAACTTTGCTGGCGCAAAACCTGTTACTTCGGTTAAGCCCATTTCGCGTCCTAATGCCGTCATAGGATGCACAACCACTAGGCCTTTAACTGTCTTTTTCAGTTGACCCATGTCGGCTTGCTCAGCTTTGGTGAGGGCGCGGTGGAATGGCAAGTGTTGAATATCTGTGCCTTGCTTTTGTAAAAGACGCGACTGCTGCGTTTTTACACTATTGATTTGCTTAGTGACCGCCGCAATATCGCGTTTAAATTGCGCCACAATAACGGCATCGCCACGTTGCTCTGCTGCCGCCAGTTTACGACGAAACTTATCTAGCTTATCGTTAAGCTGCTGCAGTTCTTGCTTTAAATTCATCATTTTACCTTAAATTACTTAAGTGAATCCCAGTCGATATGTGCACCATTTAGGGCCTGAATGTCCGGGTCACTGTGTCAAGGTGTGGGATTATAACAGCAAGTTAGCGATCCTCGTTACCGCTTTTATAAGAAACGGATCACCTGATTGCTGCTGCCACGATATGGCAAACTCGGATCGGCAAGGCTCTGCTCGAATTTACCATCCACCAGCACGTCCACATATTCCAATACCGCACGCTGCTTATCCGTTAGCGCATCCCAGGTATAACCCGTCCACAGCCAAATATCTTTACCCGGACATTCGGTTTTCACCCGCTTCACTAACGCGAGGATCCCCTCAAGGTTGGCGGGTAAGAGCGGATCGCCGCCAGAGAGTGACAAGCCGCGGCGCACAATGCGCTCATCCTGTAGATCGGCGATAAGCGTATCTTCCATCGCCTTATCAAACAAATGGCCTGAGCGCACATCCCAAGTACTTTGATTATAGCAACCTCGGCATTGGTGCTCACAACCTGACACAAATAGGGTTACCCGGGTGCCTGGACCGTTCACCACGTCAACGGGATAATATTGGTGATAGTTCATTACTGCGTCCGCGCTAAAGCCCAATATGATTACGGGCTAAACATCAAAGCACAGTCGCCACCAGTGCGACTGTGCCAGTGTAACAAAACAAACAAGGCAAAAGTGTTACAAGTGTTTGATCCTGCGTTTCACTTCTTCTTGCTTGCCATGGTTGAATGGTCTGGCATCTGGACTACCTAAGTAACCGCACACTCTGCGAGTGACGGACACTCGGCTTGGCTCGTGGTTACCGCATTTAGGGCAAGTAAAACCTTTACTGGTACAACTAAACTCACCTGTGAAACCACAGTCGTAGCATTCATCAATCGGCGTGTTAGTGCCGTAGTAAGGCACGCGGCTATAGCTGTAATCCCACACATTTTCGAGCGCTTCGATATTGTGCTGCATGTTGGGATACTCGCCGTAGCAAATAAATCCGCCATTGGCGATCGCAGGATATGGCTGCTCAAAATCAATTTTATCGTAGGGATTCACCCGCTTTTCCACATCCAAGTGGAAGCTATTGGTGTAATAGCCCTTATCGGTGACCCCTGCAACCACGCCGAATTGGCGCGCATCGAGCTTGCAGAAACGGCTGCAGAGGCTCTCACTCGGGGTGCTATAAAGGCTAAACCCATAACCGGTTTCGGCCTTCCATGCATCGGTAGCCGCTTTAAGGTGCGCGACAATCGCCACCGCTTTTTCTCTAAGCTTAGCATCATCAAACACATGGGTTTCAGTGCCATAGAGCGCATTGATGGTTTCATGTAAACCGATATAGCCTAATGAAATCGATGCCCGACCATTTTTAAAGATTTGGGCGATATCATCATCGGCGCGCAGGCGCACACCACAGGCGCCTTCCATATACAGAATCGGCGCAACTCTGGCTTTAACGCCATTTAAGCGTTCGATGCGAGTATCTAATGCACGGCGGGCAAGTTGTAAACGCTCATCTAAAATACGATAAAACTCAGCCTCATCGCCATTGGCCTCGAGGGCCACTCGGGGCAAGTTTAAGCTCACCACCCCAAGGTTATTGCGCCCTTCATGGACCAGCTCGCCATTTTCTTTGTAGGAGCCTAAAAAGCTGCGACAGCCCATTGGGGTTTTAAATGATCCCGTGACTCTTTCCACTTGCTCGTAGTTCAAAATATCAGGATACATGCGCATGCTGGCGCATTTTAGGGCCATTTGTTTGACATCGTAGTTGCAATCACCGGCCTTGTGGTTAATGCCATCACGAATCGCAAACACCAGTTTAGGGAACACGGCAGTCTTACGATTTTTACCTAGGCCCGTCATACGCACTTTCAACATGGATTGCTGAATTAAACGCGACTCCCACGAAGTGCCAAGACCAAAACCAAAGGTGACAAAGGGCGTTTGTCCATTGGCGGTATGCAAGGTATTCACTTCATATTCAAGGGATTGGAAAGCATCATGACATTCTTTTTCTGTCAGCGCCGTCGCATAGGCCTTGGCATCTTTTATCTGCCAATTGAGTGCCACTTGATAATGTTTGTCATAGCTCTTCGCCACAAAAGGTGCGAGCACTTCATCGATACGGTTAATCGTAGTGCCACCATAAATATGGCTCGCCACTTGGGCAATAATCTGCGCCGTAACAGCAGTAGCGGTGGAGATGGATTTTGGGGTCTCAATTTCGGCGTTGCCCATTTTAAAACCGTGGGTCAACATGCCCGCCAAATCAATCAACATGCAGTTAAACATCGGGAAAAACGGCGAATAATCGAGATCGTGGTAATGGATTTCACCAAGTTCATGGGCGGCCACCACATCCTTAGGCAGAATATGGCTCTTGGCGTAATGTTTAGCGACGATACCCGCGAGTAGATCCCGCTGGGTTGGGATCACTTTAGAGTCTTTATTGGCGTTTTCATTTAACAGCGCCGCATTGCTCTGCTCCACTAAACCACGGATTTCAAGATTGAGTTTACTGGTCGCATCGCGGCAAATATCTCTGTCATGGCGATACTCGATATAGACCCGCGCCAGAGACTTGTAAGGCCCTTCCATCAGTAGGTTTTCAACCGCATCCTGTAAATGGTGGATCTCGACTTCTGCCAGATTGGCCACTCGCTCCCTCACACAAGCTGCAACCGTCGCGGCATAGTCAGCATCCTCTATCCCAACCGAGTTTGCAGCCGCTATCACTGCATCTCTTATCCTTGTTTCATCAAAAGGTGTGCGGCAACCATCCCGCTTGATCACGACTGGCATTGTTCAGTTCCTCTCCATTCCGATTAAAATTAACACTACATATAGTGTTTAGATAATCAATAAACACAATATCTAGGTAATTAAGCGGCATTAACACCTAAAATTCCATGATCCAGATCATGATTTATCGGATGGATAAAAAGAACAAAGAAGAACTGTAGCCAAACCCAATGATCTCAGTTTTAAGCCTTGACCTTGGCCATAAAGCAGGATAGCGGACGCTAAAAATGCCCGCTAATCACGACAAAGTACCTTGGCCCGAAAGCCAAAGTCCTTGTAATAAAAGTCCTTGGAATAAAAGCAGTCCGTAGCTCGGCGTTTGCCCTTGGCTAAGGTTTACACTCAAACAGAGTTAGCGCTTGGCTAAGGCAAGATAACTACTCAGTTGCCCCGATGCCGACTGCTGCATCCCCATGGAGGAAGCCACTTGCATAGTCGACTTAAGCCCCTGCCATAACTGTTTTTGGCTGTCGCTCAGTGTGGGGTTGCTATTTAGATAATCGGTTAACTGGCCAAATACCTTAGTGGCTTTTTGTGCCAGCACTGGGGATTGCGCATCATCCATATTCGACAATACGTTTTTAGCATCGACTAAGGTGTCGATCATAGGACTGTTTGGTGACTTTTCCGCCAAAGACTTTAGCTCATCGTCGATAAAGTCCTGCAGGGATTGCTTGCTCGGCTTTTGACTCGGCAAATTAATGCCATTTTGTGACAGGCGCTCAACCTGTGCATCGGACAAAATGCCGTCCTTTTGCAGTCGAGACACTAGGGCTGGGATATCTGACACACTAAACTGGCCATCGGCAAAAAAGTCCTTCGACATCGCTTGGATTTTTTGTGCCCTAAGCGCGCGGGGTGACAAAGCAATGTCATCGCTCGGTTTCGCTTCAGTCTTAGGTGTATCCTTGACGGATGACTTAGCCTCCGTGCTGGACTCAGTCTTACTTGTGTCTGTCTTACTCGTGTCCGTCTTCTTGCTGTTCAGGCCATAGGCATCGGCAACACTGCTACGGTTCAGATTTAAGGCATTTAAAAGAGGATTCATCGTCAATAATTCGGCATCTAACACTGTGTGATGAAGCTAAAGCAAAAAATAAGCCAATCAAACAATCACTTGCCTAAATCAATATGTAACGATGAACCATCCCTGTCGATTAACCTTTCCAAATTGCCGCTTCAATCAAGTGCGCCGCCTTAGCGACAGCCGCTTCTCCTGCGGCAATAGCCTCGTCGGCGCGGTGAAACTCCATAGTGCCGATATTAGCGACTTCAGGCACGACCAAAATATCGGGAGGATCACCCATCAAACGCGCCCGCTTATGGCGTTGCTCTAAAATCCCCATCGACTGTGACATTACCGCAATCATGCCAGGGTTAGATTTAGTGCCGAGGGAAAACTTGTCGGTTAAGCTGCTGACATATTCCCGCCCCCTAGCAAACAAATCCATAAAGCCAGTTTCTTGGCGAGCGGGCATTTCATTTTCTTCCTTTGGCGCCTTATGGCTGGTCATGTTGACGGGCAATACTTGCAGCCGCCCAGAATGAAACCCATGCAAATCAACGGCAATCACTATATCGACGCCCATAGCTCGGCTCACAGACACGGGCACAGGATTAACAACGGCGCCATCGACGAGCCAACGCTCCCCTTGTCGTACGGGGGCTAATATCCCTGGCATTGAGCACGAGGCGCGCACGGCTTGGCGTAAATCACCATGGCGAAACCAGATTTCTTGCCCTGAATATAAGTCCGTCGCAATCGCCGCAAAGGGTCGGTCCAAATCCTCAATATTGATATCGCCGATACGCGATTGCAGTACATCGAAGACTTTCTCACCACCAATCAATCCCCCTTTACGCCAGCGAATGTCCATCAGTCCGAGGACATCCCAACTCGAAAAGCTGCGTACCCACTCTTCAAGCTCGGCTAAATGATTATGAGCATAGGCTGCGCCCACTAAGGCTCCTACTGAGCAACCGGCCACCTTATCGGGTTTTATCCCCATATTGGCGAGCCCATTAAGTACGCCAATATGTGCCCAGCCCTTGGCGGCTCCGCTTCCTAAGGCAATACCTATTGTCGGTTTTGTCCCTTTGCTCATACTATGTTTCCCTTAACAACTCTATGATTTGAATAAGCTAAATTCCGCCCAGAACAGTGTCAATCATTAATGGTTTATTATTCCGCCTGCCTAAGCAAAGGCCTGTATCCAACACTCTTCAATCGAGCATCATACACATCCATTGCGAGAAGGTGCGCACTAAGTTGTTCAGCAAGCAAATTGTTTGGAGTAAATGGATGCTCGAAATGAAGTCTGCCATATCAGCCGTAATTTAGCGGATCCAGTAAGATAATGACCAATCAAGATAGCTGAGCATAGTGATTTAAGGCTATAATCTGCCCTCACTCAGATTTAGGGGATATACCTTTGCAGTTTACTGATTTTTCTCTGGACCAGCGTCTGTTACAAAGCTTAAAGCATATGGGGATTGCAACCCCAACCGCCATCCAGGAACAAGCACTGCCTATCGCATTGGCAGGTAAAGATTTAATGGCATCATCAAAGACTGGGTCAGGTAAGACCTTAGCGTTTTTGTTGCCAGCATTGCAAAGGGTTATCTCCACCCGCGCTTTAAGTAAGCGCGATCCTAGAGTACTGATTTTATTACCTACCCGTGAATTAGCCCATCAGGTGTATAGTCAGTTACGTTTACTAGTGGCGAACACCCAATACAAAGCCATTAGCGTATTAGGCGGTGAAAACTTTAACGATCAAGCCAAAGCGCTGGCAAAAGAGCCACATTTTATCGTGGCAACGCCTGGGCGTATCGCCGATCATTTAGAGCAAAAAAACCTCTTCCTCAATGGATTAGAACTGCTTGTCCTTGATGAAGCCGACCGTATGCTGGATCTGGGTTTTGCGCCGCAATTAAAAGCCATCAACGCTGCAGCCGATCATAAGCGCCGTCAAACCTTAATGTTTTCGGCCACCTTAGATCACAGTGAAATCAATGAGATTGCGGCAGCATTACTTAAAAATCCGTCGCATGTTGCGATTGGCGCAGCCCACACTGAGCATCAGGACATAACCCAGCGTATTTATCTGTGCGATCACTTAGATCACAAAGAAGCCCTGCTCACACGCCTGCTTAGCGATGAAACTCACAAGCAAGTGATTATTTTTACCGCCACCCGCGCCGACACCGAACGCTTAGCGAGCAAACTCTCGGCGCAGGGTTTTGCCACAGCCGCCTTAAGTGGTGAGCTTAAACAAGCGGCACGTAATCAAATCATGGATCAATTTGCCCGTGGTCAGCAGCAGATTCTGGTGACCACAGATGTGGCATCCCGTGGCTTAGACTTACTCAATGTCTCCCTCGTCATTAACTTCGACATGCCAAAATTTGCCGAAGAATATGTCCATCGCATAGGTCGTACCGGACGCGCAGGCGCCAAAGGTGATGCAATCTCCCTCGTTGGTCCTAAGGATTGGGATAACTTTAAGAAAGTACAACTCTTCCTGAGAAAGACCTTTGAGATCAGCGTGATTAAGGGGCTCGAAGCTAAATTTAGTGGTTTAAAAGACAAGCCTAAAGCCGCCGCAGCTAAAGCGGTAACCAAGGCAGGAACAAAAACCAAAGCGAACGCCAAGTCAAAAACCGTTAAAGCAGCTCCCTCAAGGGATAAACGCTTTATCACTGGGGTTGATGTGGGTGATGCGCCAATGCGTAAAAAACCTGCGGCGCCATTGCTGCAGGATCATGACGACGAGCGTTAATGATTTACTCACGAGAGTCCATAGTGCAGACTCTCGATATTACGGGCGGGAATATGCTCCTGCCATATGTAAGAAATGTTGATATTTAAAGGTGTAACATGCGAATTTGTGGTGTTGAATTAAAAGGCGGCGAAGCCATTATCAGTCTGCTGAGCTACGAAGGTGAAACCTTCAACGTACCAAGCTGCCGTAAAGTGTCTTTTAGCGTCGCTCAATCAGCCTCAGCGGAAACGATCCGTGAATTTCACTTCGCTTTCCATAAGTTAATGGAAGATTATAAGGTCGATGAAATCGTCGTTATCGAGCGCGAGCAAAAAGGCAAACTGGCTGGCTCTGCCACCAGCTTTAAACTCGAAGCCGCAATTCAACTCGGCGATCTGCCGGTGACCTTGTTGTCGCCTGTTGCGATAAAGGAACAAAACAAGCGTAATCCACCTCAAGTTGATTTTGACAGCTTAGATCTCAAACGCGTCCAACAACCCGCCTTTGAGGCGGCCTACGCTCAGCAAAATCGCCGTATCTTCGGTAAAGCTTAAGCGTGTGAGCTTAGCGCAACTGTAGCGCTAAGCTCGTTTCCCCACAGCTAGAAACAATGCAAACCTTAAAATATTTAAGCGGTTATAGTCCGGATATCCAACGCCAAGTTCAGCAACTACTCGAAGGTGGAAAGCTTGCGGATGTTTTGCTGCGTCGTCATCCCACTGTTCACGAGATCCGCAGCGACAAAGCTCTCTATGACTATACCCAAGGGATAAAAAATCAGTTTTTACGCCAATCCTCTCCCCTGTCAAAAGTGATCTTCGATGACAAAATTAGTATGAGTCATCATGCACTTGGCTTACATTCTTACGTCTCCAGAGTGCAAGGGAATAAAATCAAGGCTAAGAACGAAATCCGTATCTCTTCACGGTTAAAGCGCGTCCCCGAACCCTTGCTTCGAATGGTGGTTGTACACGAACTCGCTCACCTAAAAGAGAAGGATCATAATAAAGCTTTCTATAAGTTGTGTACTTATATGGAGCCCGATTACCATCAATTCGAATTCGATCTGCGTTTATTGCTAACCTGTATCGACGCTAACCAATCGCCCTACTCAAACTAAATAAACTTTTTCAAGTAAGCTCGCATTTTTCTCGTCTATTTCTCACACTCAGTTGACTGATAATAATTTTCATTTAGAATGAATCTGTCTTATTCGTTAGCACACAAAAGCAGTGTAAAAGTCGTATGAAAAAGCAAAAAATTGGTAAAAAACTGGAAAAGTGGTGTAAAAAACAGGCCAAGAAACTGCAAAAACAGCAGGCAAAATCTAATAGCCTTGTTGAATTGCAAAACCTTTATTCGGCAAATACCCCAATAATGCATGCGACTCGCGCTCAACAGAAAAAACAGCAGCGTAAACACTTAAGCCAATTATTGTCCGAATATGTGGCGAAACAGCAAATCCAAACTCTCGATAAGACCGCCCGCAAGAAACAACTTAAATTAGCTAAAGCCCATTTTAGTGCCGCGAATGATGCTAAATTTTTATCATCCGCCGTTATTAAGCATATCCGTCCATTAGCCACTGAACGCAGTTTTGCACTTCGTCCTTATAAAAAATCCCCCTGCGGAGGCTGCCCAGCTTTAAAAGGTCGTCTATGCAAATGTGCCTTAAAGGCAATGCAAAAACGTCAGGCCAGTTAATTCATTTGAGTTGACCGCCGTAACCTAATCAAATTAGATAAAGACAAAGCATAGTAACGCGAAGTAACTCGCTTATATCGGCACTCGGCGCATCTATAAGGCGATATCTGCTTGTACTCTTTATGTTGTTGCCAGCTTCACTCTATTCAACGCTTATTAAAGCAGTAACACTCATTGCTTATTCGGCCAAACATCAACCCGATTAAACTTGTATTTTGATGAATACAGCGTTTTCCAGCCGTTATCACTACACGCAGCGCAAATAAAAACGCCGATGAGATCAGATTCATCGGCGTTTTTATTTTCGGTTCGCTCGGATTAATGAATGGATTAGCCTAAATTCATTAACGCTTGGCGGCTCTTCACTATATTGGTGAAGGTACGTAATTCTTGATTCGCTAATTGGCTCGCCATCGGGATATCGGCTCTCATTGGGTCCACAGGTCTGCCGTTAACATGGAATTCATAATGCAAATGTGGACCGGTAGAACGTCCAGTATTGCCTGATAAAGCAATCACTTGGCCACGAGTCACTCTCTGACCTTTACGCACTAATGCCTTAGAAAGATGTAAATAACGTGTACGGTACTTACCACCGTGTTCAATCACAATATATTTACCCGCGAATTGGTGATCGGTGACTAAGCTTACGACACCATCGCCTGGAGCAATAACTTTAGTGCCAATAGGTACTGAAAAGTCGGTACCGTTATGGGGAGAAATGCGGCCAGTAATAGGATGTTTACGCGTCGGGTTAAAACGAGAACTCATTCGTGGCTGTTTAGCCAATGGAATACGTTGGAAGGCTCGCACTAAGCTTTGGCCTTTAGCATCGTAATAACTGCCATCGGTATGTTGGAATGCACTAATTTCTGAGCGACCCGTTTTAATGCTTACGCCTAATATTTGGCTGCTTCCGGTTGCTTCGCCCTCAACATATTGATCATTTACCAAAACAGAAAATTTATCACCTGCACGTAGATCTCGTGCGAAATTCACTTTCTCTTTGAGTAAATCTTCAATCCGCTGAATATCGGCCGCTGCTAAACCCATTTTTTGCGCCGAAACGTAGAATGAGCCTTTAATATCGCCAGTGAGAATACGGTTTTGCCACACACCTTCAACGTTAATTTCTTCAACGTTAAAGCTGCCATCTTCATAACGAGTAAATACCACTTGGCGCGCGGCATTAAAATACAGTTCTAACTTTTGCAGTTGGCCTTCATTATCCAGCCAAAATTGAATACGGTTACCGGGTAATAAGGTATCTAGCGCCAGAATGTTTAAATCGGCTTCTAATACCTTATACATGGTTTGCTGATCGACACCCGCCTTAGAAAATAAAGCGCTTAAAGTATCACCAGAGGCGATGACGCGTTCAAAATGCGGGGTATTATCGACAATCGGAGCGGTTTCTACAGGCTCTGATATCTGTGGCAATATAGTCTCAATATCGAGCGCGACGGGAATACGTTGAGCAGTAGGCACCACATGATTAGCATTCGGCATTAACATCGCCGCACCGATTAATAGACCTCCAACAAGGAGAATATTTTTCTGGGCTGAAGATAAGTTCTGCAAACGAATTTGCGGAAAATTAGCCAAATTGGGTTTACCTGTCTGCAACGCTTTCACCTTTTGTTATCGTTATTGCGTTATATTTTTGAATCAGTCCCACAGGGGGAAGCCCGAATTTTCCCAACTTATCCCAAAAAACCGATTATGACAAACGCTATTTTGCACTTTTCTAGCACTATTTACTAAAAACATGCGTCAGTTAGCACTTTAAACCGATTGTGTGTTCTGTATATAGATGTTAAGCAGCTTAAAATCGCGTTAGCCATGTCAATAAAAACAAAGTGTTAAGAAAATACTCATCCACTTAGATCACACTAAGGCAAAATCACCTTGATTTCGCTCCCATGGGAGGTTTTCAAGATATCAATTCGGGTGCCTATCTGCTCTTTCATTTCCGAAACATGGGAAATCACCCCAATCATCCTGCCCGCCGATTGCAAATCCATGAGGGTACGGATGGCAAGCTCGAGGGAGTCCTGATCTAAACTGCCAAAGCCCTCGTCGATAAATAAGGTATCGAGTTTTATCCCCCCTGCGTAAGCTTGAACCACATCGGATAAGCCCAATGCCATCGACAAGGCAGCCATAAAACTCTCACCACCACTTAAGGTCGCAACGGGACGCACTTTAGAGGTGTAGGCATCCTCGACTTCAAGCTCCAGCCCTGAGGCCTTATTGCCCTTCGCCCTGTCCTCTTTACGCAATAATCGGTAGCGCCCTTTACTCATTAAATGCAGCCTCTGCGTTGCCGCAAGCAACACATCGTCGAGCAATACGCTGAGCACAAAGCGTTGCAGGGAAATTTTGTTGCCCGTATTACCATTGGCAACATCGGCCAAGGTGCCAACCACAGCGTATTCATCCTCGAGGGATTTGGCCTTTTGATCGACAATCGCCAGCTGAGTTTGGGTATTGTTAAGCAAGGTGAGCCGAGTATGGAGTTGACTCCATACCCCTTCCGCCGCTTTAAGCTGCGCGAGTCGCTCAGTCAGCAAGGCCTCCAAGGCGTCAAGGTCGGGTGATGTCGACTCGCTCAACTTGGTTGTAAGCTGAGTCAGTTGCGACTGATTTAAGGCGCACTGTCTGTGATAGGTTTCTATGCCCTCGGCCAGCGTCTGCATTTGCTCATCGGTTAACAAGGCTTCGCGCAATGCATCCCTATCAATAAAGCCTGCGTTATCCAGTGCCGTCAGTAGTGTCTGCTGTGCTTGCGCCTGCAGATCTGCCGTAGCATGACAACGCTCTATCGCCGCCGATAATGCCGTTTGCGCCGCCACACTCTGCTGCGTTGCCTGCTGCTGCGCGGTTCTGAGAACATCAATCTGACGTTTTATCTGTTCGAGTTGCTGCTGGTTATGTGCAATCGCTTGATTCAATACATCCAGTGTTCGG
Source organism: Shewanella sp. BC20 (assembly GCF_003129585.1). Lineage (NCBI taxonomy): Bacteria > Pseudomonadati > Pseudomonadota > Gammaproteobacteria > Alteromonadales > Shewanellaceae > Shewanella > Shewanella sp. BC20. The sequence goes on along the minus strand of NZ_NHRI01000002.1, from coordinate 92,490 downwards.
TATTCTTCTGGGATCCTCAGCGCTTTTTCCGCAAATTGACCCGATAGCCGTTCGACTTTGCCTTCTTGCTCACGGTAACGCTCACGCTCAAGTTCAAGTTGCTGCGCCAAAGTCGACTCTTGCTGCTGCAAGGTTTTGATCTGTTGCTGTAACTGCTGCAGCGCTTGCGCCGCAGCATCGGCTTGCTTCGCTTGCTGCATGAGCCTTTCTAAGGTTTGGCTATGGGATTCGAGTGACAAATCAACCTTATCGCCAAGGACTGTTGCCAGCTCATTCGCCTGATGTTGCTGTGTTTCTAATTGCTTTTGCAGCCCGCGATATTCTGCCCGCGCTTTATTGAGATTATCGAGCGCCAAGGCCTCGGCATCCTGCGCCGCCTGCAATTGTAGATCCGTTGGTAAATCCTCATGACTCACCGCAGGATGCGGATGGGCCGAACTGCCACAAACCGGGCATGGCTCATGGGGTTTTAACTCTCTAGCTAAAATGGCTGCCTGACCTTGAAACCATTTCAGTTGCAAAGACTTGTAAGCCGTTGAAGCTGCTTGATATTGGGTATTAAGCGCTTTTCCTTGTAAGCCGACCTGCTCAAGAACCCCTTGAGTATGCGCAACTTTGGCACAGATCTGCTGCCACTGCTTGAACTGCTCGAGCATATGACGGTGCTGCTGCAGCGCCTGCGCAGTGGCAAGTTGCTGCTCACTTTGCGATTGCAAGGCTGGCAGTTGATTCTCACAATGACCGCGCTGTTCAACTAAGGTGGCAAGTGCAGTTTTACTCTCCTGCCCCTGCAATTTGGTGTGTTGCAGTATCTCTTTTGCCTGCGCTAAAGCTTGTTCCAGGCTGGCAAACTCTGCCAGCTGCGGCACTAACGCACTGAGATGACTATTTTGCTGCTCAACCTCACGCAGCTTATGTTCAAGGGGGATAATTTCCTGCGCCGCAGTTTCAGCATGAGAGAGTGCGAGCTTAGCGGCATCGAGCGTCAACTGTGCGCTATCGCGCTGAGCGGCTGCAACACTCGCTTCTTGCTCCCGCGACAAGGCATTATCTAATAAGGGTTTTACCCGCAGTGCTTGCTTGGGCACCTCAAGCCGTGTCGTTTGGGTTGCAATTTGCGCTTGCTGCTCATTAAGGCTAAGCGCCTCAGCCTGCAATTCCTGTAAGCGAGTAAATTCAGCAAAGAGTTGCTGCGCGCTATCACGCTGTTTTAATGCCGCCAAATGCGCCGCAACGCTCCGCTCCTTTGCCGCCGTCGCCGCCGCGAATTCGGGTTCAATGCGGCTAAACTCAGCGGCAAGCTCATCATCGGATGTGAGTGCTGCCGTTTGCAAAATACCGTCGCGGCGGGCGCGCTGCTCTTTCACTAAGGCACGAATATCCGCCGCCTTAGCCTTTAGAGTATCTTCGATGCGCTTATAGATATGGGTTTGGAATAATTGGCTAAAAATCTGCTCACGTGCCTTAGAGTCGGCCATCAGCAATTCGCGAAATTTCCCCTGCGGAAGCACCATCACTTGGCGGAACTGCTCTACATCTAGGCCGGTTAATGCCTCGATTTCGGCCGTGGCGTCTGACACTTTACTGGCGACGATAAGGGTTTCACTGCCATCCGGGGCAATCTTATACAGCTGCGCCTCACTCTTTTGTACCGTTGAGCCATCACCGCTTTTCTTTAATCTTTCCTGCTCGGGGACGCGGCGAATACGATAACCCGTACTACCTAATTGAAAATGAAAGGTTACCTCAGTCAGTACGCTATCATCAGCCATATCGCAGCGCATCTGGCTGCCTTCACGCTCGTTACCCGTGGTTTTTCCGTAAAGCGCAAAACAAATTCCGTCGAGCAGCGTGGTTTTGCCCGCGCCTGTTGGCCCGTTGATCAGGAATAAGGGGTTATTCCCCAGTTCGGTAAAATCAATGGTTTGACTCGAAGCAAAAGGACCAAAGGCCGACATAGACAGCGAGAGTGGCTTCATGCGGATTGCTCCCCTTTTGCTGCAACGCGAGTAGATTCACCGCTATCGCCTTCATCCCTGTGAAGCTTAGTTAAAATCTCATCCATAACCGCTTGCTGCGCATCACTCAATTCCTCGCCAGAAACCTGACTGAAAAAATCACGGAACATCGCCATTTCGCCTTTTTTGATATGGTCACGATTGAGTGCGACGGCCTGTTCGCCCGCCATTAATCCAGTACGTTCTAGATGCAGCACATTGGGATAGACACTGCGCAATTTGCCCATGGCATCTAAAATGGCGTGTTTATCAAGGAGTCTGACCATCAGATAATCCTCACGCTTGGCATCGGTCTTCCCAAGATCTAATAAATGCGCCAATTCTCCTTCGATAATCCGCACATCGCGCAGCGCAGTTAAGGGCAAGAGTTGGATCTGCGCCGGAGTGTGCGCTGTGACATCCACTAAAGTGACAGACTTATGTTGATGCTGTTCGCTAAAGGAGTATTTCAAAATCGAGCCAGAATAACGTACATGTTCACTGCCTTTATATTGCGGTCCGTGTAAGTGGCCGAGGGCGACATAGTCAAACTCACTAAAAAGCCGTGGGGAAATTTTATCGGCGCCACCAATACTCAATGGCCGCTCGGACTCGGACTCACTGCCACCATCTAAAAAGCAATGACTAACAACGACCTTAGGTAACCCTTGGCTGTCGTGGCTGCGGACTTGTTCTAGCAGTAGCGCCATCGCCTCTTCATGGCTGGACACGCTGAGCCCCTTAGCATCCGCCTCAAATACTTGGCGCACGGTTGCAGGTTCTGCGTAAGGCAGCGGATAAAAGTAAGCATCGCCACTTGGGCTGCTTAAGCGGATCGGCGTTAAATCAGCCTGAAGCGGCCCAATAATGTGCAAGCCACTTGCCGCCATTTGTTTAGCCGCAAAGCCTAAGCGTTCGTGCCCGTCGTGGTTACCGGCAATCATCAGCACTTGTAATCCTAACTCTGTGATGAGGCGATTAAGCACCTCATCGAGCAAAGCCACGGCGCTGGCAGGAGGAATCGATCTATCGTAAATATCCCCGGCAATAATCACCGCATCGACAGTGTGCTGCTCTGCCAATGTCACTATTTGATCAAGCACATAGGCTTGGTCTTCTAAGAGTGATTGATTATGTAACTGGCGACCAATGTGCCAGTCCGAGGTATGGATAAATCTCATCGTTGCTAAACCTTAATGGATACTAAGCCGATTTTATCGCGTGGGCGCTTACCATTTAACGAGTGAAGTCTCAGGCGAAAACGCTTGGCAATAACACAGCCAATAGCCCCTAAAAACGCTTTAAAAATGCTAGGTTATCCTAAACATGACTGCGGAGTATAGCGAATACCAAGGGAGTGAAGAGATTTGCAGCAATAAGGCCGAAAACTGTGCTCATGGACTATGCAGCACAAATAGACAATCGACCTTACTAGGGAGAGTTAAATATGAGAGAGGCTATATCAAAACAGGTGATATTGGCTGGCTAGTAGCTTCACACTCATGGCCAAGGACATAGTCACCACTAATGGCTTAATGATCTTAGTGCCCTTGGTCACGACTAAGCGCGAACCTAAGGTAGCGCCGATTGCCTGCCCAGCAAGCATGACTAAGCCGAGCACCCAAATCACTTTGCCGCCTAAGGTAAAGAAGATAAGCGAAGCAATATTGGTCGAGAAGTTTAACACCTTGGCGTGTGCCGTCGCCTTTGCCAGACCAAAACCGGCCAAGGTCACAAAGGCCAGCGCGAAGAAACTCCCTGTGCCTGGGCCAAAAAAGCCATCATACAAACCCACACCGAGCGCGGCGGTAAAGGCAAAGGCGGTAGGCGTTAACACTTGGTGGCGGTCATCTTCCGAAATCTTTTTCGAAAACAAGAAATAACAACCAATCGCGAGGATTAAAAAAGGTAGGACTAACTCCAGTACTTTGGCATCGACCAACTGCACCAGAATAGTGCCTAAGGCGGCGCCCGCAAAGGCACAGATAAGGGACAGTTTAACGGCCTTCAAATCAACTAATCCCTTACGCACAAAGTACAAACTCGCAAAGAAGCTGCCACCGCAGGCCTGTAATTTATTAGTCCCGAGTGCCACCGCTGGCGGTAAACCCGCCCACATTAACGCTGGGATAGTCAGCAATCCTCCGCCGCCGGCGATAGAGTCGATAAACCCCGCCACCATAGCCACGCCAAAGAGTAATGCCGCAATTTGTAGAGTCAGTTCAAATTCCATGATTGTTATTATTGAGTAATAGGAGCTAAGGCTTCGCATTAGACTGCGTTTGCCTTATAAACGCAAAGGAGTTATTGTCGCGCTAGCGTGAGCAAAGCTCACACTAAATACCCTTATCATTTACTCGATTCGGATACGCCTATGTTTACTTCCTTGCCGCCCCTCAATGCATTACGGGCTTTCGAGTCTGCCGCCCGCTTGCAAAGCATGACACTTGCGAGCAAAGAGCTGCATGTCACCCACGGCGCCATCAGTAAACAAATCCGTGTATTAGAAGAATTCTTAGGTTTTGCCCTTTTCGTACGCCTGCATAAAAAAGTCGCACTCACGGACGAAGCCAAGCGCTACTTGCCCCATGTGCAAGCGGCTCTGCAAACCTTATCAAGCGCCACCGCCGATTTACGTAGCCAAGGCTCGCGGCCACAAACTTTAGCTATCAATGTGTTACCCAGTTTAACCATCAACTGGTTAATCCCCCGGATGGAGCAATTTAAATCTCGGCATCCGCATTTGTATGTGGATCTCTCGATTGGTGACTTTGCCGTCGATTTCAGCCAAGGCCGTTACGACATCGCCATCCGCAGCAGCACTCAACTCCCCAGAGGTGTTAATTACATCAAATTGATGGATGAAGACTTGTGCTTAGTGTGCGCGCCGTCACTCGCGCCTAAACTCAAAAGCATCGAAGACATCAATCAGGTTACGCTGCTGAAACACACCACTCGGCCAGAGCTTTGGGAATATTGGGCGGATAAAGTGGGACTGGTACTCACGCAGGCACAAACCTTTGGCGTCGAGCATTTTTATATGTTGAGTCAAGCCGCAGCCAGTGGCATGGGCGCAGCACTGATCCCACGTTTTTTTATCGAAGATCAATTGGCCAATGGCAGCTTAGTGATCCCGTTTCAAGCGCCTTTTACCAGCCCATACGCCTATTACTTACTCACACCCAAATCCCCTAGCTTACCGCTAAAAGTGCAAGCCTTTATCGATTGGATGCTCGAGTTATTTGCCCCATATCGGCAATCGTCAGATATCGACAAAGCTTAGATAGTAAAAACCACCTGAGCGGTGGTTTTTTAACGGCTTATCCGGCGATAGGCTTAGTGATGGCAATGTTCATCATGAACATGGTCGTCATCCATAAACTCATCATCACCTTCTTGATGTTGCATCACGCCCCATCCATCCGTCATGCCGCCAAACTCGGCCGCAAAATCATTGAGAATGGTCTCTTGCTCAACCAAGTCATCGTAGTCTGGCACCATGTTGATGCATACGATGATTTCCCACTTACCAAGCTCATCGTTAAGGTTTAGTTCAACTTCGCCTTCTAAATCGGAGTTAGCTAACTCTTCGAGTGCAGTTTCAGCATCGCGCTGATCATCGAAAACTAAAAAGAAATCAACATCGAGGGCTTTAGTGAGGTCAATTCCGGCTTCGGCCATCGCAGCCAGCATTTTGCCATTATCGTCGTCTGGAAATTGCATATCCTACTCCACAGTATCTGGCTTATTCAGCCGCAATGATTTGAACCGATTCACCATTAAAGCTGACGATGTCACCCGCAACGACTTTTTTACGTTTGCGCGTTTCCACTTCGCCATTGACGGTAACTAAACCTTCATCAATAACATGCTTGGCTTCGCCGCCGGCATTCGACATACCTTGTACCTTTAACACTTTGTACAATTCAATAAAATCTTCGCCAGGATACAAAGCTAACTGATTAATTTGCGCCACTTAAACACGCCTCAAAAAATAAACCTGCGGCATTATAGCAGCATGTCCCATGGGATGCAGATAATTTAACTTATCTTTGCCTTTCATCGGCCAGCAGCCCATAGGCGGATTCATCTAGCCACTCATCGCCTATCTTAAAATGCTGCCGAAATACGCCCTCGAGTTGAAAGCCACATTTCTCCATCACCCGGGCTGAACCGATATTATCTTTAGCGCAGTACCCAACCAATTTATGGACTGACAGACTTAAACAGGCCCAATCGACAACCGCCTGTAAACTCTCAGTGGCATAACCTTTACCTTGCCCTGCGTGCGCCAGCAAATAACCGACCTCGGCACGTTGCTCCTCCACACTTTGGCAATGAAAGCCGGTTAACCCGATAAACTCACCGGTATCCAGAGTTTCGATCGTCAGCGTAAGCCAATCGCCAGAGGCATAGTCCCAGATGGCGGAGCGCTGCTCAAACTTTTGCCGGATCACTTCGGCAGATTCAGGAATACGCACATAGCGATTGATGTCAGGATCTTGGTGTAATGCCAAGAAATGTGGCCAATCCTGCTCTTGTAAACTGCGAAGTCTTAATCTGTCGGTATAGAGTTCAAGCATAGCGGCTCCCCAATCGATGGACGAACTAAAAAAAATGGCAGCCAAACGCTGCCATTGTCTCGGCAAAAAGACGATTAACCGCGGCTGGTGACTTCGAGTAAGTGGTAACCAAACTGGGTTTTAACTGGACCTTGAACCACGTTTAATGGTGCACTAAATACTACTTCATCAAACTCACGCACCATCATGCCTGGGCCGAATGAACCTAATTCCCCACCTTGTGCACCCGATGGGCATGAAGAATGGGCGCGGGCGATTTGCGCAAAATCGGCACCGTCGAGGATCTGTTGTTTAAGTGCTTGGCACTGCTCTTCGCTGCTCACTAACAAATGTCTTGCTGTAGCCTGAACCATGATAAAACTCCCTGAATAATCCTGAGACATTTGCCCCAAATATCATATGGTTCCCGTTTTTATGACTGAAAACGGGATGTGAATGTTGAGTATAAAAACATTCTGTTTAATTAAAAAGTCTTAAACCGCGCCGTCATTAATTTTGTTATCGATAACGGCGCAGCAGAATTGACTCAGTGTTAAGCCTTAGTCGCAGCAATCCAACGATCGATCTTCTGCTCCATCACCGCCATAGGTAATGAGCCAGAGGTGAGGATCTGATCATGGAAAGCCTTAAGGTCAAACTTATCACCCAGGGCTTTTTCCGCGCGTTCACGCAGGGCGAGGATTTTTAGCTGGCCCACTTTGTAGGAGAGCGCTTGACCCGGAATCGCCATGTAACGTTCAACCTCGGCAATAATATCCGACTCGGCCATGGGCGAATTGTCCTTCATGTATTGAATCGCTTGTTCGCGGCTCCAACCTTTGGCATGTAATCCCGTATCTACCACCAAACGCATCGCACGCAGCATTTCGTCTGAAAGCTTACCAAAGTACTGATAAGGGTCGCTAAAGAGCCCCATTTCGATGCCTAAGTATTCCGCATACAGCGCCCAGCCCTCTTCGAAGGCGGTATAGCCACTGAAACGTTGGAACTCAGGAACGCCTGTTAGCTCTTGCTTAATGGCGATTTGGAAATGGTGACCAGGCGCGGCCTCATGTAATGACAACGTCGTCATACCCCATTTCGGCTGTGCTTTTAGGTTATAGGTGTTGATATAAAACACCCCTGGACGGCTCCCATCCACAGCTGGTGATTCATAGGACGCGCCAGCAGCAGATTGCTCTCTAAAGCTTTCAACCGGTTTAACCACATAGTCGGCCTTTGGCATAACATTAAAATACTGTGGCAATACTTGGTTAATCTTATCTTTCAACACCATATAACCATCGATTAAGCCTTGGCGATCGCTATAGAAGTATTGTGGCTCAGACGATAAAGAGGCAAAAAAGGCTTTTAAGTCACCTTTAAAACCCACTTGCTCACGGACTTTGTCCATCTCAGAAAGAATGCGTGCGACCTCATTCAGACCAATTTGGTGAATTTCATCCACTGGCATGGTTGTGGTGGTATGAGAATTGGCTAAATGCTGATACCAAGCTTTACCATTTGGTAGACCAGACCAACCGTCCGTCGCGCGGGACTTAGGTAAGTAAGTCTGCTTGAAGTAATCACGCAGCCCCGTTAATGCAGGCACTAAACGCTCATTAATCATCGCTTGATAACTTGCTGTTAGCTCGGCTTTATCTTGATCCGAAAACCCTTCAGGGAAGTGATTAATCGGTGAATAGAAAATGCTTTGGCTGGCATCCGTAGTAAGCATGGCATCAAGCTGTGGAATAATCCGCTCAACTAACACGCGAGGTAACACCACCTTACTGGCAATACCTTCATTCATACGATTCTCGGCCAATTGGATCCAATCAATAAAGCCGTTAACACGCTGCTCCCAGTTGCGATAATCCTGCACTGTATTAAAAGGCTGTGCACTCTCACCACTACCCAATTGCACCATAGTGATCACGGTACTGTAGAACTGGCTGATCGGCATAAAGCGTGATGGGAAGGTTTCATCCACTAGGGCCATTTCGCGGTCATAAACAAACAGCGCGTAACTGAGTTGTAAATCGGCTGGCAATTGCTCAAGGTCAATCGCCCTCACTTGCGCTAAATAACGGGTATTTAGATCATGACGCGCCTTAAGATATTCCTCGGTTAAGTCGCCGCCGAACTGCGCGTTGTAGTCATTAACACCCACAAAAGTGGCGTAAATCGGCTCTAACTTTAAGTAATCTTTAAAATAGGCATCGACTAAGGCGACGTATTTAGACTCAGCGGTTTGAGTTTCAGTTTGCGCCGCAGCGGCTTGGGTTGAGCCTTCTTGTACCGCTGCCGTTGTTTCCGGCTTTGAGCAGCCTTGTAAAGCAAACACTAACGCTATCGTTCCCGCCAATAAACTTAATTTCATCTTTTATATTTCTCCTTTTGGGTCCGTGATAGCCAAACTCTTCCTATACTTAGTTCAAAGTCTGCTTACGGGATTCATCTATGATCTACTCATTTCGTAACTCAGGTTTTAGGGATCCTGAAACAGGGGTCTATAACCAAACCTATTTCATGGAGGTATTCAACCGAGAGTGGCACAGGCACATACGTGAGCAGCAAAGCTTGGCGTTATTGTATCTGTGCCCTCACATTCATGAAACCGTCAAACAACCCCATTTACTCGAATTCTTTACTAAACAGGTACAAGAAGCACTGCTACGGGCGACAGATTTGATTGCAAGGTTAGATCACAACCATTTTGCGTTAGGACTTTTCAATATTGATGAGGAAGGTACTGAGGTGGTGTTAAAGCGTATCGAACAACATATTCAAGAATTTAATCAAGAATTTGGTAAAAATCACAAACTGAAAATCGATTATAAACTTGCCGCTTGCCTGTGCTTACCTACCCAAGAAAAGCGTATCGAATCCTTATTTAATAATGTCTCAAAGCTATCACTTGAGCTTGAACGGAATCAGCAACAATCCCAAGTGCTTATCAAGCTGCAATAAAGAAAAAGCCCCTTACGGGGCTTTTTAGATCTGCATTGCGAATACAGTGAATTACAGTTCAACGTTGTGCATACGCGCTTTTTCTTTGATATAAGCGATATAGCTGTTTGCACTCTTCTCAGTCTTCTTATCCTTCGCGGCTAATACAGCGCGGTTATAAGCTGACTTGTACTGTTTCAAACTTAAATGGGCTAACGCCAATTCGAAGTTTGCTTCACCTGGATGTTCGATACCTAAAGAGATGGCTTTCTCAAGCACTGGAATCGCTTCAGAGTATTTCTCATTCAAGCTCAGTAAACGACCTTGTTTCAGGTACAGCTTGCCATCGTTATTGATAGCAGCCGCTTTTCCATAAAACTCAGCAGCTTCTTTGAACTCTTTCGCGTTTTGGTAGAAACCAGCCAAAATCTCGTAAGATTTAGCATCTTCAGTGATGAGGCCCGACTTCATGTTCTTTTGGAATACTTTAGCTGCTTGATATGGCGCACCTTTCTGTGCCATCAGCTGAGCTAAACGAGTGATGTTAGCTCCAGTATCCAAGAAACCATTACGGTAAGCCAAATCATAAGTCGCTAGCGACTTATCATAGTCTTCTACCATCAGATAAAACTGTGCTAACTGAACCCATAATCTGCCATCATCCGGGAATAACGGCACCATGACTTCTAACACACCAACGGCTTTTTTATACTTCTTCTGGTTGAAGTAAGACGTCAGTTTCATCTGATACAGACCTTTATCAGGAGCTTCGGCGAGTGAAAGACCTTTATCAGCCACTTCAATCACTTTGTCCCACTGTTTCAGTTCTGTGTAAGCAATACCGATACGACGATACATTTGAGAGTCAGCCTTACAAGTGAAGTCCATCCACTTGTAATAGTAAGGAATCGCTTCCTTAAACTTCTTCTCTTGTAGCAATAAGTCGGCATAGAGGCGCAGTGTCGCCGCGTGATCTGTTCCACCTAAAATATCCGCCTCAACGGCTTGTTTTAGGTACTTGATCGCAGTATCCATCTTGCCTTTTTCGGCATAGAAGTTACCGAGCATACGCGCAACATACGCTTTATCGAAATCGTTCTTTGGGTTGGCTTCCAACAATACGGCAATCGCTTCATCAAGCTGGCCATTGGTGTAAGCTTCAAAGGATTTCTGAACCTTCTTCGCAGCACTTTCACCTACCGCTTTAGATTGGCGCTTATCGATTTCACATTTCTCAGCCGCAACTGCTGAAGAAACAGATAAGGCACCACCACAAAGGGACAGTAATAACGCAACTGCGATTTTATTAGCATTACGCATTGTTATTTGCCTCCTTTATCTAAAGTGAAGTCTAGTTGTACTGTCATGCCTGGTTGTTTTAGTGGCTTGCCGTCAACAATCTTTGGCTTGTACTTCCACTTCTTCAGTGCACGAATTGCTTCTTTGTCGAATAAACGTTTAGGTTCAGCTTGGATAACTTCAACGTCATCTACACCACCTAATTCGTTAATCGTAAAGCGTAACTGCACCCAACCTTCTTTTCCGTCACGCGCCGCTGCAATTGGATATTGTGGTTCGATACGGACGATAGGTGTTGCATCACCGTCACGTGTCATCATGTTACCCAATTTGAAACCACCGGCACTATGACCACCCGCTTCAACACCACCCATATTGAACGCCATAGACGTATCAATATTTGATGAAGTGTCTGGTGGCGTAGTATCAGGCTTTTGTGGTTGCTCTGGTGGTGGTGGCGGCTTAGGCACTACCCTTGGCTTATTCTGTGCTTTTGCATCCTGTCTATCCATGGTGATTTCAATTACAGGGGTCTCGGCCGATGTTTCAGCGCGTTGCGCCCCACCACCGACCAAGAACGCCATAAAAGCGAACAGACCAAAAGTCACAGCAGCACCAATAATGATTGATACTAGTGCTCTTAGCATATTAATCGTTCCCCGCAGATACCGAAATCTTATCTATACCAGCCGCTTTGACTTGGTCTAGAACTTTAACAACTAAGCCGTGTTGCGTATCTTTGTCGGCCTGGATCAGCACTGCTGCTTCAGGCGCTTCAGCTAGCATACGCTCAACGTTTGCAGTTACACGCTCGATATCAACCTGACGGTTTTCCATCATGATCACGCCAGTTTTGCTGACGCCGATAAAGATGTTAGCCGAAGGCTTAGAAGTCGCTTGTGAAGCTTTTGGTTTGTTATAGTCCAAACCAGATGGTTTCACGAATGACGTTGTTACAATGAAGAAGATCAGCATGATGAACACGATGTCGAGCATCGGTGTCATATCAATTTGCGCTTCCTCGTCTACACTGGAATGCTTTTTACGTGCCATGTTCAATCTCTCTCTAGTGGTGCGGCATGCTGTCTTTTAGCTTTTCTAAGCTGATTTTCATTTTGGCATCAAGGCGAGTACTGAAGAATACTCCCGATAATGCTGCAACCATCCCCGCCATAGTGGGCATTGTTGCCATTGAAATACCAGCCGCCATTAAACGAGCATTACTCGTCCCCTGAACTGCCATCACATCGAACACTGAAATCATACCGGTAACAGTACCTAACAAACCTATCATAGGACAAATCGCTACTAAGGTTTTAATGACCAGCATACGTGCATTCAAATCTTGCTTCGCTTGGGACAGCCAAGCTTCACGGATACGGTGTGCATACCAAGAGGTAGTTTCCTCTCTAGCATCCCATGCAGCTATGATTGCTTTATGTTGCTTTGGTGATATCCAATTAAGATACCAGTAACGCTCAAGCATCAATACCCACATTAAGAACAGCACAAACGCTACTAACCAGAGGACGTCGCCTCCGGAGGCCATGAAGCCCCTGACGGAATCCCATATGTCCATCAGGTGAATCATCATTAGTCAGCCCTCTTCTCAGCGTGCGCTGCGATGATACCAGCACTTTGCTCTTCAAGAACTTGCACGATTGATTTGCTACGAGCAACAACAACTGCGTGCATTAACATCAGAGGCAGAGCCGCAACCAGACCTTGAACTGTAGTGATCAGCGCCATAGAAATACCGCCAGCCATCAGTTTTGGATCGCCAGTACCGAACAATTGGATACTTTGGAAGGTTGCAATCATACCTGTTACTGTACCTAACAGACCCATCATAGGTGCGATAGCGGCCAGAACTTTGATGATTGAAATGCGAGACTCTAACGCTGGCGTTTCTTTCAGAATCGCTTCGTCAAGTTTCAGCTCTAATGTTTCAACGTCAACGTCTTTGTTCTCTTGATACACTTTCAGGATGCGACCTAATGCGTTGTTACCTGGTTTATCAATGTTCTTACGTTGGCTGTTAACACGAGCGCCGATGATAGTCATAGTCACTAAACGTTCGATAGAGATCAACAGACCTAATGCTAACAGAGCGATAATGATGTAACCGATAGTACCACCCGCTTCTAAACGATCTTCAAAGCTTGCTTTGTTAGTGAAGATGTTTAACAGAACGCCACGAGCAGGGTCGATGTAGAATGGCGCAGTACCTGAAGTAGTTTGCTCCCACTTACCTACTGCACTAACTTGGTAGCCTTCTGGCTGTTGTGATAACTCTTGAATTAAACCTAATTCTGGATTGTAAACAACATACTTACCATCAGCAGTTAAGTTGTAAGTACCGATACGGTGAATCGTGGTGTTTTTAACGCTACCGTCGATACCCGTTACAGAACCTTCGAATTTAACAACCTTACCAGATTGCGCCATTTCGAATAATTGTTCTTGCCAGAATTGTTCTAACTCTTCGATTTTTGGTAATTGCTTACGCGCACCTAAATCAGCGATGAACTTATCGCGATTTGGGTATTGAGCACTTACGTTTGAACTGGCTAACTTACCAGCGAAATCGCCCGCTTCACCTTTAACCACACCGAACATCTCACCCAAGTCACCTTGAGCAGTTTTCAGGTCTTCTTCTAACTGAGCAATTTTACGCTCGTTGTCTAAGAAAGCTTGGTTTAAGTCTTTACCGCGTTGCTTCTCAGCCGCTAAAGCATCTTTTTCACGCTTTAACAGTGCCGCTTTATCGCCACGCTCAGCTTGGAACTCTTGTTCACGTTTGCTGTTAACTTTGCCTTCAGCAGCGCGATCAACTTTAACTTGCTGCAATAATTGATCGATGGTCTTAGGCGCATCAGCAGCGCTAACCATACCAGCAGTTAAAGAAAAACTTGCAGCTAATACAGCTGTAGTAATTAACTTCTTCATTATTGTGCAGTCTCCGCAGCAGGAATTGGTAACGCGAATAGATCTAGAGCGCCTTGTTTACGGGCAATGCGGATACCTTTTGTCAGTTCACGCAAATAGCTGTCATCTAACTTATCCCAACCCTTAGATTCTGGGTTGTACATCCAGCCAGTCTTTTGATCTAAGCTCTGAGCATAAAGAGCTACGCGACCTAAGTTAAAGAAGTCTACTAACACTTCTTTACCGTCTAAGGTCAATTTACCTTGGTTAACTGCAACAGCACTACCGTATTCACGCTCGATGCTGTACGCATCCAGAATCAAACGGTATTTTTCTGCTAAAGTCACTTCAGCAGTGTTTAACAGTGTTTTTAACTCTTTAACGCGGTTAGCGCGAACTTCAGAGTTAAATGGCAGATCTAATTGAACGAACTGTTCTAAAGACTCAACCATTTTAAACATTAAAGGCACAACGCCCTGACGCAGTTTATCTACGCCGTTAATGTCAGTTTGAATCGCGTCCATCGTTTTTTGTTGGTCAGCAACTAAGCTGGCAACGTAATCGTTATAGGACTTCAGTGACTCACGCTCATCAGCAACAGAACCATACTCAAAAAGCATGTCTTGTGCTTGATCGAAATACTTATCAACATTCTTTTGCGACGCAGCAGCATCAGCATGGATCATACTATCCGCTTTTTGCACGTCGGTAAGAGGATCTGCAACTACTAAGTTGCTGCTCGCTAATGCCAGCACGCCAACAAGTGCAGTAGCGATTTTTGTTCTATTGCTTACCTTGGACATAGTTCCCAACCAATTTGAAGTGAATAAAAAAGTTAACTTAACAGCAACATCACTTTAAGTAAGATCTACTTTAGTAAATGCTTACCGTAAGTCTATCTTTCTCTTGTGATTCTTAGTTTTTTCTTCCCTTTCCTATGCCTTTACAGGCATAGACCCGCTGGCATCATTTCACAAAATGTTGACCTGTGTCAACATTCGGGACACGTAAAAACTAGTGTAAAGAAGTCTTAGTTATGAATTTTTTTACGAAAGGTGTTTTTTTAAACAAAATAGAGTTCACAAGCTTAGATAAGCAATTTTAAAAGCAAAGGCTGATGCGATTAGCCTATGAAATTAAATGATAAAGTGGTTATAGACATAACGATATTGTGGCAACCTTATTGACAACACAACAGCATAAATGCTTATGGGAGATTAACCTTACATATCAATTTAATGCACTTACGACAATCATGAAAACCATAAAAGTATTGCAAACTCGTAGGCAGCGATAACTTCGAATAAACGGTGTGTGGTTGGAATACTCTATTCTGTTAAGCTAGACATTTCGTACATGCCATATACTCCCCTCACCGAACTTACGCAGTAAAAAGGCGCATTAACTGTAGTACTAAGTTATGTTGACTATCTCCCCATAAATTTTGTTAGTAGACAGCAGTAACTAATCTAAGAGCGTCATATCCGAGTTAAAGTCACAAGCATAATCCACAAAAAAGGTAATTTTGCATAAAAATAAAAAATACCGACCGCAAGAGCCACAGTCGGTATTGAGTATGAAAAGTTTTAAATATCTAGCTTTGAACTAGGTTTAGAACTTGAGTCGAACACCAGCATAATAACGACGACCAATTGGGTCATAGCTACTAGCCGCAGTTTCAACACCTGTGCTACTACCTGGCAAGCCGCTGATAATTGGTGGTGGGTCTTGGTCAAACAAGTTATTGATACCTACATAAAACTCAGCCATATCAAATGGTTGATAAGCGATGTTTAAATCATGATAAGTAACGGAACCAACACCTACAGACTCAGGCGCTAAATCATAGCCAGACAAGAAACCGTCTTCTAAGAAAGCTTCACCGATGTATGTGGTATTCCAAGCAATGTTGAAATCGCCAATAGCATAACCTAAAGATAAGTAGAACTTATCTTGTGGTGAATTGATTTCACCATTAAAGTTATCGCGCTCTGCGCCTGGTAATGGAATTTCATAGCCGCTTATTACATGAGTATAAGCTAAGCGACCATTCAATTGCCCTGCTAACCCGTAATCTTCGAAGTCTTTAGAATAGGTAATAACATAGTCAATACCTGAAGTTACGAAACCACCACTGTTAGTTACAGCTGAGTCAATATACTCAAGAGATCCAGCGCTGTTCGGGCCTTCAGCTGCTTGACGACGAGTTACGAAACTACATAAAGACGCATCACCACCGTAACATTGGTCCAGAATGTATTGACGTCCAGTACTAACGATTGCGTCTTCAATTTCAATATCAAAGTAATCAATGTTGAAGTCGAAGTCTTCAAGTACAGGAACACCATCAGGTGATACAGTCACACCGAATGTCCATGATTTACCTTTCTCAGCATCCAAGTCTGGGTTTCCACGGTTATAACCACTCACACCTTGAATATCGGACTGATTTAATGTAAATGCACCATTGGCTGCAATGTTTGCCATTACACCTGCATCCAAGCGGCAAGCTTCGGCTTGAGCGCCTGTTGTTGTAGCAGTTACACCTAAGCAAGGATCAGTTAAACCCGAAGGGAAAGTTTGACTTGGTGGGGAAAACAGTTCACCAATGTTTGGTGCTCTTGTTGATAATGCACGAATCGCACGGAAACGAACTTCATCAATAGGTGCCCAATCTAATGCAACGTTCCAGCTTTCAGTATTGCCAACGGTTGAATAGTCAGAAAAACGTACAGCGCCACGAAGATTCAACTGTTTCGCCAAAAATGCATCGGCCAAAATTGGAACATTCACTTCGGTGAAATATTCCATAACATCAAATTCACCTTCAGTGCTCGGGATAGCGTTACCAGCGTTTAAACCAGCTTGTTGTAAAGCATCAAACTCACTTCGAGCGTATTCTTCACGATATTCTGCACCAGCAGCTAACCCAACAAATCCCGCAGGTAGTTCAAAAAGATCACCTGAAACACTCAAACCCGCAACTTGTTGTGTTGCCAACGTATTTAGAGAACTTGGTGCATTAACGTATTTCGCCGCTTCTGGAGATACAGTACCCGCGCCAAAGATATTGATAGGAGCACATCCCTGTTCACGTGCAGATGCATCACGACAGATCAAGTTTCCAAATTCATCTTTAACAACTTCAAGTGCGGACTTGAAGTTCAAAACGTTAACTTGCCCAGTCCCGTTCTGACCTTCTTTGCTCTGACCATAAGAGAAATAACTCTCTAAGAACCAACCATCAGCGATTTCACCGTCAATACCAGCCATGATCCTGAAGGTATCACGGTCAGCACGACTACCACGGTTAGCAATATCAGACATGCGACGAGTAAATGATATATCTCTTATACCGTCACCGTTTGTATCTGTAGCTAAATTATATAGCTCATCAGGAATCAACTCATTTCGAACCAGTGTACGTTCGTACTCGCCTGGATTTGTCGCACTTTCAATGAATTGCTCAAATTCAACTGGAAGCTGTCCGCCCGAACCAGGATAAATATCCACAGAGGATAAAGCGAATGGCTCTAGCTGGCTTTGAGTTTGAGTTGAAGCATAAGTCCCTTCAAGCGTTGCATTCCAACCCTCAGCAAACTCATATTTTCCTGTTGCTGCAAATAAATAACGCTCAGTAGGAACTGCAATTGTACGAATGGCGTTACGGTTATAACCATCCGCCTCGCGTGTATCAGTGCCGTTGGTAGAGAAACCAGAAATAAAATCGCCATTCTTATCATAAGTATATGATTTTCCGCCAGCGATGAAGCGACCTTGTGGTGCATAACTTGAGTAGTAAGGGCTATACGGCGTGAACATATCTTCGGGAAGACCAGTGATAGCTGCACCTAATGATATTTGGTCAACTGCTGAACGTGCACGGTCTCTTGAATACACTGCGCCTTGGTTCGTATAAGAACCATGCACCATGAAGTTACCCTTTCCATTCGCAGAAGTTGTACCCATGGTGAATTGAATTTGATCATCATCGTTATCACCTTCCGAGCTCTGACCGCTCTGAACGTCAAATTCAATGCCTTCAAATTCTTTTTTATAAATAATGTTAACAACACCGGCTACTGCATCAGAACCATAAACGGCAGATGCACCACCAGTCATAATTTCAACGCGCTCAATGAATTGCGTAGGAATTGTGTTTAAGTCTACAGCGGTATCACCTGGAACACCAGAAACATAACGTCTTCCGTTGACCAATACTAACGTGCGCTCAGTACCCAAATTGCGCAAATCAACCGTTGCAACACCTGAACCAGAAGTCAAAAAGTTTGAGTTAGTACGGCTAAGAGCGGGTGCACCAAATGCAGGGTTTTTTAACAATAACTCTTGGATGTTAGCAACGCTTGAAGTGTCAATCTCACTCGCACCGATTACTTGTACTGGTGAAAAGCCTTGTAAGTCAGTTGAGCGTAAACGTGAACCAGTAACTTCAATCTTCTCAATGCTTTTCTCTACCTTTGCATCTTTTGCTTCTTCCTCTGCCATTACAGTAAAAGAACTTAATGCTGCCAAAGCCGTACCGCTAACTAGCGCTAAACGCACTGAATTAGCTAATAGGTTGTTTCTTAACATTGTCTATCTCCCTGGACGTACCATGTCTTCTTATTGTTCAGCCTCTTTTATCAAACGAGGCATCTTCTCATAACAAACACACATAGCGGACAACAAATACCACCACGAGCAAGGTAATAGAATCACAATTAAAACAGTTAATCAACATTGGCCCCAAAATTGTTTACAAAAACAAACAACTCAAAACATATACATTCATTCATAACAAAGAATTTCTTCGGTTAGAAATAGCATAATGCTGAGGTGAAATTCATTGATAGAAGCAACCGAAAACTTGTTAACATAATGATATAAAAGAGTAAATGTTTAATATCGACAAAATAATGCAGCAAAGAATAAAAAAGGATTCTGAATTACGTCAGAATCCTTTTTGTAACACATAAAACTTTCGAGTTAAGTTTAGAACTTCATACTTGCACGAACAAAGAAGTAACGGCCTAACACATCATAAGTGTAAGGGTCAGTGTTCGAATCATTGTTACCAGTGTAGTAAGGAGGCTCTTTATCAAAGAGGTTGTTAATACCACCTGATAAACGAATATTATTCGTTAAATCATATGAACCTGATAGGTCATGATAAACAACACTACCTACTGATGGAGCATAGCAGCTAGATTCTTTACCGATACACGCGAATGAATCCATACCATCGATATAACGTGCCTCGTAAGTGAAGCTCCAGTCATCGGCAGTCGCAGTAAGGTTGATATTACTCTTAAGTTTGGCATAAGCACCAACACCACCAGTGACATAACCACGGTAATCGACAGGATTACCATCAGGATCAAACTCTTCATAGTTAGTTAAAATCGACGTATCCCAACCTACTTTCCAATCAAGTCCTAAGGCATCAAATGCATAGGCAACGTTGATATCGTAACCAGAAGTGTTGGTTGCACCAATGTTTTGTAATCCGTTATCGAACTTAATTCGACCACTGTTATCGATTTGGATGTGTGAAGATTGGCACAGTGTTGTGTTTGTATTGATAAGGTTGCCCGTTGCATCCATACATTTGTTTGCAATGTAGTTGTTATCAACAGAAGTAATAGTGTTTGAAATCTCAATATCGTAGTAGTCAACTGTCATAGACAAGCCTTCTACGAAGCTTGGTGAGTACACTAAACCTACAGTTGTAATGTCGGCCTCTTCAGGTGTGAGTAACGCATTACCACCCACAGTTACTTCTGCTTGATCTTGCTCGGTTGCAGGGTGAACAATTTGTTCAAATGATGGAGATTTACCACCATACAACTCATCAACTGTTGGTGCGCGGAATGCAGTAGATAAGCCGCCTCGTAACATTAAATCATCGTAAACACGCCAAGTTAAGCCCAGCTTCCATGTGGTATCATCACCAAATGTACTGTAGTCGAAGTAACGCATTGCTGCGCTTAGATCTAATTGCTGAACTAAAGGTATGTTACTCAGCAATGGAATGGCTAACTCTGCATAAACTTCATTGACGCTGAAATCTCCACTTGTTGGCTCAACACGAGGATCATTTGCGAGTCCTTGTGCAGTCAGTGAGTCAGGAGTGAACTTTGCAGCCTCTTTACGATTTTCATATCCAGCGGCAAATCCCATCATACCAGCAGGTAATTCGACAATATCGCCCGACAGAGTTGCAGCAACGATATCCAGTTCACTGCCACCACTATTCACTTCGGTGTAGATAAATGGAGCAATGCTTTCACCCTGCCATGAAGACTGAAGGAACGGATCAAACGTACCTTCCAGTACCGCTGCGTTAATTGAGCCTAAGTTGTGTAAGTTTGCTAGTGTATCAACCGAGTCATTTCGGCCCTTGTTGTATGAAGCATCCCAACTCCAACCGTTTTCGAACTCACCTTCAACACCAACAACAATACGAATTGTATCTACAACTTGATCAAAATCACGAGTACCAGATTCAACCATACGGCGACCATAAGCTAACTCTTCACCTGGTTGAACCCAAGGAAGTAAGTCATCGGTCATCCAGCCACCGGCTGAAATAGGGTTATAGACCCAAGCATCATTATTCCAAATTGGTTGAGGTGCCATTTGTTGATTTGACCAACGCTTGGAATACATTGCTTCAGTAAAGAAACGAGTATTTTCGGTTAACTCATACGTACCTGCTAAAGTCAGGTTTAAGCGCTCCATAGGAGTGAAAAGGTAACTATCTTTGGCATAGTTATATGCATCATTAGCAGTAACATAATCATGATAAGTACCACCTCGGCCGCTTAAATCAGCTTCAGACATACCATCAAAATATTTAAATTTGGGCTTTCCTTTACCGTCATCAACATATTCACCATAGTGCCCTTTGTCACCAATAGCGTATGCACCATCAGGACCCGTTCCAACGATTCCAAAGTTGTTATCCCCCCAAACATGACCGCCTTGAGCGTAACCACTCCCTCCACAATATAAACTGACATTACCATTTGCATCTGGTTTAGTTTCAGTTATCGGGCAGTCAGAAAAACCGCGGTCAGCTTGGCTAGCTTCACCGCGCTTAGTATATTGAGCACTAACAACGATATTACCTTTATCGAAGGTGTTACCCAAAGTCATATCAATTGATGACTCATCAGCATCGCCTTCAGCAGAAATCCCTGTTTGAACATTGACTTCAAAACCTTCAAAGTCTCTCTTAAGAATAACGTTTACCACACCAGCGATAGCATCAGTACCATAGATAGCAGAAGCACCATCTTTAAGGACTTCAACGCGTTGGATCATCGAAACAGGAATAGTGTTAAGATCGACACTTGAAGCAGCACCTGTTCCAGATGCTATCATACGGCGACCATTAACAAGAACTAACGTACGATTTTCACCTAAGCCTCTTAAGTTAATACGAGTATTACCGCCCGAACCGTTGTTGATACCAGCGTTGGTCATTGCGCCACCCGCTGATGTCATTTTTTGTAAAACTTCATCCACTGAAATTGCGCCAGATGAAATGATTGCCGAGGCATCAATTACGCTCACAGGGCTAGCAGTTTCCATATCGGCACGTTTAATACGTGAACCAGTTACTGCAATACGTTCAACTTTTGCCCCATCTTCCTCTGCGGCAAAAGTGAAAGGTGCATTTAATACCGTAGCAGTTATCCCACCAATTAGTGCAAAACGCACTGATTTGGCCAGTAAGTTATTCTTATGCATTGTCTATCTCCCGATACATATTGTTTCTTATTATTTATGTGCTGGTCTTATTAGCAGCTTCATACAGGAGCACTTCGAACAATTACGGAGTACTCAGCGGACTCAATAGAACCATATGGTTAACATTAAATCAACACAAAACAAACCAAAAAGAAACACAAAGCTCAATAATTAAACAATCGAGATTTGCCTTAACAATACTCTTGTAGAATGCATAAGCTATTGGAGAACTCACAGTCTGAGATAAACTTGAATAATTAAAACAAAAAACGCCAGTCATTGCTGACTGGCGTTTTTGTTAACTTTTCGTTATCTAGTTTCTAGATAAACAGCTGAGGCTTAAAGCGTATAGCGGATACCAATGGCGATGCCGTCATCTTCTGATAATGACATTCTGGCTTCTTGTGCTTTGTCGGTGCTGGTGAAGTCGCTGTAGTCTTTACGTGCTTCAACATACAGAACCGTGTTTGGATCCCAAACAAAGTGTAAACCTACAACTACAAACTGACGTTTGAACACATCGTTCGGATCGGCGTTAAAGTTTGGTTGAATAACATAGTCTTTACCGGCATCCAGAATGTTATAAGAAACAAATGGACGTAAACCGTTATCAAACTTGTAAGAAACTAAAGTTTCAACACCGTAGGCATCTTTAATCAAACGGCCGATGTTGTCGGTATCATGGTTCTCTTCTTTATGAACGTTGGCGGCAGCATATAAGCCATTCTTGTCGAAATCGCCCCAGGTCGCGCCCACACCGTAGATTAAATCAACAGCGGTTTTTTGCTCACCAGTGCCATAGGCCACATCAAACTCACCACGGTTCATACCCGCCATTAAGCTGAGTTTATCGGTGGCTTTGTAAGTCAAAGACGCACCATAGGTGTAATCGTAGGTAACTTGCTGCGCTTCTTTCTTACCAGCGTTCCATTCCGCTTCACAGGCACTCTCAGTAATGTTTTCGATATCACAGGTATAGAAACTGCTGTTTTTTAATTGCGCCTGAACCGCGAAGCTCACATCACCAAAACTGTTACGATATTGAACAACTTTATCACCACGACCAACGCCGTTTACCGCGCCGTCGTCTTTGTTGAAGGTGTAAACACCTGCAGAGTTACCATCCCACACAAAACCGTAGTTTGTGTTGTATACCACGTCATACCAAGCACCCCATTGTTTACCAATAGTAATAGTGCCGTATTCATCGTGGCTGATGCCTGCGTAGCCTAGACGATTGTAGAAGAACTCGTCCTGCACCGATTCGAAACGGTTGTTATAGACAATGTCGCTGCTGCCAACAGGGTTCACGCCCCATTCCAACTTGGCAAATGCGTTCCAACCATTGGTTAACTCACGGCTGAAACCAAAATTAATTCGAGAAGCACCATTAACAACTTCAGTTTCACCTTGGGTATTGATTACGCGCACATCAATAAAGCCACCGATTTCTACCGCATTTTTATCGTCTTTGTAGATTTCGATTGCTGATACTGTTGGCGCGAGAAAGAGTGCTGCTAGCGCAGTTGCTACTAACGTTTTGTTCATTTGGTGCTTAACCTTTTCGTTTATGTTTTATCAACGTCATTCCGTTGTTATATTTCCTTACAATTTCCCGGTGAGAGTAGCAAATTTTCATTCCACTCTCCAAGCGAAACCTAAAGATTATGTAGAGAAACATCACAAAAACAGCGTGTTTAACCTCTATAAAACAGGTTAAAACACTACAAAGACCCGCAAATAAAACACAAAACACACAACGGCAACACTATATTAACAGCAACTGTTTAGAGGCAATGTTCGTGTAATTTAATTTCATTATTGAAAAGACAGGCTCTGCGATAGAGCCAATTTGCTTATCTATGTAGTATTGATAATCAATTGTAGACGATCTATGCGAAACCGGTTCAGGACCGTTTACAGTAATCACATAATCAATCTGTGCCCCTCGCTTGCCAAAGGATGTCTTTCCTGTTAATTCACAAAGTTGGCGCGCGACTTTCACATGGGGAGACGACTTGGCCGTGTATTCATCTAAATTACGGCGCATGCGTTTGCTAAATACCAGCTCATCATCGCGTTTACCAGCCAGCAGCTCAGCAATCACATCCGTCAAATAGCCACTAATATCCCTTTGGTTAAACATGCGTTCATAGAGTTCAGCCTGCACCTTACGCGCCAAGGGGCTCCAATCACTGCGAACCTGCTCCATCCCCTTAAAAGTGATTTCCAGCGCGCCATTTCGATTGCGCCAAGCACCGACATAACGCTTCTTACTGCCCTCCTCCGAGCCCCGCAGGGTCGGCATAAAAAACTGCTCGTAGTGGCGCTCAAACTGTAGTTCGAGAAAACTTTCTAGCTGAAACTCCTGCGCAATTTTATTTTGCCATTGCTGATTCATTCGCGCGGCAATCTGCTTACCTAAGGCATTAATATCACTGAGATCTGGCTCTGGGCCTAAATAAACGAAGGTGGAGTCGGTATCTCCATAAATGACTTGGTAGCCCATGTCCTCAATCCACGCGCGAGTTTGCTTCATGATTTGATGACCGCGCATGGTGATGGAGCTTGCCAGTTTCGCATCATGGAACACGCAGCCTTGGGAACCCAAAACCCCATAAAGCGAATTCATAATGATTTTAATCGCTTGCGATAAAGGCGCATTCGCCTCTCGCTTGGCTTTTTCGCGTTGTTCGGAGAGATTTTGGATAAGTTTTGGCAGGATAGGTTGATGTCGGTTAAACCGCGCGCCCAAAAAACCGGCAACGGTTTCAGGCTCATCTAATGCCGATCCCTCCTCGTCATCCAAACCTTCAATCAATCCCTTAGGATCAATTAAAAAAGTCCGGATAATCGATGGGTAAAGGCTTTTAAAGTCAAACACTAAAATATGTTGATAAAAACCCGGGACTGAATCCATTACATAACCACCAGGGCTTTCTATCCCTTGGCTAGCTGGCTCTGCGGGTGCGACGAAGCCTGCCCTATGTAAATGCGGTAGATACAAATGGTTGAATGCGGCGACCGAGGCACCTACGCGCCCCAGTTCTAACCCCGTTAACTCGGCGCGAGCGAGGGCAAAATCCCACAATCGAGTATGTTCAAAGATATCCCACACTAAGCGACTATCGGTCAGATTATAATGTGCAAGCCCTTGTTTATTTTCGGCAAATAGCGCATCAATCTCTTGCGCTCGATTTTCTACATCATGAATCGCTTTGCCTTCACCTAGTAGCGCTTGGGCGACAAACTCCAAGGAGAAGCGCTCGAATTGATAAAAGGCCGCCTTTAACCAATCGATACCATCGAGCACCACTCGCCCCGGTAAACTTAAGGTTTCTGGCCGAAATTTATTCTCGACCTTCCACTCGAGGAGCGCGCCACCTCGACCGATACGCAGCGGGATCCGGTGCAGTAACGCACGCCGATATAACAAGGCCAAATCAAAGGTCACCACAGACCAACCAATGATCACGTCGGGATCAAACTCAGTAAACCAAGCGATGAGACGATGGATAAGCGCCGCTTCATCGCTCACCCATTCGATGTAGATTGCAGCATCTGGCTGCGGCTCACCCACCATAATGACTTTTTCATAGGGCTGAGATTGCGCATCGCGTCCATAAAGGGCCACGGAATAGAGTAATCCTTCAAAACTGCATTCAAAATCGAGGGAAATTGAACGCAATTTTATTTCTGGCTGCGGCGCAACGGCTTTCGCGCGTACAGCGCTAAAAATGGGCAATTGTTCATCTATGTCAGCGTTGCTGACAAAATGCCCTAAAAATGCCACATCGAGCGCCACAAAACGCTCGATTAAAAAACGCTGCTCGGGACGAATATCCGCCTCAAATAAGGGAATGCCAGCATCCGTCGCTATCCGCAGTAAGTGACGATACACACTGCTCGACTGGGCATAAATCGCCGCCACGGATTGTCTTTTAAAGCTTTTAAGTGCAAGCGGTACAAAGCGCAGCGCCTGCCCCGGTGTTTGTAACTGCAATGCCGCCATATCGCTTTGATGACAAAAACAAATGTACTCAGAGCCAGGTAACTCCACCAGCACAGGGCCTGAAGCGGTGGCGAGATAATACTGCAGCACAAGCGTTGCACCGCGCGTAATAGCATGGCGCGTGAGGACGCGTCCCTGTACACTCACAGGCGCAGCCGTTTCAGGCGGCAGACTCTCGGGGGAATTCAACTGCGGTTTCACTCTAGGGCTCTCGCTGCTTATTGATTCTCGGGACACAGAATAAAATTGCCATAAAATGGCAGAAAAGTTTCTTAGGCTATGCAATCACTGTTATTATGTACAGCATTAATTCGATAAAGTAGTGCCGCATGTTACCTGACAACGTAAAAAACCAGATCCGCGCTATCTATAAAGATATTGCCGCCGCTTTGCCTAATTTTAGGCCACGCCGCGAGCAAAATTTTATGGTGGCAGAAATCTCTAAGACTCTTGCTGGCGACTATGACAAAGATAGACGCATCATTGTGGTCGAAGCGGGTACGGGGATTGGTAAATCATTGTCTTATATTTTGGGCACGATTCCGCTTGCACTTGCGAGTAAGAAAAAGGTCTGTATCGCGACGGCAACCGTGGCGCTTCAGGAGCAGTTGCTGCACAAAGACTTACCGTTTTTTCTCGAACAATCAGGGCTAAACTTTCGCTTTGGTCTGGTAAAAGGGCGCCAGCGTTATGTCTGTTTGTCCAAGCTTGCAATGTTAATCGGCGATGATAACAGTACCCAAATGGCCATGTGGCAAACAAAGCCTGATAACAGCCAAATTGCCATGTTGCAGGAGCTGCTCAGCGACTTTAATGAAGGCCGTTGGAACGGTGAAATCGATACGTTATCGACACCGATACCGGACCATCTCTGGCAACAAATCGCCTGCGATAAACACAGTTGTCATCGGCAACTCGCCAACCATCGTAATTGCCCGTTTCACAAGGCCCGCGAGGATGTGGATACCTGGGATGTACTGATCGCCAACCACAGTTTGCTGTTTGCCGACTTAGAGCTGGGCGGCGGGGTGATTTTGCCCGATCCCGAAGACGTATTTTACGTCATTGACGAAGCTCACCACTTACCTATCGTCGCCCGGGACTTTTCTAGCGCTCAGGCAACGCTTAGAGGCGCCGCCGACTGGCTCGAAAAAGTCGGTAAGACCAGCGCCAAGTTACAAAATCAGATAAAGAGCAACAATATTATCGCCCCTGCGCAGGCGATGCAGGATCATATCGGAGACTTAATCGCTCAGCTCAATCAAGTCGCCCACTTCTGTGATACCCAGACCAAGCAGTTTGCTAATCCTGAGAGCCGCTATCGGTTCGAACACGGCAAATTGCCCGATGCACTGAAAATCCCCGCCGAGAATCTCGCGGCCACCTCCAATCTTGCCCTAAAGCAATTTAACAAGATGCAGTTATTGTTGGCCGAGGCGATAAAAGATGGCGACATTCCTAAGCACCAAGCGGAAGCGCTACAGGCCGAAATGGGCTTTATGTTGCAGCGACTCGAAAACCTGCAAAAGCTCTGGAAAATGATGGCAAAGGAAGATTCGACTAAAGGCGCGCCCCTCGCCCGCTGGATTGAATTACTCACGGGCAAACAGGTCGATTACTTGTTTAGCGCCTCGCCGATTGAAGTCGGTTTTATGCTCGAATCTATGCTGTGGCAAAAGGCGGCTGGCGTCGTACTGTGCAGCGCAACCCTGAGGGCGCTGAATAACTTCGACCATTTCGCCCATCAAGTGGGATTGTCGGTAAAGGACGGCAGTCGTTATCTCGCCCTGCAATCCCCTTTCGATTATCCGAATAACGCCACGCTCTACTTACCTAAGATGAAAACCGAGCCGACGGACGATGCCTATACCGCAGAGCTTGCCGAACAGATTCTAGAGCTGATTGAAGGCGAAATGGCCACCTTAGTGTTGTTTGCATCTTACTGGCAAATGGAGAAAGTCGCTGAATTGATTGAGGGCAAACTCACGCAGGAAATCCTTATTCAAGGAAATGCCCCGCGCCAGCAATTGCTTGAGACCCACAAAGCCAAGTGCGACAAAGGTGAGCCGAGTATTTTGTTTGGCACGGGCAGTTTTTCTGAAGGTCTAGACTTACCCGGAGATTACCTCACCAACCTCATCGTCACTAAGCTGCCCTTTGCGGTGCCGACATCGCCCGTTGAGCAAGCCCATGCCGAGTATGTGAAAATAAAGGGCGGAAATCCGTTTCTGCAACTCACCATTCCAGATGCATCGCGAAAGCTTATCCAAAGTTGTGGTAGATTACTGCGCAAAGAGCAGGATTATGGCCGAGTCACTATCCTTGATAGACGATTAGTGACCAAACGTTACGGCAAATCCTTGCTAGACGCACTGCCCCCCTTTAGACGAGTCATTGAGTAGGATTAAGATTTGGAGTTGTTACTCGAGCCCAGTAACTGGGCCCTGTTGGCTGTCATTGGCTTAATTGCAGGTTTTATCGATGCCGTAGTCGGTGGTGGAGGCCTGCTCTCCATTCCTGCCCTGCTCACCCTCGGGATCCCGCCCCACACCGCCTTAGGTACCAATAAATTTGCCGCCAGTTTTGGCTCCTCCATGGCGGCTTGGACCTATTATCGCCAACATCTGCTCAAACCTAGTTTTTGGTATATGGCGTTTATCGCCACCTTTATTGGTGCGGTGCTCGGCAGTGTATTGGTGTACCTGTTAAATGCCCTGTGGCTTGAAAAAGCCTTACCACTGCTCATTATTGGCATCGCGATATACAGTTTGCTGAGCCCAAATGCCATCTCGGATACCGATTGTCAGGCACCAACAAAAGCTCAATCTAAACTCAAACAAAGTCTACAAGGGCTATTGCTGGGTGGCTATGATGGTTTTGCCGGCCCTGGCATTGGCGCTTTTTGGACTGTAAGTTCAGGCGCTTTGTACAAATTACCGCTGTTGCATAGCTGCGCACTTGCCAGAGCCATGACTTTTACCAGTAACTTAACGGCGCTGGCGATCTTTGGCTTTCTAGGGCAAGTCCATTGGCAAATCGGCCTGTGGATGGGGTTATCTATGATGCTCGGCTCCTTTATCGGCGCCCGCTGTGCGATAAAATTTGGTATGCCTTTTATTCGGCCTTTGTTTATATTAATTGTCCTGTCAATTGCCGCTAATCTGGCATGGAGCGCATGGTTTTGAACACTTCGCAGCTAATCAGCACGTTGAAAAATCAGCTCACAACACTCGAGCAAGAGGTACTGCAACACGACAGTCATCTGGCGCCGAGCCAGCGTAAACTTCTGCAGGATATTGAGCGATTTAATCAATCGCTGTTTATTCAAAATGGCGCCCAGCTGATGCCCTGCATTGAACAAATTCGTAATAGTATCGGTCAGTTAGAGAAGCAAATCGCTCTAAAACTTGCGCCGCAAACCATCGCCTTAAGCTGTGAACGTATTCAAGACCGTTTTACCGCGGTTAAACGGGCGCTACTGACGACCTCAATCGATATAAAGTCTAAAAATCAACAACGTGCCAGTAAACGTGCGCGTTTTGCCCAACAACAGACCCAATCGCACCAAGCCAGTGGGTTTGCTTGGATTGCCAGCAATGTGTTACAAAATAGCCACGAAATCTATGCCGAATTGAATAAGCATCTGAATTGGGCTAAGAAATTTGAACAAAAAATTGCAGAAATGGAATCAAAACTTGAAAACTGTCATAGTGCTGACAAAATCCGTTTGCAAAATGACATCCTTTTGATGCATCGTCGTTTGGGTAAATGCAGGCAAGCCATCAGTTATATCGAAGATCGCATTCAAGCATTCGAACGTCCGCATCAGAGTCATAATCGTTAAGGAGCAACAATGAAATCACTTTTGCCAATCAGCAGCCTGCTAGTGCTACTCGGCTCTGCCTCAGCCTTTGCCGCAGATCTGAATATCCCTATGTCCTTCGAATACCTTGCCCTCGATGGCAAAAAAGTCGAGTCCAGCGTATTCAACCATAAAAGCAGCTTAGAGTTGGCGCCCGGCACTCACAAAATCGCCATCCGTTACCATGAAATGGTTGAAGACGATTTCAGTGACAGCCAAACCTTCGTTAAGTCATCCCCTTTTATCGTGACCTTAGAAGTGGACGGCGATCATCAATATTATTTGCAAGCCGCTGAGGGCAAAGTCGTTAAAAAGCCTAAAACCTTCGCTCAAAATCCTCAGGTCGTATTAACCCGCTCTGACAAAGGTCAGGTGAATTACAAAGTGACAAACACCGACATTGAAGAAGAGAGCTTTGTCTCCCGTCTCTTTAGCGGTAACCAAGCGGTAGATGTGTCAGGTACTGCCGCCGCTGCAACGGGCGCAGCAGGCACAGCGGCGGTGGTTGCCACGCCAGCCCCCACTTCGGCGCAGGCAGCTGTGAACGCCACCTCATTAACCGCTCCGGTTGATACTTCTAAAGCAGCGGGCGCGAATCCACAACAGATGCTGCAATACTGGTGGTTACAAGCCGATGAGAAAACACGTAAAGAGTTTATGAGCTGGGCTATTTCACAACTCTAATCAAGATGATCCCATTGGTTTATCACGCCAGCTACTCCAAGCTGGCGTTACCCTCCCACCACCGCTTTCCCACGACCAAATACGCACGTCTTTATCAGTATCTGCTCGATAATCAACTGGCTGTTCCGGCTCAATTCCATACTCCCTCGCCGATGACGGCAGAAGATGTAATGCAGGTGCATCAGCAAGATTATGTCGAACAATTTATCCAAGGCAGCTTAGCCAGTACGGCCTTAAGACGCATCGGCTTTCCATGGAGTGAAGCCTTAGTCGAGCGCACTTTGCACTCGGTATCGGGGACGAGTTTGACCGCACATTTAGCCTTGCAAACGGGTATCGCCCTTCACTTAACGGGCGGTTATCACCATGCACACTATGACTTTGGCAGCGGTTACTGTATTTTCAACGACTTGATTATCGCCGCCCGTAAACTGATGGTCGAGCAGCAGTTACATAAGGTGCTGATTTTTGACTGTGACGTGCATCAAGGTGATGGCACAGCCACCCTCAGCCACAAGCATCAAGGCATTATCAGTTGCTCCATCCACTGCAAAGAGAATTTTCCCAGTCGTAAACAGCAGTCACACTATGATATTGAACTGACGAAAGGTGCAGATGACAGCGCTTATCAGGAAACCGTCGAACAGACTCTCGAACTGCTGATTCGACTCCATCAGCCGGATTTAATCCTGTATGACGCCGGCGTCGATATTCATCAAGATGATGACTTAGGGCACCTAAAGATCAGCAAGCAGGGATTGTATCAACGTGATCTAACCGTGTTATCTATGGCAAAAGCAGCAAATATTCCTGTTGCAGCGGTAATTGGCGGCGGCTACAGCCGAGACGAACTACAATTAAGCCAAAGACATAGCCAACTTTTTATTGCAGCCAACCATTTGTGGTAGCAAACTCAATAAAAATCATCATGGAGCACAGCGATGCAACTCGAAATCCGTAACTATTACGAAGTTCTCTTAATGGAAATGTTATCCGATGAAGGCCTGATGGATGAATTACCGGAGGATTATTTAGCCGATCTCTGCTGTGTGACACTCAATCAACTGCCCGTGCGCTATATTCGTCACCTAGTCGACACCTATTTCTTCGAAGATTACAACGAGTTGCAAGAGCTTAAACGAGAAATCCAAGCCGCATTAGAGAAATCACGCGCCTTTCTTAAACAGAATCTACAAAAAAGAATGCAGCAGGAAGAAGCCGACAGCTAAGTCATACGAAAGTGGCATAGCTACATCGATTTGCAACAAGCTTTTACGAGTAAATTCAGTAGAGTTGCTAAATGCTAAGTTGGCTAGTTGCTGAGTTAAAGATAAAGAAGATTGGAATAGGATGGGGAGATTTGGAGGTTCCCCTAGAGCCGACACCCCGGCACACGAGTCGCTTGCTGCGGTTGCTCCCTTCCGGGCCTGGCCGAGTTCACAAGTTATCATTGCGGGGGGACCCTAGGGTCACCATAACTTCGAGTGTATCACTTGGTGGATGATCACTGAACGACGCGGATTATCCCCCATGGCTCCTATGGGATCAAGTGCTAATCCGTCCGTTTGGCAAATATCCGGTTTAACTGGACAATCTATAGGCAAACTAGCCAAGTGAAAATGATAAAAGCCTGCTAATGCTGGCTTTTTCTTATAAGGGCTCCAGCACCAAGAGTCTGGAGACGCCTTATTCCTAAAGCTTTATCATATGGCGATTTTGCTCAATCAGCTTAGCACCAATGCCAGAGACATTGGCCAACTCATCAATGGCCTTAAATTTACCATTCTGCATTCGATAGTCTATGATGGCCTGCGCCTTGGCCGCCCCAATGCCCTTGAGCATTTGTAACTGCTCAGACGAGGCGGTATTGATATTCACCTGAGCCGAATCAGGCATGGCTTGCTTAGCATCCATTGCCATACTTTTAGCATCGGTCTTAGCTTGAGTTTGTACTTTACTGGCTTCTTTAACGGGATCGGCCGCCATCGCAGGTAGTGCAAACAGGGCTGAAAAGACAATGGCGCTCATCATTGCGGGTAAACGGTGTGTTACTTTCATAATGCTTCCTCTCTCCTTGAAATTCGGCCTTTCGTCCTACTTCCGTGGCCGTCAATCAAACATAGACGAAGCTTTTATGAATTTCCAAACGGCTCAATACAAATATTGTGAATCGCTAACATAACCCGTTCTTTGCAGATAGTATTGTTGGTGATGTAGCTGGTGATATAGCAAATTGCGTCGTGCCATAAAAAAAAGGATGCCAAAGGACATCCTTTTACTAAACCTCGTAGAGCCTTATGCCAGCATGGCCAAGGCTTGGTTTAAATCCTCGATGATATCGTCACAATCCTCTAAACCGATTGAGATCCGCAGTAAATTATCACTTATCCCCGCGGCCTGGCGCGCCTCTGGCGTGTAGGGCGAATGGGTCATGGAAGCAGGGTGCTGAATAAGGGATTCCGCATCCCCCAAACTTACGGCGATTGAAAACAGCTTAAGGTAACCCACAAAAGCCATGGCTTGTTCAAAAGAGGCGGCTAACTCAAAGGCAATCACGCCACCAGCCCGCGCCATCTGTCCCCCGATAAATCGATGCCCTGAATGGGATTTAAGCCCGGGATAATACACCCGAGTCACCGCAGGATGTTGCTCCAAAAACTCGGCAACACGCTGGGCACTGTCACAATGGCGCTGCAAACGTACATCTAAGGTTTTCAGCCCGCGCAAAATCAGCCAAGCATCGTGGGGAGACATGACGGCACCGATATCTTTTAGGATTTCATATTTCACTCTGTGCAGCTGCTCTTCACTGCCACACACGACGCCGGCAATCACATCGCCATGCCCATTCAAATACTTAGTCGCACTGTGTACCACTAAATCGATGCCGAATGCTAAGGGTTGCTGCAGCAGCGGCGTCATAAAAGTATTATCGACAATGCTGACAAGCTGATGCCGTTTCGCAATATCGGCGATACCTTTAAGATCAAACACCTGTAGATGAGGATTAACCGGAGTTTCGCAAAAAATCACCCGAGTGTTGGGTTTGATGGCCCGCTCAATGGCCGCTAAATCGGTAAAATCGACTAAGGTGACTTCGATACCGAAGCGGGCAAATTGGCTGGTCATAAGGGCAAAGGTGCAGCCATAAACCGCATTGGAAGCCACTAAATGATCGCCCATCTGCAAGTTAGCCAGCAGCGCCGCCGATACGGCCCCCATGCCAGAAGCCGTTGCTGCCGCCGCTTCTGCCCCTTCTAAAATCGCCATTTTACGTTCCAGCTCGGCAACTGTCGGGTTACCTAGGCGAGTATAAATATAACCGGGTTCGTTGCCAGCGAATCGCTCACCGCCTTGCTGCGCCGACTCAAAGACAAAGGTCGCCGTTTGATAAAGTGGCGTCACCAAAGTACCAAAGGCTTCGCGCTCATGTCCGGCATGAATGGCTTGGGTTGCGGCTTTCCACTGCTTGCTTGATTCATCTTGCATTGCTCACTCCTTGTTGTCGCAGAGCCTCATTCGCTTGTTGTGTCATTGTTCGTTTTAATGAGGCCATGCTTAGGGTCTTGATAAGTCCTATTGATAAGTTAATGAAACATTAGCCCTATCGAATAAGCACTAACATACCCCGCCGAGCGGGTGAAACCAGTGCCATGGTGAAAATAGCATCAGAGACGCTGTAACTAAGTTGTTACATTCAGAGGTTTAGGGCAGGAAATCAGAGATAAAAAATGCGCTAATGACAGGGTCATTAACGCATTAGCATTTAGCCTAAAGTGCAGTCGCAGTGTTATACATTCGGCTAGGTTATTTCTCTTTGGGTGTTGAGCCTGTTTTAAGTTCAGCAGCCTCTAATTGGCTCTTAAGCGCATCACGTCCGTCTTTAGTCAATAACTTACCGGCAAACTGTTTAAGCTCAATCAACAACTCTTGATGAACTTTCGATAATTTAGGGCGCTGCTCCTCCCTAAACTGAATAGGTCTACATAGCGCCATGGCTTGATACCCTAAGCGCGCTGTGAGCAGCCCGCCACCTAAGCCTTGGGCGAGCCGTGCAGATAATTTCCCCGTCATCTCAACCGACAGCAGTTGGGTCCCCAAATCGGTCACTAGCTCGCTGGTACCGGCATAGATGATGTTAATGATGATGCTGCGAATGAGTTTAATCCGACTCCAATAGCCTAACTCTATCCCATAACAGGAGGCGACATCCCGCAGCATGCGTTGGTTACGCCAAAGAATAATGGCCATATCCAATGCCGCCAGTGGACTCGCAGCAAGCAACACGGCTGACTCGGCCGCGTATCGACGGACGATTTTTTTCGCCAGTTCATCCCGCTCAGTAAGCACTAAGTCCTCAAATAACAGCACTTTTTCGGCGTCGTTATGTTCATCTTTGAGCGACTGACGCAACCGCTGTAGCCCCTGACTATCGGGATAATGGCGCACTATATTATTGATAAAACCATCGGCCTCACCCATTTGCATACTGAGAGCAAGCCTTGCACCCGACTCTTGCGTATCGGCAACCTGCTTGAGGCGTTTTAATTTACGGTATTCGCCCAAGGCTACGACCATAGCCCAGCTGCCGACTAAACCGAGTACTGCGCCATAAAAGCTAAATAACCAAGGGCTTGATAACCAAGCGTCCCGCAAACCTAATCCCGTTTGCACTAAAACCAGTAGCAATAACCCAAAGACGGATAAACGCGCCAGCCAAGACCAACGGCGAGATTGATGCAGTTTTGGCCGAATGGATGATACATCCAGTGCTTTCGGATGGGCCGCTAAGGCATCATCGACAACTTCATCCACCGCTTTTAAGGGTGTCTGTGGTGCAAAAGCTTGGGCACTCTTAAGCTCATCAGAGGCAGACTGAAGTTTGACCTTGTCAGAATCAAATACTTGTTGTTTTTTGAGCGGTTGGCTTCCAAGTGTATTTTCAGACACTGGCTTATCGAGCCCGTTTGTCTCTGACTCACTTGAAGGTGGTAACGAATTTAAACTCATTCCAATTTATCCCCCACGAGATACTGCAGAAGGTGATCGAGACGGATATGGTCAAAATGCACCGAAGATGGGTCCACATTGCTGTTATTCGGCGGAGCAAATCCCATAAAATGAAACCCTTGATCGCGCCAAAAGTTGGGCTCGGGTAAGCGAGTGGGCACTTCACCGGGAAAAAGCGTCAGGGCTTGGCCGTTTAATCCAATCCCTTGCACGACTTCTACATCCCCTTCTTGGGTGGTCACCATGCCATGACGCGTCGCCTTAATGGCACTAATGGCCATAGTCTCGACTTTACAACCATCGAAACTGGCAAAGTGTTGGCTGTGTTTGAGCATATCGGTCAGCAGGGATAACACATGACTTTGTTGGTCCCGCGTCACATGGTCAACCTTACTGGCGGCAAATAATAATCTGTCTATCCGCGGCGCAAACAATCGGCGTAAGTAACTGGATTGGCCGTATTGGAAACTCTCCATAATGGCATTTAACGCGGCGCCCATATCCTCAAACTGGGTTTTGCCACGGTTTAAGGCGCTGAAGCAATCAACCAGCACTAACTGGCGATCAAACCCCGAAAAATGCTGTTTATAGAAAGGTTTAACAACCTTGGCTACGTATTCTTGGTAGCGTTTTTCTAGGACATGAAAGGCGCTGTGTTTATCGCTTTGTTTGAGCTCGTTCCATTGATTATCGGCCACCGATAACAGCGGAAAAAACGCCAGCAGCGGCGCGCCTTCCCATTCCCCTGGTAATAACATTCGTCCGGGTTGTGCCTGATAATACCCCTGCACATGTACTAAATCGTGCAAGAGTTGCTGATACTGATCGGCAATGCGTTTAAGCTGCAGCTCATCGGCCGCCTCGGTTAAATTGAGCGCACTTAACGAAGTTTGAAATTCTGCATACAAAGGCGAGCTTTTTAACACGGCGACACGTTGTTGCTGCGCGCTGCACCACTCAATATAGCTTTGGCGCAGCATAGGTAAATCTAATAGCCACTCGCCGGGATAATCGACAATATCCAAATACAGCGTAGCTGTATCGGCAAACTTGGCTAGCAGCCCCTTCTGCGGCTGATATTTGATGGCTAAGCGCAGCTCCGAAATCGTGCGGGTCGATGCTGGCCAAGTCGGAGGCGTCGAAGTAAGCGCTAACATTGCGCCCTGATAATCGAAGCTGGCAATTTCAAGATCCGGCTGCATCGCCCGCTTCACTCCGAGCAAACGTTGCTCACGGCTTACTTGCCACAGAGGTAAAGCATTCCCATGGCGGGAATGGGATACCTGAGAAGCCGCGCCACTATTGAGTAGTTGGTTGACTAATCCGGTAATAAATGCGGTTTTGCCCGCCCCCGATAACCCTGTTACCGCGAGACGTAAATGCCTGTCAGCCGTCCTATGGAGCAGGGATTGGCTCTTCTGAGTTAATTTATGGAACGAAACGTCAAGCATTCCCATAAGGATGTCCCTAAATGTTGAATGAGGTTAACTATACACTGGAATTGACGGGAGATTAAGCAACAAGGGCGGACATGGCCGCCCTTTAGAGGGATTACAAGCTATTGATTTGTCTTTTTAAATCAAAGTTATCAGATGTTACATGGCGTTCAAGGTTTTGCAGTCTCACCTCTAGGCTTCTAAATTGTCTGCTCACATCGCTCAGCGCTTGTTTAGCAGGCTCTCCCGATTGCCAAGGTTTCTTCTTCACCTCGATGTCATCCCTAACAGTGCTATTTTGGGGTTTGATGTCGAGTATCACCCATAACGCAACATAGATGATAAACACGACGCCCGAACCACCTAATAGGAAGATAGAAACCGCAAGTACCCGCACTAACCATGTTTCAATTGCAAAGTATTCGGCTATCCCCGCACACACACCTGCGACTTTACCTGACTGGGGAATCCGATACAAAGTACGGCCACTAGTTCCTCTCATGTTTGCCCCTCCATTCAGGCGATTCTGAATCCAGAATGGCCTCTAAGGTTTCGATGCGTGCAGCCATCTTATCGGCTTTGGCAATCAAATCATTGAGCTGTGAAAACTCTTCCTCAGTGAGTCCCTGGCTCACTTGTCGCTTACTGCGATAATGAAGAACTAACCATATTGGCGCCACCACTATCATAAAGATGATAATCGGTGCCATGAGTATGTCCATATCCATAACTCACCTCTGAAATTGTTATTCTTTTGACTTAGTTGTAGCTTTGCCTTTCACTTTAGCCTTCAATGCTTCCAGTTCGGCATTCACTGAATCTTCGGCTTCCAGCGCGGCAAACTCATCGGCTAAGGTCTTTTTATTACCCAGATCGTAAGATTCAACCTGCGCTTCTAGCCCTTCGACACGGCGCTCATATTGCTCGAACTTGAGCATAGCGTTGTCGATTTTGCTTGAGTCTAACTGCTTCTTCACTTCTAAACGTGATGAGGCGGTTTGAGTGCGCAAAATAATGGTCTTTTGGCGCGCTTTTGCGTCTAACAGTTTTTCCTGCAGCAAACCCACTTCGTCTTTTAAACGTGCGATATGCTCATCCAGCACCGCCAACTCTTGGTTTAAGGTATCCACTAAACCCGCGGCTTTTTGTTTTTCAACTAAAGCTGCCTTGGCTAAATCTTCGCGGTCCTTTGAAAGAGCCAGCTCCGCTTTGTCTTGCCAATCTTGAACTTGTTCTTCAACACGGCTGATACGACGGATTAATTCTTTCTTTTCAGCTAACACTTTTGCTGACGTTGAACGAACTTCTACCAGTGTATCTTCCATCTCTTGAATAATCAGACGAACCATTTTTTCAGGGTCTTCTGCTTTATCGAGTAATGCGCTGATATTGGAGTTAATGATATCGGCGAAACGAGAGAAAATTCCCATAATGCTATCCTCAAATTGATGTTGGTCTCGCTTAGGGTAATACACTAAGTGTGCCAACTTTTATTTTATGTTTAAATTCATAATGATAAACATATTTTTAACTTTTCCTTTATTTTATGGCTCAAGCCACTTATTATCATTTTCACCAAAATTTAGCGCGAAAGACTAAAAAATATCGTGGATAATAAATTTCAGCAAGACAACCTCATCGGCCAATCGAACGCCCTACTCGAAGTCTTAGAGCATGTCTCACAGATAGCGCCGCTCTCAAAACCTGTACTGATCATTGGCGAACGGGGAACGGGTAAGGAGCTGATTGCTGAACGCTTACATTATCTGTCTAAACGCTGGGATCAAAGTTTTATTAAGCTAAATTGTTCATCTTTGAGTGAAAACTTACTCGAGAGTGAGTTATTCGGCCATGAATCGGGCGCCTTTACTGGCGCCAAAGGCAAACACGAAGGCCGCTTTGAGCGCGCCGACGGTGGCACTCTCTTCCTCGATGAATTAGCCAATACCTCAGGGTTAATCCAAGAAAAACTGCTGCGGGTCATCGAATATGGTGAGTTTGAACGGGTCGGCGGCAGTAAAACCATTCAAGCGGATGTGCGCCTGATTTGCGCCGCAAACGAAGATTTACCCTCACTGGCCGACGCTGGCGAATTTAGGGCCGACTTGCTCGACCGTTTAGCATTTGATGTGATCACCTTACCGCCGCTGCGTTGTCGCCCCGAAGATATCATGACCTTAGCCGAATACTTTGCCGTGGGCATGGCGAGGCAACTTAAGCTGGAACTCTTCAGTGGCTTCAGTGCCAGCGCGGTCGATCAGCTGATGAGTCATGACTGGCCGGGAAATATCCGTGAACTTAAAAACGTGGTCGAGCGCAGTGTGTATCGCAGCAGCGGCGAAAACCGCCCTATTGAACAGATTATTCTTGACCCTTTTGCATCCCCCTATCGCCCAACCACGCGAGTGCGTACCCGTGAGCGCCAAATCACGGCACCTGAAGTGCCGCAAAGCGCGCCACTAGTCACGTCGGCCAAAACCGATACCGACACGGCCGTCATTGCAGAGTCCATCAGCAACCCATTTAGTTTTCCCTTGGACTTTAAAGAGCAAACCGAGCGTTATGAGATGGAGCTCATCCAACAAGCCTTATCGGCCAGTCAGTACAATCAAAAGAAGACGGCTGAAATCCTCGGTTTAAGCTATCACCAGCTGCGCGGCATTCTGAAAAAGTACAATTTGCTCGATAAAGCATAAGCAGATTGCCCACGGGCAAGATGCACTGCTAAAATAGCCGTTCATAGTCGATAAAATAATGATTTATAAATGAGTGTGCTAATAAGACGCCTGTGCCTATCAACTGCAGTTTTCTGCATGAGTGGGTTGTTGGTTGCATGTGGCCCCCAACGACTCCCTTCTGGTTTGGTCTATTGTTCCGAAGGGAATCCCGAGTCTTTTAATCCGCAGTTGGTGACCTCAGGCACCACTATCGACGCGACTTCACACCAAATTTATAGCCGCTTAGTGGACTATGACGCGCTCTCAGGCCAGCTCGTACCCGCGCTGGCCACCAGTTGGGCCGAGAGTGACGATGGCTTAAGTTACCGTTTTACCCTCAGGGAAAATGTTAAGTTTCAACATTCATCCCGTTTTACCCCGAGTCGCGATTTTAACGCCGACGATGTACTGTTTTCCTTCAATCGGATTATCGACAAACATCACCCTTACCATGGCGTATCACGTACCGGTTATCCCTTTTTCCAAAGTATTGGCTTTTCAGAACAAGTTAAAAGTGTCGAAAAAATCAATGACCACGAGGTTATCTTTCGGCTAGCGCGTAAAGATGCGTCGTTTTTATCAAATCTTGCCACCGACTTTGCCGTTATCCTCTCGAGCGAATATGCCGATCAGCAACTGGCACTAGGGCACCCAGAAAATCTCGATCATTTCGCCATCGGCACAGGGCCTTTTACCTTAGTGCATTACGCCAAAAACGAATATATTCGCTATCGACGCAATCCCGACTTTTGGGGCGAGCCCGCCAAAGTCGATATGCTGGTGTACGATATCACCCCAAAAAGCACAGTCAGACTGGCCAAACTTATCGCCGGTGATTGCAGCGTATCGGCCCTGCCCAAAGCGGGTGAACTGCCCGTTATCAAGCAACATGAACAGCTGAGCATTGAGTCTCAACCTGGTCTTAACGTGGCCTTTTGGGCCTTTAACACACAAAAACCTCCTTTAGATGATGTACGCGTGCGCCGCGCCCTCGCCTATGCAGTGGATAAGCAAAATATCTTACGGGCCGTGTATCAAAACACCGCCATAGAAGCCATAGGTGTGTTGCCGCCAGCGTCTTGGGCCTACGACAGCAATAAAAAACTGTTAGATTACAATCCGCAAAAAGCGCGTGATTTGTTAAAAGAAGCGGGAATAAAACATCTCAGCATCGATATTTGGGCCATGCCCGTCGCCCGCGCGTACAACCCTAACGCGTTGAAAACCGCCGAGTTAATTCAATCTGACTTGGCCAATATCGGTGTTAAAGTCAATATCATCAGTTACGACTGGAGCGTCTTTAGCCAAAGATTGAGCCGAGATGAATATGACTCAGTCCTCATCGGCTGGAACGCCGATAACAGTGACCCCGATAACTTCTTCACGCCATTGCTGAGTTGCTCGGCGATGCAATCAAACAACAACCGCTCTCGCTGGTGCAACAAAGAGTTTGATGCCATTCTAGACAGAGCGAGGGAAGTCTCGACTCAGGCCGAGCGCAAGGAAATTTACCAAGAGGCCGAGGCCTTCTTAGCCGAGCAAGTGCCAATGTTGAGTCTGGCCCACGCCAAGCGAGTCGCACTCACTCGCAGCAATATCCATGATATGCAGTTAACCCCTTTTGGCGGCATCTCATTTGCCCGAACCAGCCAAGCTGAGCAGGAGACGCACTGATGTTCAGATACCTGTTACGGCGCCTCAATCTGTTTCTTGCCACTTCGCTAGTGATGGTCGGCGTGCTGTTTTATGCAACTGGGTTGTTTCCAGTTGAACGCACCTTCGCCCTCACAGGGATCCATGCACCGTCAGAGAGCCAAGTGGTGCAAATTGAGCAGGACTATAAGTTAGATAGTAATAAAGCCATGCAGTTTATTGCTTATTTACAGCAAAGGCTGAGCGGCAATTTGGGCGTATCCGTCACCTCGCACCAGAGCGTGGCCGAAGAATTAAGCTCTGTGCTACCCGCCTCCTTCGAACTCGCCGTCATGGCGGCCGTGATAGCCATTGGTTTAGGTGTGCCGCTTGGCGTGTTGGCCTCCCAGAGTCAGCATAAACTCACCCAAAATACCATTATGGCGATTACCCTGACGGGCTATTCTGTTCCTGTATTCTGGTTAGGTTTGTATTTGTCACTCTGGTTTGGTGTCGACTTAGGCTGGCTGCCCATTTCAGGGCAACTCAATCTTTTATATGAGATAAAACCCGTTACAGGATTTATGTTGGTCGACATTTTGCTGTCTGATTCTGAATATCGCATATCTGCCTTTAAAGATGCCTTATTGCATATCGTTCTGCCCGCCACCACACTCGCAGTGCTACCTTTTACCGTGGTCGTACGCAGCACTCGCTCGGCAATGATGAATGTGATGAACCAAACCTTTATCCGCGCCGCCGAAGCCAGAGGCATGCACACCAATACCATTATTTTGCGCCACGCCTTACCCAACGCGCTGATCCCAGTCTTAAAGCACTTGGGATTAATGCTCGGAGCATTTGCGAGCTATGCAATTGTTGTTGAAATGATTTTCTCTTGGCCGGGTGTGGGTTCTTGGTTGGTGTCGGGTATTTATCAGCGGGATTATACGGTTATCCAGGGCGGGATTTTAGCCGTAGCCTTGTTGATCATCTTTTTAAGTATTTTGATTGAAGTGCTGCATACCGTCTTCAATCCCTTGAGCAGAAAAGATCTTTATGCCTCCAATTAAAATTTATCAGGAAGATCAAATTGCCTCTCCCATGATGCGGGTCTGGCAGAATTTTTCGGCAAACCCCTTTGCCTTAGCGGGTCTGTGGACCATCGCTTTTCTGCTGCTACTCACTCTGTTTGGACCTATGATTGCCCCCTTCTCCCCCGAGGCGCAGGATCCACGGGCATTACTCTTGCCACCCTCTTGGGACCCTTCGGGCACAGTGGCGCACTTTTTGGGCACTGACGATCTGGGTCGTGACATTTTTAGCCGCTTGCTGCATGGGGCACACTTAACCTTCGGCATGGCGCTGATGATTGTCGGCACCGCATTGTTTATGGGGTTCATCATAGGCTCGCTCTCCGGCATGATGCGCGGCTTAAAGTCCAGTATTTTGGGGCACTTGCTCGATGCATTGCTGTCTATCCCTTCACTATTAATGGCAATTTTAGTGGTTGCCGTGATGGGGCCAGGGCTTGAAAACGTCTTCTGGGCCGTGGGCATTGCCTTAACACCGCAGTTTGTACGCTCCATTCATCAATCGGTACATGAAGAGTTACAGAAAGAATATGTGACTGCCGCCCGTTTAGACGGTGCCAATTCGCTGCAGATTTTTTGGTATGTGATCATGCCAAACGTCTGGGAAGTGGTGATTATTCAAACCACGTTAGCCATTTCTGCCGCGATTTTAGATATTGCCGCACTTGGCTTTTTAAGCCTTGGCGCCCAAGCTCCTAGTCCTGAATGGGGCGCAATGGTCGCCCAGGGCATGGATAATTTGTTGACCGCACCTTGGACTGTGACCATTCCAGGGCTGGCGATTCTTTTTAGTGTGCTCGCCATTAACTTGGTGGGCGATGGCTTGAGATCGGCGCTTGCGCCCATCAGAAACTAACCTATGCCATTACTCGACGTTAGAAACCTGACCATTGAGCTCGACACGCCCCACGGCAGAGTCCGCGCCCTTGAGAAAGTGAGTTTGACCCTGAACGCGGGGGAAATCCACGGTCTCGTGGGTGAATCAGGCTCAGGCCGCAGTCTGCTCGCTAGAGCCATTCTTGGGATCCCAGGCCCCAATTGGACCATTACCGCCGACCGCATGATGTGGGATGGTAATAATCTGATGGCCATGACCTCGAAGGAGCGCCGTAATCTGATGGGTTCAGATATGGCAATGATCTTCCAAGACCCGTCTGGCAGCCTTGACCCTTCACAAACCGTGGGTAGTCAGCTGATGCAGGCCATGCCTAAGAATCCTAAGGCTTACTTTTGGCAAAAGCACAAACATGCCAAACAGACAGCGCAAAAATGGCTGCATAAGGTCGGGATTAAGAATCCGCAAAAGGTCATGTCTAGCTATGCTTGGGAGCTTTCGGAAGGTGAATGCCAAAAAGTGATGATCGCGATGGCAATTGCCAACCAACCGCGACTATTAATTGCCGACGAACCGACAAACTCGATGGAGCTGAGCACTCAGGCACAGATTTTCCGTCTACTGTCACAGCTTAACCAGCTACAAAACGTATCGATTTTAATCATCAGCCACGAGCTTGAGACCCTAGCACAATGGTGCGATCACCTATCCGTGCTCTATTGTGGCCAAGTAATGGAATCAGGCCCAACGGAAGAACTGATCAATCAGCCCTATCATCCTTACACTAAGGCACTCTTGGATAATATGCCGGATTACTCGGGGATAGAGGCGCACAAGGCCATTATGCCGACCCTGCCAGGCTCGGCCCCCGCCCTGCAGCATCTGCCCATTGGTTGTCGCTTAGGGCCACGATGCCCTGAGGCACAAAAGAAATGCGTTAATCAGCCAAGTTTGAGTCATTTACGCGACCGCTACTTTGCCTGCCATTTCCCTTACCACGGTGAAACGACGAATGACGACCCCACTGCTTAAAGTTAACGATCTCTTTAAGAGGTACGATACCGGCTATAAAGGCTTTACTCGCCAATATAACGATGCCTTAGCACCGGTTTCATTTGAATTAAACCGCGGCGAAACCTTAGCTATCGTGGGTGAAGCGGGTTCAGGCAAGAGTACCCTCGCGCGTATTTTGGTGGGCGCAGAACCCCGCAGTGGCGGTGAAATTTACTTTGAGGGAGAGGCCCTGGACAGCCGTAATATTAAGCAGCGCTGTCGCCTTATTCGGATGATTTTCCAAGATCCCAATACCTCACTCAACCCAAGGCTCACTATTGGTCAATTACTGGATGAACCACTGCGCTTTAACACTGAGTTATCCGCCAAGGAGCGTAATGGCCAAGTGATTGATACCTTAAGGAAGGTCGGTTTATTACCCGAGCATGCGGATTTTTATCCCCATATGATTTCCGAGGGGCAAAAACAACGGGTTGCGGTGGCGCGGGCACTGATGCTCAATCCAAAAATCATCATCGCCGACGAGGCTTTAACCGCCTTGGATCTCTCGGTACGCTCACAGATCCTTAATCTGCTGCTTAAACTGCAGAAGGACTTAGGCTTGTCCTATATCTTCGTGTCCCATAACCTGAATATTATTCGCCATGTCAGCGATAAAATTATGGTGTTGCACAAAGGCGTGATGGTTGAGAAAGCCCCAACAGAACAGATATTTAATTCGCCTCAGCACGAATATACCCAAAGGCTGATTCAGGAGCAGAGCCTGTTTGTTCATAAGCGTTAAACTGCTCCAACCACTTAAATATTCAGGCGAATTGGCTAAAAATAGATGCCATTTAATCACCGAAGTATTTATCCTATTGGTCATTTTGATAGAAGAAGCTTAAACATGATTATCAAACCCAAAATTCGTGGATTCATTTGTACCACTACTCATCCCGTTGGTTGTGAAGCTAACGTTCAAGAACAAATTGCCTTAACCAAAGCCAAAGGCAAGATCGCCAACGGTCCGAAGAAAGTGCTTGTTGTTGGTTCATCCAGTGGTTATGGCCTGTCTTCACGCATTGCAGCCGCCTTTGGTAGCGATGCAGCAACCATTGGTGTGTTCTTCGAAAAGC
Source organism: Shewanella sp. BC20 (assembly GCF_003129585.1). Taxonomy (NCBI): domain Bacteria; kingdom Pseudomonadati; phylum Pseudomonadota; class Gammaproteobacteria; order Alteromonadales; family Shewanellaceae; genus Shewanella; species Shewanella sp. BC20. The sequence goes on along the minus strand of NZ_NHRI01000002.1, from coordinate 47,583 downwards.
CTGGTACTGAATCTAAACCCGGTACCGCGGGCTGGTATAACTCTGCCGCTTTCGACAAGTTTGCCAAAGCTGAAGGTTTGTACTCTAAGAGCATCAACTGTGATGCCTTCAGCCATGAAGCTAAGCAAAAAGTTATCGAGCTTATCAAACAAGACTTAGGTCAAGTGGACATGGTGGTCTACTCATTAGCATCACCCGTGCGCAAACTGCCAGACTCTGGTGAGCTAGTGCGTTCTGCGCTAAAGCCAATCGGTGAAGTGTATACCGCGACCGCCGTTGATACGAACAAAGACTGCATTATCGAAGCCACCGTTGAGCCTGCCACTGAGCAAGAAATTGCCGATACTGTCACTGTGATGGGCGGTCAAGATTGGGAACTGTGGATTAACGCACTCGCCGAGGCTGGTGTATTGAGCGACAATTGCAAAACCGTTGCCTACAGCTATATCGGCACTGAGTTAACTTGGCCAATCTACTGGCACGGCGCACTGGGTAAAGCCAAGATGGACTTAGACCGTGCGGCTAAAGCCTTAAATGATAAGCTTGCAACCAAAGGTGGCAGCGCTAACGTTGCTGTGCTGAAGAGCGTTGTGACCCAAGCAAGCTCTGCCATTCCGGTGATGCCACTGTATATTGCGATGGTGTTTAAGAAGATGCGCCAAGAAGGCCTGCACGAAGGCTGTATGGAGCAAATCTATCGCATGTTCAGTGAACGTCTGTTCCGTGCCGATGGTGCAAAACCAGAGACTGACAGCGACAACCGTCTGCGTTTAGATGATTGGGAACTACGTGAAGATATCCAGCAGCACTGCCGTGATCTGTGGCCGCAAGTGACCACTGAAAACCTGTCAGAACTGACCGATTATCAAGAATATAAAGCCGAGTTTATCAAGCTATTTGGCTTTGGCATCGAAGGCATAGACTACGATGCCGATGTGAACCCATACGTTGAGTTCGATGTGATCGAGCTCTAATCAAGTAGTTGAATAATTTATGTAAAACGCCACCCTTGGGTGGCGTTTTTATTTGCTGCAAATCTAGCGCGATAGGCTAAACTAGCATGACTTCAACACTAACTAAGGATAAAGAATGAAGATCAGTGCACGTAATACCCTGAGTGGCAAAATTACCGCTATCGAAATTGGCTCAGTAAACAACGAAGTCACTATCGAACTGGCACCAGGCGTAGTATTAACCTCAGTCGTCACAAAAGCTTCCTGTGAGCGTTTAAACTTAAAAGTGGGTGATTCAGCTTATGCACTCATTAAAGCAAGCAGTGTGATGATTGGTGTGGATGATTAAGCTGTTGAGCATACCCTCACACCGCCGAGCAGATATGTAACCAGACAAACAAAAAGGCCAAGTGAACACTTGGCCTTTTCTATTAGATTCGCTAAACCTTTCTATTACTTCGTAAAATAAGGGATAAGCAAGTTATCCCTTATCGCAATTAACCTTCTACAGGGTAATGAACTTTCGCATTCGCTTTCAGTGACTCAATCAGACCGCGGTAATCCGCTTCGCTGTATTGTGCATTTAAGCGTTGTTTCAGCGCATTGACTAACTCATCGCTAACTGACTCTGCCGCGTTCACTTTATCCAGTGCAATCACAGCGTAGCCATTAGCTAAACCAACAGTGTCAACCACAGGTGCAGCACTCGGAGTTGGCATTTGGAAGGCTTTGCCCACAATGGCCGCGTCAACGTCTTGTGCGCCACGGCCCAGTTTAGTCTTAGCCGTGAGAGTCACATCCGTCGCACCCGCTTTAACTTGGGTCATCAGCTCTTGCGCTTTAGCACGTGCCGCTTCGTTCGCTTGATCTTGCTTCAAACGCTCAGCGATATCGGCCTTCACTTCGGCTAATGGCATAGTACCCGCATCGTGATGTTCCTTCATACGGATAACCACAACATGGTTTGGCTCAAGTTCAATGACTTCACTGTTTAGGCCTTGGCGTAAAACCGTGTCAGAGAATGCGGCTTTAACTACGTCAGGCTTGTTCAATGCCGCTGGCACATCATCACGTGAGAACATTGGCGTAGTCTTAATCTCAACGCCCACCACTTTAGCAGTTTCGGCTAAGGTATCAGGCACTTCGTAACTGGTATCAGCCAGTTTGCTCTGCAAGCTATAGAATTGATCGACCGCTTTTTTCTCTTGCAGCTGAGCCACAATCTTCGTTTTGACATCCGCAAATGGCACAGTTGTACCTGGCTGAACGTCTAACAGTTTGATGATGTGGAAACCAAAGTCCGTTTTCACGACCGCTGAATGCTGACCTTTTTGCAGTGCAAACAGTGCAGTATCAAAGCTTGGGTCCATGACACCGGGTTCAAACCAGTCTAATTTACCGCCCTGCTCTGCACTTAAGGTATCTTCTGAATTGGCTTTGGCTAACTCAGCAAAATCAGCACCGTTATCTAACTGCTTAGCTAAATCTTCAGCCTTAGCTTTCGCCGCCGCTTCATCACTACCTGGGCCAATCAGAATATGCGCCGCTAAACGTTTCTCGTTAGACACGTATTGCGTCTTATGTTCATCGTAGTAAGCCTGAGCTTCTTCATCGGTCACTTTGCTGTCTTTAGCAAAATCAGCCGCGTTTAACTCAACGTACTCTAAGCTCACCTTCTCAGGGCTCATAAACTGGCCTTGGTTAGTGTCGTAGTAGTTTTTAACTTGTTCGTCTGTCACAGAGGCATTAGCAAGGAATGGCGCAGAATCCACTACTAAGTAGCGAATGTCGCGAGTTTGACCTTGCAGCTCAGCTAATTGCTTAGCTTCACCTGGTAATACGAATTCAGTGCCCACTAACGCCGCAGTTAACTGACGACGAGTCATATCGACACGCATCATGCTTCTGAAGGTTTGTGGCTGATAGCCTAACTGACGCAAAATCGCCTGATAACGGTCGTTATCGAATTTGCCATCAGTTTGGAAAGCGGGTTCTGATTTAATCGCCGTGATAATTTGCTCGTCAGACACACGTAGCCCCATAGCGGCGGCAGCTTGGTCAATCAATTTATCGGCCACTAAACGTTCGAGTACGCTCTGCTTGATGCTTTCTAGGTATCTTTCGTCGGCAGATAACGCAGCAAACATTTCACCCAGTTGTTGCTCCATACGAGCGCGTTCGCTCTGATAGGCCTGCTCTAACTCGGCTTTAGTGATTTTGTCACCGTTGACTTCTGCGGCAGGGACGTCCGATTTTGAGCCTAAATAGCTACTTACGCCTGCAAATGCAAAAGATAAAATCACAAGTACGAGAATGCCTTTAGCAATCACGCCTTGCGAACCGTCGCGGATCTTTTCTAACATCAGATTTCTCGCTCGTTGCGATTAACAAAATAAAAAGGCGCATCAATTTGAGATGCGCCTTTCTGTAATTTATGGGGATTATTCAGACGCTACCACTGGTAAGTACTAAAACCCCGAGTAATGGTAGAAATTGTGCTTCAAAATCCATTACTTTCAATTCGTAAAAAGCACTGTTTAAACAGTGCTTATCATTACGAACGCCTTACAAAGGCTACGATATCAAAAATTAATTGACAGCGTCTTTCAGAGCTTTACCAGCTTTGAATGCTGGAATTTTTGCTGCTGCGATTTTGATTTCTTGACCCGTTTGTGGGTTGCGACCAGTACGCTCAGCACGTTCACGCACTTCAAAAGTACCAAAACCAACAAGAGAAATTTTATCGCCTTCTTTCAGACCTTCGGTCACAGCAGCGATAAAAGAATCCAGTGCACGGCCAGCAGCGGCTTTAGAAATGTCAGCACCAGAAGCGATTTTCTCGATTAGTTCAGATTTGTTCATGTCATCCCCTTGAATGTAATTTTTTTGCGCCGCAACCAAATCCGTCTCTAGAGCGGTCTGCGGAGGCTTTTATAACAAGCTTGAATTCAAAGTTCAAGCTGAGTTCGAAAACCAAAGAAATAAAACTGGATACAGCTCAAAGCCAGTTGCGCCAAGGGCTTGGAGCAACCGACTCTCCACAGACCTAGGCTACCACAGGTCTGCGCTTTGTTAAGCCCCTTTTTTCATTTTTTTTAGCGTGATAGCGCATTTTCTTGCGTTATGCCAAGTTTTTAACCACTTCGAAGCCTTCAACCGGTCTTTCCAGCGCCAGTTTTAACACTTCGTCGACCCAACGCACGGGACGAATTTCCAAATCGGCAATCACATTGGCAGGAATTTCTTCCAGATCACGCTCGTTTTCTTTTGGAATAAGTACCAATTTAATGCCACCACGGTGTGCCGCGAGCAGTTTTTCTTTTAAACCGCCGATAGGTAACACTTCTCCGCGTAAGGTAATTTCACCCGTCATCGCCACATCGGCGCGCACAGGATTACCCGTTAAGCTAGACACTAATGCGGTACACATTGCCGCGCCCGCAGATGGACCATCTTTTGGTGTAGCCCCTTCTGGCACGTGAACATGGATATCACGCTTCTCATAAAAGTCGCCGTTGATACCTAATTGTTCCGCACGGGCACGCACGACCGTCATTGCCGCTTGAATCGACTCTTGCATCACATCGCCAAGTGAGCCTGTATAGGTCAACTTGCCTTTGCCGGGCACTGATGTCGCTTCAATGGTGAGCAGATCGCCACCCACTTCGGTCCACGCCAAACCGGTAACTTGACCAATTTGGTTGTTCGACTCCGCCTTACCATAGTCAAAACGTTGCACACCGAGGAAAGACTTGAGATTGTCCGCGGTCACTGTGACTGACTTGATGGATTTATCCAACAGGATCATCTTCACGACCTTGCGGCAGATCTTCGACAATTCACGCTCTAGTGCACGCACACCAGCTTCACGGGTGTAGTAGCGGATGATACCGACTATCGCACTGTCTTCAATATGAATTTCGTTCGCTTTAAGACCGTTACGCTCGATTTGCTTGGTCAGTAAATGCTGCTTAGCGATATTGAGCTTCTCATCTTCGGTATAACCCGACAGACGAATGACTTCCATACGGTCCAGAAGCGGGCCTGGAATATTCATCGAGTTCGAGGTCGCCACGAACATCACATCGGATAAGTCGTAGTCAACTTCGAGGTAATGGTCGTTAAAGGTCGCGTTTTGTTCAGGATCAAGCACCTCTAACAGTGCTGACGCTGGGTCGCCACGCATATCCGAGCTCATTTTGTCGATTTCATCGAGCAGGAATAAGGGGTTTTTCACGCCCACTTTCGCCATCTTTTGAATGACTTTACCCGGCATTGAGCCAATGTAAGTACGGCGATGACCACGGATTTCCGCTTCATCACGCACGCCGCCTAAGGCAACACGCACATACTTACGACCGGTTGCTTTCGCTATAGATTGACCTAACGAGGTTTTACCCACACCTGGTGGGCCGACTAAGCACAGGATAGGGCCTTTAAGTTGACGCACACGGCTCTGCACTGCCAAGTATTCCAGAATACGGTCTTTGACCTTTTCTAGACCGTAGTGATCGGTATCCAGCACTTCTTGGGCTTTGGCTAAATCGCGTTTGATTTTAGAGCGTTGGCTCCAAGGCACTGAGGTCATCCAATCAACATAGCTGCGAACCACGGTCGCTTCGGCAGACATAGGTGACATCATACGTAATTTATTGAGCTCGGCGACGGCTTTCTCTTTAGCATCGCTTGGCATGTTGGCTTCTTCAATCTTACGATTTAAGACTTCAAACTCGTCGTGGCCTTCGTCTAAGTCACCCAATTCTTTTTGGATGGCTTTCATCTGCTCGTTCAGATAATACTCACGCTGGCTCTTTTCCATCTGTTTTTTAACGCGGGTACGGATACGTTTCTCGACCTGTAGCAAGTCAATTTCCGACTCCATCATCGCCATTAAATATTCCAGACGCTCACCGACGTTAGTCATCTCCAGCACGGACTGTTTGTCCTCAAGCTTGAGTGGCATGTGGGCCGCCATGGTATCGGCAAGGCGCGCCGCTTCATCGATGCCCGAGAGCGAAGTTAAGACTTCAGGCGGGATCTTCTTGTTAAGCTTGATATAGCCTTCAAATTGGCCAATCGCGCTGCGAACCAAGACTTCCTCTTCTTTATCTTCTAAAGGCTCAGACTCTAGATACTCCGCCTTAGCAACAAAGAAATCCGTTTCTTGGGTATAACGGGTAATTCGGGCGCGGCGACCACCTTCGACCAGTACTTTTACCGTACCGTCAGGCAGTTTAAGCAGTTGCAGAATAGACGCCACAGTGCCGACTTCAAAGATATCGTCTTTGGTCGGCTCGTCTAACTCAGCGTCACGCTGAGCGACTAAAATAATTTGCTTATCCTGGGCCATTGCCGTTTCGAGACAACGAATCGATTTTTCTCGGCCAACGAACAACGGAATTACCATATGGGGATAGACCACCACATCTCTCAGTGGCAGCACGGGGAGTTCGATATGCGCTTCACGCTCTAAGGTCATAGTTCGATTCCGTTTAGATGAAAGGGATTAGTTATGGAGTATATTGGGGCGCTTTACTGGGTTTCAATGGTCAAAATAAAAAAAGGAGCCCGATGGACTCCTTGATTTTCAGATCATTAGCAATCAGTACAATTATTGCTCACCAGAGGCGGCTTGCGCTTCGTTGCGCTCGTAAATCAGGATAGGTGCAGACTCACCATTCACCACAGATTCATCGACAACCGCCTTCACTACGCCCTCAATTGAAGGAATATCGTACATAGTATCGAGTAAAATACCTTCAACAATTGAACGTAGACCACGGGCACCGGTTTTGCGTGACATGGCTTTATGTGCAATCGCTTTGAGCGCATCTTCACGGAACTCTAGCTCAACCCCTTCCATCTCAAACAGCGCGTTGTATTGTTTTGTCAACGCGTTTTTAGGCTCAGATAGGATTTGCACTAGGGCTTCTTCGTCCAGCTCGGTAAGCGTCGCGACAACGGGCAGACGGCCAATAAACTCAGGGATCAAGCCATATTTGACTAAATCTTCCGGCTCCACCTGAGATAAGGTTTGTGAAATCGTTGCCTTATCTTTTTCGCCCTTCACTTGCGCACCGAAACCAATACCGGAACCTACATGAGCACGCTGTTCAATCACTTTTTCAAGGCCAGCAAATGCACCACCACAGATAAACAGGATCTTAGAGGTATCCACCTGTAAGAACTCTTGCTGTGGATGCTTGCGACCACCTTGAGGCGGAACCGCGGCAACCGTACCTTCGATAAGTTTCAGCAGCGCTTGCTGCACGCCTTCACCCGATACGTCACGGGTAATCGATGGGTTATCCGATTTACGGCTGATCTTGTCGATTTCATCGATATAGACGATACCGCGCTGTGCCTTTTCAACATCGTAATCGCACTTTTGCAGCAGCTTTTGAATGATGTTTTCAACGTCTTCACCCACATAACCCGCTTCGGTTAAGGTGGTGGCGTCAGCCATAGTAAATGGGACATTCAATGAGCGCGCCAGCGTTTCAGCCAGCAGCGTCTTACCACTGCCCGTTGGACCAATCAGCAGAATGTTACTCTTGCCTAATTCCACGCCATCTTTAGGAGAAGAATTTCTCAGGCGCTTATAGTGATTGTATACAGCGACAGACAGCACTTTCTTGGCTCTGTCCTGACCAATCACATAATCGTCTAAATGCGCACGCAACTCATGTGGCGTTGGCAATTTATCATTATCACGCTTAGGGGAGATTTCTTTAATCTCTTCACGAATGATATCGTTGCATAATTCAACACATTCGTCGCATACGTATACTGATGGGCCTGCAATCAGTTTTCTGACTTCATGCTGGCTCTTACCGCAAAAAGAGCAGTACAGCAATTTACCGCTGTCACCATTATTTTTGTTGTCGCCCATTAATTACCTCATTTGCAGTCTGCTCTACTGCTTGTCTTAAACTTGCTAACCCTTTACTGGGCTTTGCTTAATAGAGCATAGCCCAGTCAAAAGTAAAAATCAGCCGCGTTTAGTCATCACTGCGTCAACTAAACCATATTCAACAGCTTGAGTCGCACTCATGAAGTTGTCGCGATCAGTATCACGTTCAATCACTTCGAGTGGCTGGCCAGTGTGCTCTGACAACATCAGGTTCAGTTTATGCTTGATGCCTAAGATCTCTTGGGCATGAATAGCGATATCAGAAGCCTGACCTTGGAATCCACCCAGTGGTTGGTGGATCATCACGCGTGAGTTAGGTAAGCAGAAACGCTTGCCCTTTTCGCCACCGGCTAATAAAAACGCGCCCATGCTGGCCGCTTGACCAATACACACAGTGCTGACGTTCGGCTTAATAAACTGCATGGTATCGTAAATCGCCATACCCGCAGTGACTGAGCCACCAGGTGAATTGATATATAAGAAGATATCTTTATCAGGGCTTTCTGACTCGAGGAATAGCAACTGCGCCACAATCAGATTCGCCATATGCTCTTCAACTTGACCCACTAAAAAGATAATCCGCTCTTTTAACAGACGAGAATAAATATCGAATGAGCGTTCACCCTTAGCCGTCTGTTCGATCACCATAGGCACTAAAGCACTTTGTATGTCTGACGCATTATGCATTATTCGTTTCCCTAAATAAAAATGGCTCGCATGAGGAGCCTCATACGAGCCATTATAAATGGCGAACTGCCAATCAAGTCAAGCTTAGCTTATGCGCGACCTGTAGCCTTGTTCATAAATTCTTCAAAAGCGACTTCTTTTTCGGTCACTTTGGCAGATTTCAGCAGTGCTTCAACAGCTTGCTCTTCAAGCGCAACGTTGCGCATGTTTTGCATCAGCTCTTTGTTGCTGTTGTAGTACGCAACAACTTCACTTGGATCTTCGTAAGCAGAAGCCATAGAAGCGATTAACGCTTGTACACGCTCATCTTCTGCTTTCAGCTCGTTAGTCTTGATAACTTCGCCTAATAACAGACCGATTTTCACGCGACGAGCCGCTTGCTCAGTGAATAATTCAGCTGGCAGTTCTGGCATGTTAGCCGTTTGACCGCCGAAACGTTGCATCGCTTGTTGACGCAGTACGTTAACTTCGCCATCGATCAGTGCTTTTGGCAGTTCGATGTCGTTGTTGGCTAATAAACCAGTGATCACTTGCTCTTTCACGTTTGCTTTTAACGCTTGCTCAAGTTCACGGTTCATGTTTTTACGGATTTCAGTTTTCAGCGCTTCTAAGCCACCTTCGCTGATACCGAATAATGCAGCAAACTCATCGTTTACTTCTGGTAAGTTAGCCGCTAACACTTCAGTTAAAGTGATAGCAAACTTAGCCGCTTTACCTTTTAAGTTTTCAGCGTGATATTCTTCAGGGAAAGTCACGTCGATAACGAATTCTTCACCAGCTTTGTGACCTAAGATACCCGCTTCGAAACCTGGGATCATACGGCCGCTGCCTAATTGCAGTTCGAAATCGTCAGCTTTACCGCCTTCGAATTCAACACCGTCAACTGAACCAACAAAGTTCATTTTCACTTTGTCGCCGTCAGCCGCTTCACGCTCAACAGCGGCGAAAGTCGCGTGTTGCTTACGTAAGGTTTCGATCATGCTGTCTACGTCAGCATCGGTTACAGACGCTTTTGGTTTTTCTACTTCGATTGCATCTAAACCTTTCAGCTCAACTTCTGGGTAGATTTCAAAAGTCGCTACGAATTCGAATTTTTCACCGTCAGTCGCACCCGGTACGAAAGTTGGTGCGCCAGCTGGATTTAATTTCTCAGCGATGATCGCTTCGATAAAGTTACGTTGCATCACTTCACCAGTGATGTCTTGACGAATTGCGGCGCCATAACGTTTGTTGATTACAGTAACAGGCACTTTGCCAGGACGGAAACCTGGGATACGAGCACGCTTAGCTTCACGTTGTAAACTGTCTTTAACCAGTTTTTCAATTTGCTCAGCAGGAACAGAAATGGTCAGGCGACGCTCTAGGCCTTGGGTTGCTTCAACAGAAACTTGCATTGTTTTACCTCGAAATTTGTCTAACGTCCTTTGTAATAGTCGAATCTTCAACTATTCAGGTATTCGTTTCTTGATCATTAAATTTGACTACAATGCCCACCACTACTGGCTTTCGGCACAGGTCGCTGTTAGTTGATATCTATCAAGACGCGACATTATAGCCACCGTTTTGTGCTGAGTCGAGCCTCTACGGCCGAATCTAGGGTATAAAAAAAGCGACCAGTGGTCGCTTTTTTTATTTTGTACTCAAAGTACTTAAAAATGGGGTGACTGATGGGGCTCGAACCCACGACAACCGGAATCACAATCCGGGACTCTACCAACTGAGCTACAATCACCACTGAAACTGGCACGCCCGGCAGGATTCGAACCTGCGACCATCCGCTTAGAAGGCGGATGCTCTATCCAACTGAGCTACGGGCGCATGGTTTACAGACTCTGCTGTATCCTAACCTACGTGGGATAACTGACTTAGGTTATCCGCTATTACCCGCTCAAATTAACCGAATAATCATGAGCCAATAATATTAAAGTGGTCGGTGATAGAGGATTCGAACCTCTGACCCTCTGGTCCCAAACCAGATGCGCTACCGGACTGCGCTAATCACCGAAGGTCTTACATATTCTGGTATTCATTCAGAGGTTCCCTCTGGTCCACTCCCATCAAAATCATGATGCGCTATTGGACTACATTAATTACCAAGAATCTTTGTTTTCAGAGCAAATGAGCACATCTGCTTGAGAACGGAGCGCATCTTAGCCCCTCACTTTGCACCCGTCAACGATTTTTTTAAGCATTCAAACTAGATGCTGAATTATCAGGCGAATACGCCTGTTTTTATCCATTTCGCCGCGGCTTTGACCATGACACACCCGCAACGCCCTGTTAAAATAGCCGCGATTGCCACTCTCTGTGTTAACGACAGTTTTCACCATCGCCCATATAAAGGATATCCTACACCCATGACAGCCCAAATAATCGACGGCAAGGCGATTGCTCAATCCATCCGTACACAACTTCGCGAAAAAGTAACCGCCCGTAAAGAGGCAGGACAACGCGTACCAGGTTTAGCCGTTATTCTCGTGGGAGCCGACCCTGCTTCTCAGGTTTATGTTGGTAGTAAACGTAAGGCCTGTGAAGAAGTGGGATTTATTTCTCGCTCCTACGATCTCGATACCAGTTATACCGAAGAAGCCTTATTAGCCCTTATCGACGAACTCAATGATGATCCGACGATCGACGGCATTTTAGTTCAGCTTCCACTGCCTGCGCATATCGAAGACTCTAAAGTGATCGAGCGTATTCGCCCCGATAAAGATGTCGACGGTTTCCACCCCTATAACGTTGGCCGTTTAGCCCAGCGCATTCCCGTATTACGTTCATGCACCCCCATGGGGATCATGACCTTAATCAAATCAACGGGTGTCGATACCTATGGATTAGATGCCGTTGTTGTTGGCGCATCGAACATTGTCGGTCGACCAATGACACTGGAGCTATTGCTTGCGGGTTGCACCACAACCACATGCCATCGTTTTACAAAAAATCTCGAACAAAAAATCCGTCAGGCAGATTTAGTCGTGGTAGCCGTGGGTAAACCTGGCTTTATCCTAGGCGAATGGATTAAACCTGGCGCGATTGTTATCGATGTGGGTATTAACCGCTTAGAAAACGGCACCTTAGTGGGCGATGTGCAATATGATGTTGCTGCGCAAAACGCCAGCTTTATCACCCCAGTACCCGGTGGTGTCGGCCCTATGACGATTGCTAGCTTACTTGAAAATACCTTGTATGCGGCAGAGCAATATCACGACTAATGTGCTTCGCCATCGCGTAGATAATGGCTTAAGTTATGGCGTAAGTTATGGCGCAAATCGCAGCATTTAAACCTGCGATTTAGCCATCTAAGCTCAGTAGCCGGTAACGCAATAACATGAGCTTAATCAAACGCGTGAGACCATAAAAAAACCTGCCATCGGCAGGTTTTTTTATTATCGATGCAAATCTAACTTAAGCGGTCGGATTATTTCTTACGCCAACCTATTTCTTACGCCAAGTAGTACCGCTTGGACCATCTTCTAAAACCACGCCAAGCTCATTTAACCGATTACGCGCAACATCAGCAGCAGGCCAATCTTTCTCGGCGCGGGCACGATTACGCTCAACGATAAGCGCTTCAATCTCTGCCACTTCATCATCGCTCCCCTCACCCTTAAAGAAGGCATCGGGCGCTTGGTGCAATAATCCCAATACATCGGCCAGTTGCTTCATGGCAACGGCCATAGCTGACGCCTGCGCCATATCGGTGGTTTTCAAACGGTTGATCTCGCGTACCATATCAAACAGCACTGAGTAGGCTTCTGGCGTATTAAAGTCATCGTCCATGGCCGCTTTAAACTTAGCGACAAACTCTTCGGCAGGTGCTGGCGCTACAGTCAGGTCAACATCTTTAATCGCAGTGTATAAACGCTCTAAGGCGGCACGAGCCTGCTTGAGGTTTTCTTCAGAGTAGTTGATTTGGCTACGATAATGACCCGATAGCAGGAAGTAACGCACGGTTTCAGCGTCGTAATGGCCTAATACATCACGGATGGTGAAGAAGTTACCTAAAGACTTTGACATCTTCTCGCGGTCAACCATCACCATGCCAGTGTGCATCCAGTAATTCACGTATGGCGTATCATGGGCGCAGCAAGACTGAGCAATTTCGTTCTCATGGTGCGGGAATTGTAAATCTGAACCGCCACCGTGAATATCAAAATGCAGACCTAAGTGCTTGCTGTTCATTGCCGAACATTCGATATGCCAGCCAGGACGACCCGGCCCCCATGGCGATTCCCATGTTGGCTCGCCCGGTTTAGACATTTTCCACAGCACGAAATCCATTGGATTTTGCTTGTTATCGTCAACCTCAACCCGTGCACCCGCCTGTAATTGCTCCAGGTTCTGACCTGATAGGCGGCCGTACTCAGGGAAAGAAGCCACACTGAACAGCACATCGCCATCGGCTGCCACATAGGCATGCCCGCGAGCCAGTAAACGCTCAACCATATCGATGATTTCGGCAATGTGCAGAGTGGCACGTGGCTCGAAATCGGGACGGATCATATTCAGCGCATCGAAATCTTTGTGCATTTCCCCAATCAAGCGATCGGTTAATGTATTGCAATCTTCTTGATTTTCGTTGGCGCGTTTGATGATTTTGTCATCAATGTCGGTGATGTTACGTTGAAAATTCACCTCATAACCCGCGTAACGTAGGTAGCGAACGATCATATCGAAGGAAACAAAAGTACGCCCATGGCCAATATGACACAGATCGTATACGGTCACCCCGCATACATACATCCCAACTTTCCCGGGAGTAATTGGCTTAAATTCCTGTTTTTGACGGGTAATACTGTTGTAAATCTTCAACATCGGCATTCTCTTCAATGATAGATTCGAGTGTAAAATCAAGGGGTCAGTCTACCACGCTGACAAGGGTTTTGAATACTGCACTTTGCGTGCAATCCGAGATAAGTTAGAATCGCGCCACTATTTACTGAGAGTATGAAAACATGATCACATTACACACTAATTTTGGCGACATTAAACTGCAACTGAACGCCGAAAAAGCACCACTGACCGTGGCAAACTTTATGAAATATGTTGACGAAGGTTTCTTCGACGGCACCATATTCCACCGTGTAATTGACGGCTTTATGATCCAAGGCGGTGGCTTTACCGCTGAAATGAGCCAAAAACGTTGCCATGAGCCAGTGAAAAACGAAGCCAACAACGGTTTATCAAACCGTACTGGTACTATCGCGATGGCGCGTACTTCAGATCCACACTCAGCGACGGCTCAGTTTTTCATCAACGTCAACGATAACACCTTCCTCGATTTCAAATCTGAAAGCATGCAAGGTTGGGGTTATTGCGTATTTGGTGAAGTGGTTGAAGGCATGGACATCGTTGAAAAAATCAAAGCTGTCAGCACTGGTAACCGTGGCATGCACCAAGATGTGCCATTAGAAGCGGTTGTGATTGAAAAAGTCAGTGCGACCTAATTCCCTAGGATGCGGACCTTATTTATTGGCGATCTGCACTTAAGTGCCGATCGCCTCGATATCACTCAGGCCTTTAATCGTTTCCTCGATACAGAACTTGGCGATGCCGATGCCCTCTACATTCTGGGGGATTTATTTGAGGTATGGGTCGGCGACGATTTAGCCGCACCCTTTGCCCTCGAATTAGCGCGCAAGCTCAAGCAAGTCTCTCAAAGATTGCCCATCTATTTTATTCACGGTAATCGTGACTTTATGTTAGGCAAACAATTTGCTGATGCTGCAGGCATGCAAATGTTGCCCGAAGTCACTTGTTTAGATCTCTATGGTGTGAATACGGTTATCTTACATGGCGATAGCTTGTGCACCTTAGATAAAGCCTACCAACGCTTTCGCAAATTACGCAGTTTTGCCTTCGCCCGTTGGCTTTATAGCTGTTTGCCGAAGAAAAAACGTCAAGCGATTGCCAATAAGATCCGCAGCAATAGTCAGAGCAGCAATCAACAAAAAAGCTATGTCATCATGGATGTGGAGCCGTGTGCGGTAGATGCGTTATTTACCCAGACCCACTGCAAACAGATGATCCACGGTCATACCCACAGACCCGCCATCCACAACTTCACTAATGGCTGCAAACGTATTGTGGTCGGTGATTGGTACGAGCAAGGCAGTGTGTTGGTGGTCAGCACCGACGGCGTAGATTTAAAAAGCCTGCCCTTCGACGCCTGCTAAGAAACGATAGCAACTTCACCATTAACACATCACGAACCGCTTAGGCCTCATATCTGAATATGGTTGAGGCCGCTATTTGTATTGCCACTAGGCAACTAAGGGTTGACCACTGTGGAAATGAAACTCGTCATCGGGCGCCATAATTAATTCGGCCTCCCTCTCGCCAAAATAAGCGACTCTATCAGTTATATCTTCCGTTGAAACGAGCTGCGCCAGCTTAAGATAATCCTCAAAATGACGTGCCTCAGAGCGCAGCAAAGACACATAAAACTTACTTAACTCTGTATCCAAGTAAGGCGCTAACTTGGCAAAGCGTTCACAGGAGCGCGCCTCAATGTAGGCTCCCACTATCAACTTATCTCGCAGAATATCCTTCTCATGGGTGGTCACGTGGCTCATCATGCCCTTTGCGTAACGCCCCGCACGAATATTGCGATACGGAATGTGCCGTGCATGCATCAGCTCCAGCACTTGCTCAAAATGATGGAATTCTTCTTTTATCAAACGAATTAGTGGCGGAATAAGATCCTGAGCAAAGGCAAAATGCTGATTCGGCTGTAGATTAGCAACCAGCTCGTTCTTTTTAACGTCGCGAGCCAAAAACTGCTCGATATCGCGGTCCTTGTGATAAACAAATTCCTCATAGGGTTTTGCCCACGCCAATAGCGATTGCCCACTGTCTTTATCCAAGGCGTATCGCCTCAATAAGAACATCGCAGTCTGCGCCGCTTTTAGCTCACAATTACAATGGTCGATTAAGAGTTCATCTAACGAGGCAGAGGCTCTTGCCATATCAATCCAAGTTTGCGGCGTCTCACAACGAAGAAACGCATGAACAGGTGCCAATAATTGCTGCATGGGATCACTCAAAATCATTAAAAAAATATCGTCATATTTTACGCATAATTATCGACAAGCTATAGCTTTACACCGCAGTAAACTTGACGAGATGAACTTTTTGTTCAATAAATAATCTACACCTTAAGAACTGAGATCCTGATCACACCGCGTCTCAATTCGGAGTGTATGCAGTCGGGCGTTAAGGGATAGGAGAGCGTTTAACCCTGATTGTAGAGCTGTTGTCAGCTCGTCTGACGTTTGGCGAGCCATCATCAATGCTAAACAAGGATAATTATAATGATACTGAATCACTTAATGGGGTTATACACTCATCCAAAACAAGAGTGGCACGCGATTGAGAAGAATCACGAGGCACTCAAAAGTAGTTTAAGTCACGTTATTCTCATCGCACTCATTCCGGCTGTCTGTAGCTTTATCGCCACCGCATATATTGGTTGGAATCCGGGTGCGGGTGATCCGATTTATCTCACACCACAAAGCGCCATGTTTATGTCCGTTGGTATGTACTTCGGTCTGATTGCAGGTGTGTTTGCCCTCGCCTATTTAGCCTATTGGATGGCAAAAACCTTCGATGCCCAACCCACCTTCACGCAAGCCTTAGAGCTCGCATCCTACACCGCAACGCCTCTGTTTATGGTTGGTCTGGCGGCGCTCTACCCTGTGCTCTGGTTCATTATGATTGTCGGACTCGTTGGCTTAGCCTACTCGGTCTATTTGCTATACGCAGGTGTGCCCATCATTATGAATATCCCTGAAGAGAAAGGCTTTATTTACGCCAGCTCTATGGTCACAGCCGGTTTAGTGCTCTTGGTCGGTTTAATGGCCACCAGCGTTATTCTCTGGAGTATTGGCTTTGGCCCTATGTACCAATAAGGTATTAATCCGCACTCAGGCGCAAACGACTTGAAATACAGATAGTGACAAAGTGATCGTGGCAAATAGACGTGTTAAAAACGAAAAGTTGTAAAACAGAAAAGGCCCTTAGCTTGAAAACACTAAGGGCCTTTTTATGCTTTACTGCAGTTGACTGTTAATCGCGACAGAGATTATCGCGGCCAACAACTTGCTATTCAAACGAGTCACGCAGTGCAACCGTTAGGTTAAAGACTAAATGTTCGGCTGATGAGTCTTTATTGTCAGCACAGAAATAACCTTCACGCTCAAACTGATATGCTTTTTCCGCTGGCGCGTTAGCAAGGCTAGCTTCAACTAAACCATTCACCACTTCAAGTGAGTTAGGGTTAAGCACTTCATCCACTGTCTCTGCTGCTGCAGGATTTGGATCCGTGAACAAACGTTGGTATAAACGGAATTCAGCAGGTTTAGCCGTAGTCGCTTCAACCCAATGGATTACGCCTTTTACCTTGCGACCATCGGCAGGGTTTTTACCCAAGGTATCTGCATCGTAGCTACAGTAAACCGTGGTGATATTGCCGTCGCTGTCTTTGTCACAACGCTCAGCCTTAATCACATAAGCGTTACGCAGACGCACTTCTTTACCCATCACCAGACGTTTGTATTGCTTATTGGCTTCTTCTCTGAAGTCCGCCACATCGATATACAATTCACGGCCAAAGGCAAGTTCACGTGTGCCCATGCTTTCATCACTTGGGTGAGAAGCCGCTTGAATCGTCTCGAGTTGACCTTCTGGGTAGTTCTCAATCACGACTTTTAATGGGCGCAGTACGGCCATCGCACGTGGTGCATGTTCGTTGAGTTCTTCACGGATGCAGGCATCGAGCATCGCGGCTTCAATCATGTTTTCTTGCTTAGTGATACCAATACGTTGGCAAAACTCGCGGATAGATGCTGGGGTATAACCACGACGACGCAGGCCAGCAATCGTTGGCATACGTGGGTCATCCCATCCAGAAACTAACTTACGTGTCACTAAGTCATTTAATTTACGCTTAGACATCAGCGTATATTCAAGATTTAAGCGAGAAAACTCGTACTGACGAGTACGGTTCGGCGCTTGGAAATCATCTAAATTGTCGAGAACCCAATCGTAAAGACGACGGTTGTCTTGGAACTCAAGCGTACATAACGAATGAGTAATGTGCTCCAGCGCATCGGAAATACAGTGAGTAAAGTCGTACATTGGATAAATGCACCACTTGTCACCCGTTTGATGATGGTAAGCGAAACGAATACGGTAAATCACCGGATCACGCATACACATGAAAGGTGATGCCATGTCGATTTTGGCACGCAATGCACACTCACCTTCTTTGAATTCACCCTTACGCATTTTTTCAAATAATTGCAGATTTTCTTCAACGGAAGTGTCACGGTACGGGCTGTTTTTACCCGGCTCTTTTAAGGTGCCACGGTATTCACGGGTTTCATCGGCATTGAGGAAACACACATAGGCTAAGCCTTTGTTGATCAACTCAACAGCGTATTGGTGTAATTGGTCGAAATAGTTAGAGGAATAACGGACTTCACCATCCCACTGGAATCCCAACCAACGCACATCCGCCTGAATAGAATTCACATAATCGATGTCTTCTTTTTCAGGATTGGTATCATCAAAACGTAAATTACAAAGGCCTTGGTAATCGCGCGCGATGCCGAAGTTCAAACAGATAGACTTAGCATGACCTATATGCAAATAACCATTTGGCTCGGGAGGAAAACGCGTCTGCACACTGGTGTGCTTACCGCTTTTCAGATCCTCATCAATGATATTACGGATAAAGTTACTCGGACGTACTTCAGTGTCCACATGACTCATGGAATTCCTCTTTGCGAACAATGGCAATTTTAACAAAACCCGAATGATCCTACAGATCTCGGCCAGTTACAATGCCCAGTATAAAAAACTATGGTTTATGGCATGGATAGTAAAACAATAAAAGCAGCCATGAAAGCTGCTTTTATCTTTGTCATTACTAAGCTGACATTTATTACTCAGCGGTTACTCGGTAATGATCCTAACGCCAGGAATGATTTGTTGGGTTCTGCGCCCTTTACGTTTAAGCCACAGATAGAACACCACAAGAGCAACGAGGAAGAAACCAATCCACAGACTCGATTGCACCGGATGCGCGCTAAAGGTCGCCGCTTGGTAAGCAATGGTTGCACTGCCGTAGGCCAGTGAGAATGTCCAAGTGGCAGCAAAGGTTGCCCAGCGAGTACCAAACTCATGTACCAAGGCCCCCATAGCAGCAACACATGGCGTATAGAGTAAGATAAACAGCAGATAAGAGAACGCAGCCACCTTAGTGGTAAAGCCTGACTGTAACGCACTAAAGGTTGACGTTGCTACACCTTGCGCCTCTGCGGCAACGTCGGTGCTGGACACATCACCCACAGATAACTTAAGCGGATCTTCCAAATCTAAACCGAACAAGTTTGCAGGGATAGTCGCTAGTGCTTCATTGAAACTATCGGCTAAGGGGGTTAATTCACCATCCTCAGGAGCCGCATTGGTATATAAGCTATTGAGAGTTCCAACCACGGCTTCTTTAGCGAAAATACCCGTGATAATACCCACAGTCGCAGGCCAGTTATCTTGCTCAATCCCCATAGGAGCAAAGATAGGTGTCACCTTTTGACTCGCCACACTTAAGAGTGACGCTTGGCTATCTTCATGGCCAAAAGTACCGTCGATCCCTATCGCATTGATAAAGTTAAGGAGGGTTACCACAAGCACGATGGTTTTACCCGCACCTAAGATAAAGCTCTTAGTTCGCTTACCAGTGCGGACCATCACAGCCTTCAATTTTGGCATTTCATAGCTTGGCAGCTCCATCACCACTGCACTGCTTGTGCCTGGTAATAAGGTACTACGCAGTAATAACCCTGTACCAATCGCCGCAAAAATCCCAATCACGTACAGTAAAAACACCAGGTTTTGACCAGAGTCAGGGAAGAACGCCGCCGCAAATAACGCATACACAGGTAAACGTGCACCGCAGGACATAAAAGGCGCCATCATACCTGTCACGATACGCTCACGCTCACTGCCTAAAGTACGTGTTGCCATAATCGCTGGCACCGAACAACCAAAGCCAACAATCATAGGTACGAAGGCTTTACCCGGTAGACCAATACGGCGCATTAAGCCATCCACCACGAAGGCCGCACGGGCCATATAGCCTGAGCTTTCAAGGATAGATAAACCAAGAAATAGCGCTGCGATAACCGGAATAAAAGTAGAAACGGTTTGAATACCTTGACCGACACCACCCGCGAGAATCGTCACCAACCATGCTGGCGCGCCCATATTGCCAAGGAATGCACCAAAATGATCGACCAGTAATGCCCCGACAAACACATCGAAGAAATCGATAAACGCACTACCGATGTTAATGCTGAACATAAACATCAGATACATGACAAATAAGAACACCGGAATGCCAAGCACGGGATGCAATACTAATTTATCGAGTTTATCGCTCAGCGTAAGGAAACCATCTGTCTTAACGGAACCTTGGAACACACGTTCAACAAAGTTAAAACGCGTCGTAGCGACCATCACTTCGATGTCATGCCCTTGCTGTGCAATTAGCTCGGTGCAAGTGCTGACTTCATCCTGTAGCTCGGCATTTTTGCAGCTGCCACAACCAGAACCGTTACCCAGCATCGCTAAAGCGCGGCCACGGCTTAAGTTGGGGTCTTTACTGCAAAGGAGTTGCACGCCAGCTTCAATTTGCTCGTCGTAATCGAGTAGCAGAGGCGCTTCGGATACGCGGCCTTGGAGTAAGTCCAAAACCTGCGCTTGCACTTTAGCCACATCGGCGGGATCGCGAGAACACACGCCAATGACAGGACAACCTAACTCTTGGCTCATTTTCTTTAAATCGACACGGATCCCACGCTTAATGGCCGCATCGATTTTATTCAATACCACCACCATAGGGATCGACAGCTCACGTAGTTGTGCCGTCAAATAGAGGTGGCGCTCGATATTGGTCGCATCGACTAAGTTGATGATGCCATCGACACGTTGTTCGGCGAGGTATTGCTGAGCAATCTGCTCATCGAGGGAACAATCACAACTATTACCCGCGGGGAGTAAATCGTAAATGCCAGGTAAGTCGGTTAAGTAAACGTCGGCGCCATTAAGGGTAAAATGACCGGTTTTTTTCTCAACGGTCACACCGGACCAGTTGCCCACTTGCTGATTCGCGCCGGTTAGCGCGTTAAAGAGTGTTGATTTTCCCGCGTTTGGGTTACCAACAGTGACGCAATGAAACTGCTTAGTCATTCGCCTTTTCCACCTCTATGATGTCTGCCAGGTCTCTGCGCATACAAAGCTTACTGCCACGAATATCCAACTCTAAACCAGAGCCCATAGGCGCTCTGCGGATCAACGAAAATCGTGTATTTGGGGTGATGCCCATGGATAATAATTTACGCTTCACTGTCTGCGGCAGATCTAAACGCCCGATTTCAGAAATAATGCCACGGTCACCGGGACTGAGTTCGCTTAACTTCATTACCTATTTCACCTTGTAACAGCTTCAGCTTGAAAAACTGCGCCCATTGTAACTGAGCGATGGCTCTAATAACTTTACCTAGATCAAGCTTTATGACTGGTAACGATAATAGTTTTCAATTGTGTTGAGTATTATGTGACAAAAATCTCAATGAATAAACGCCTGACCAAAAATAAAAATCCCCATAAAGGCACATCACTCTTCGCAAGTTAGAGTAAAAGTCAATGAGCTGTAAACGAGTGCCCCACAAACCAAAGTGAGAACAAGATCACACTTTGTTATTTATCACTAACAAAATCATCCTTCTTTACTGTCAATGACCACAAAAATGTTACGCGATTGTCGCAAATTTGTTCTAGTATTAATCAGCTAAATTAGTGATGTCGAAAGCTTGAAAAATAACAAATAAAACGCACTCGGGAATAGATGAACATGGATATTGGGTTAAAGTTCAAAAGCATAACTCAGGTTATGCTTGTTGTGATGTTATCGATACTCAGCCTTTCAACGTTAGCGACACCTTGGGATGACAAGCCACCCGAGGAGGTCGTCGCGACTTTGGACAAAAAATTTGCCGAAGGTAAGTACTCGGCCAAAGGGGCTGACACTTGCCTGATGTGCCATAAAAAAAGTGCTACTGTAATGGCCATTTTTGATGGTGTACATGGTAATCCTAATGTCAAAGATTCCCCCATGGCCGACCTACAGTGTGAGGCTTGCCACGGCCCACTCGGTAATCATAACAAGGGTGGCAAAGAGCCGATGATCACCTTCGGCCAGAATTCCCCCGTTCCCGCACAAAAACAAAACAGTGTCTGCATGAGTTGCCATAACGACGATCAACGCATCGCGTGGAAAGGCAATCACCATGACAATGCTGATATCCCCTGCAGTAGCTGCCACCAAGTACACGTAGCAAAAGACCCTATCAGCGACAAAGCCAACGAAGTGGCGATTTGTACCCAATGCCATACCCAGCAAAAAGCGGATATGCACAAACGCTCATCCCATCCATTGCAATGGCAACAAATGGTCTGTAGCGATTGCCACAATCCCCATGGCAGTTTAAATGATGCCAGTCTGAAGCAAATGAGCATCAACGAAAACTGTTACAGCTGCCATGCCGAAAAACGCGGTCCTAAATTGTGGGAACATGCGCCAGTCACCGACAATTGCGCGAACTGCCATAACCCACACGGCAGCGTCAACGAATCCATGCTTATCAGCAAACCGCCACAGTTATGTCAACAGTGCCACGCCTCCGATGGCCACAGCAGTAATGCTTACTTTGGTAATCAAACCAATGCCTTCACTTCGGGTAATTCCTGTATGAATTGCCATGGACAAGTGCATGGTTCAAACCATCCATCCGGCAAGTTGCTCCAGAGATAACAAGGGAATGATCATGCAAATAATGAACATATCGACTCCTAAAGCTTGTTTCTCACTCACATTACTGGCTTGGGCGATTAGTGGCGTACTCAACACAGCCCATGCAGAAGGATATGAAATCCAAAAAGCGAATCGCAGTGGCGTAAAAAGTGAGGCATGGAGCTGCAAGCAATGCCAGCCCAAAACAGGGCGCCAAGGCAACGTCAGCGCCACCCTCGCCTACAATGACGGTGAAGACAGCCGTTTTGGTAATCGCACTGGCACGGACAAAGATGGCATGGTCGGTGCCGTGGGCGCCGATATGCAATATCAGGCAGAGAGTGGTTACCAAACCCGGCTAGAGGCCGATAAATTGGGATTTGACACGGGTTCAGCCAAGCTCACCACAGGCCAACCCGGACACTATCAAATCCAATTGGGTTATAAAGGTCTCGCCAATTATCAATACAATCAGCTAAAGAGCCCTTATCTCACCGATAACGATAAGATGCTCTTGCCTGATAATTGGGTAGAGGGAGCAACGACCCAATCGATGCCGCTACTGCAATCGAGTTTAATCGAACAGGACTTAAGCATTACGCGGGATAGATTCAACCTCGGCGGTTACTATGCAGGCCATATCTCATCGAGCAGCCGCTACAAAGCCTCGGTAAACTACCAACATGAAAACCGCAGTGGTGCGAAAAAGACCAGCGCAAATATTCTCACTAACAGTGTGATGTTGGCGCAGCCAATCGATGACAGCACAGATGAAATCGATGCCAGAGTCTATTTTGGCGGCGCAGGCTGGCAAGCGGGCATAAACAGCCAGATAAGCCAATACAAGAATGACCATCAGGCACTGCTATGGCAATCGGCCTATACGCCCACATTTGGTGCGGCCTACTTTGGGCAAAATTCCGTCGACCCAGATAACAAGGCCTATCGGATCGCAGCCGAGGCCAGTGGTGGCCAAAATGGCCATAACATCCTTATGCACGCGGGTATCAGTAAAATGTCACAGGATGAGGCTTTTCTTCCCGCGACCATTAATGGCCCCTCTCCAGTACTGCCAACTGATAATCTGGATGCTCAAGTGGACATCCTAGATATGGTGCTTAAGTATTCAGGACGCATCACACAGGATTTGAGTGTTCAAGCCAGTTATAACTATCAAGATAGGGAAAACAAGACAGCTCAACTGGATTTCCCACAGGTCGTGACCGACAGCTTTCATCAAGGCGCAGAACAAAATCGCCTCTACGATAAACGCAGCAAACAATTCGACTTTAAAGGAAAATACCGCCTAACCCCGTCGTCCTATGCTGAGGCGGGATATAGTCGTGATGAAGTTATCTATTCTGAACTAGACAGGCAATCCGTTGACGAATCGGGACTGTTTGCCAAACTCAGCTACCGTTATTCGCCCGCTTGGTCTGCTTGGTTAAAAGGAGAGGCATTAGACCGCAATGGCAGTGAATACAATCCTGTGACCAGCACCCAAAGTCCAAGCAACCCTTGGCTACGTAAATCCTATCTCGCGGACAGGAAACGTCAAAAAATCACCCTACACACAGATTATCAAAGTGATATTGGCTTATCTGTAGGCGCGAGTTTACACAGCATCGACGATGACTACGACCACACATTGGTCGGGCTCACCCAAGTCTCTTACCTTGGCTATGACGTCTCCACACAATATTTGATTAGCGACAATTTAAGTGTAAACGCCTATCTCAACCAAGACTGGCGCGATTCCGATCAGGCCGGAAGCAATCGTTTCTCAACCCCAGATTGGTACAGCACATCTGAAGAGAAATCGACCCTGATTGGCGCGGGTATCGCCTATCAAAACCTGTTGGATAATCGTTTAGATCTTGGCTTGGATTACAGCTACTCCGATGGCCAAAGCGACACCGAAGTCACCTACGGTATCAACAGTCCCTACGGTGACTATTACAGTCGCAAGCACAATATTAACGCCTACGCCAAATATAAGCTGGCCGACAGTATGTCGTTACGCTTCGATTGGTTGTTCGAGAAATATCAAGATGCAAACTGGCAAAACCAAAACACCACTTGGGACACAGTCCCCAATGTGCTCAGTTTTGGCGATATCAGCCACGACTACAATGCTCATTACTTAGGTTTGACCTTAAGCTACCAAATGTAACTTAGGCACTGACAGCGTATTCCAAGGATAGAAATATGAACAAGTTTGCAAGATTTAGCACACAATTCAGTCTGTTGCTGGCCTTAACCACCCTACTTACCGCCTGTGGTGGCAGTGACGGTAACGATGGCTCACCCGGTGAGCCAGGTAAACCACCGGCGATGACGATCACTAGCCTAAACATCATGGTCGATAAAGTCGCCGTGACCGACGGCATCGCCCAAGTCGATTATCAGGTGAGCAACCAAGATGATGAAGCCGTGGTCGGTATTCCCTCGGCCACCTTCATTGCAGCGCAATTACTGCCTCAGGGCGCGACAGGTGCGGGTAATAGCAGTGAGTGGCAACATTTCACCTCTGAAACGTGCGCCGCTTCTTGCCCTGGCACGTTTGTCGACCATAAAAACGGCCATTACAGCTATCGTTTTAGTGCCACATTTAACGGCATGAATGGTGTGAGCTTCCTTAACGATGCAACCCAACGAGTCGTCATCAAATTGGGCGGAGATGCACTAGCCGATGGCACGGCGCTCCCCATTACCAATCAACACTACGATTGGCAAACCTCGGGCAATGCCCTAGCTTACACCCGTAACTTAATCACTATTGAAACCTGTAATAGCTGTCACAGTAATTTGGCTTTCCATGGTGGACGCTACAATCAAGTTGAAACCTGTGTAACTTGTCATAACAGTAAAAAAGTCAGTGATCCTGCAGATATTTTCCCGCAAATGATCCACAGCAAACACTTAGCGGGTTTCCCTCAATCCATCAGTAATTGCCAGACTTGCCACGTTGCTAATCCTGATTTAGCCGAAGCTCAAAACTGGCATAGAGTCCCCACCATGGAAGCCTGTGGTGCCTGCCATACCCAAATTAACTTCCCTGCGGGCCAAGGCCATCCTGCGCAAGCAGATAACAGCAATTGCGTTGCCTGCCATAATGCCGATTGGACCGCCAGCGTACACGGTAATGAAGACCAAACAGCCGCGTTAGCCCAGTTTAGTCCGAGCATCAGCAGCGCAACCATGGATGCCAATGGCACAGTGACAGTTGCCGTGATGCTAAGCAATCCATCCACTGGTACTGTGTACAGTGATAGCGCAGATAAGCTCAAATTTATCAGCGACCTAAGGGTCTATGCTAACTGGGGAACCAGTTTCGATTACAGTACCCGCTCCGCGCGCTCAATTCGTCTACCCGAGTCCACACCGGTCTCTGGCAGCAACGGCACTTACACTTATACCATTTCGGGTCTCACCGTTCCGGCGGGAACTGAAGCGGACCACGGCGGCTTAGCGATTCAAGGTCGAGTTTGCGCCAAAGATAAAGTACTAGTAGATTGCAGCACTGAACTTGCCGAAGTACTGGTTATCAAGGCAAGCCATAGTTACTTTGATATGTCAGCCTTAAGTGCCACCGGCAGACGCGAAGTCATTAGCAATGCCAACTGTGCTAGCTGCCACGGCGATCAACAACTGAATATTCATGGCGCACGCAACGATTTAGCGGGCCAATGCCAACTTTGCCACAACCCGAATATGCAGGCCGATGCGACAGCGGCAAATCCCTCCATTACCTCCTTTGACTTTAAGCAGTTAATCCATGGGATCCATACCAGCCAATTTGCCGGTTTTGAAGACCTCAACTACCCAGGCAAAATCGGTAATTGTGCTCAATGCCATATCAAAGATGCTGCAGGAGTTTCAACGGTTGCCCTCCCCTTAAACGCGGCGGTTCAACCACTTGCGCTGAACAACGGTACCTTTACCAGCCCAATAGCTGCGGTGTGCAGTAACTGTCACTCAAGTGATGCCACACACAACCATATGATGCAGCAAGGTGCAGTATTTGCGGGAACAAAAGCCGATGCCACCGCAGGCACAGAAACCTGTGCTTTCTGCCACGGACAAGGCGCTGTCGCCGACGTTTTAAAAGTGCACCCTATTAAATAACCCTATGATGCAGGCCGAAAAGGCCTGCAACTGCAAATATAAAAGGAACTCATACTATGCAGTCATCTACCCCTAAAGAAATAGTCAGATCTCAATCACATTACCCGCTTAAAGTGACTGATAAATACCAATGACTTAGTTAGCCTTACAGGTGGGATCTAATTCCACACATTAAATGCGGTTAATGAGATTTATTCTTATTTGCTAAGCGCTTAATGATGATTAAAACTATTGCAGGGAAATATCATGATGAAACGGTTCAATTTCAATACCGCAACAAAAGCGATGTTGGGTGCCGGTTTACTTTCACTTCTTCTCACTGGTTGTGGTGGCAGTGATGGTAAAGATGGTGAAGACGGTAAACCAGGCGTTGTTGGTGTTAATATCGACTCAACCTCAACGTTAAAAGCGAAATTCACAAATGCCACTGTTGATGCTGGCAAAGTCACCGTTGATTTTACATTGGAAAATGCCAATGGTGTGGCCGTACTCGGCTTAACGAAAGATCACGATTTACAATTCGGAATTGCACAGCTCACCCATGTGACTGAAGCAACGGATGATCCAGCCAAACCCGCCGACCGCGGTTACCAATGGCAAGCCTACATTAATGCCAAAACTGAACCCGGTGCTATTCCATCGGGCGTCGATAACCTTAATCCATCTACTCAATATAAAGCTGACGTTGAAGCTGCAAGTAAATGCGACACATGCTTAGTTGACCACGGTGACGGTAGCTATAGCTACACCTATCAGGCCAACATTGCCAATGTAACTGAGCCACTCACAATCACTTACAGTGCCGACGCGACTCAACGCGCCACAATGGAGCTTGATTTACCACAGGTTGTGGCCAATGCCCATTTCGATTGGCAACCGTCTACAGGTAAGACGGAAGGCATTCAAACTCGCAATGTGGTTTCTATTCAAGCCTGTTACACCTGTCACCAACCAGAAAGCTTAGAGCTGCATGGTGGTCGTCGTATTGATCTTGAAAACTGTGCCTCTTGCCATACTGCAACTTCTGGCGACTCAGAATCAGGCAATAGCATAGAATTTAGTTATATGATCCATGCTATCCACAAAGGAGCTGAGCGTCATACCTTCGATGAGACAGGCGCTGAAGTTCCAGCACCTTACAAGATTATTGGTTACCGTGGTGCATTACACGACTACGGCAAAGTAACTTTCCCATTAAAACCTGCGGCGGATTGCGCAGCCTGTCACGTTGAAGGAGCGGGTGCACCAGCGAATGCCGATCTATTTAAAGCCGATTTAAGCAATCAAGCTTGTATTGGTTGCCATACCGAAAAACCATCTTCACACCACAGCAGCACAGATTGTATGTCTTGCCACAATGCGACCGAGCCTTACGGCGGTACTGGCAGTGCGGCTAAACGCCATGGTGATGTACTGAAAGCCTATTCTGATACTCAAGCAATGGGTATCAAGTTCAGCAATGTGGGTGTGAATGACACAGGTAAGATTACCTTTGATGTTCAAGTGGTTGATAAAGATGGCAACGCTATCGATAAAACATTTGTAAACCAAAGTTCACGTGTAGTTGTGGCATGGGATTCTGATAAAGATTACCCAAGCTATGCAGATGCCTCCTACAGCAACCGTCGTATCGCGCTGAGCGAAGGCACCTACAACGAAGCGACCAAAACCTATTCCATAACTGGCACTAAGTTCAATCTGCCAGCGGACGCTAACGGTAAAACCTTTGAACTCTGGTCAGCATTAGAAGTGTGTTTCAATAATGGTGGTTACGGTGTTGCCGAGGTAGTTCTAACTAATTGTGCAGACGATACCGTACGTAAAGTGCCAGTGAAAGAAGCCCCTTACCACTTTGTCTGGAAAGACAATGGTGTAGATAGCGCAGCGTCTCCAACTAGCCGTCGTCCTATTGTTGACACTTCAAATTGTCAAGGCTGTCACAATCAGCAAGTTCTGCATTACGATAACGGCGTGAACTGCCAAACTTGTCATACCCCAGACAAAGCACTTAAAGAGACGGTTCGAAATTCAGGTAAGTTTGATCAAGCAACCAGCTTTGCTTGGAAAGCCCATGAAGCAGAAGGTCACTATCTGAAATATGCTGGCGTTCAATCAGGCACAGTTCTTAAGAGCGATTGTGCAACTTGCCACGTCGAAAAAAGCGGTGTCGTTACAGGCATTGAACTTGGCCGAGCGCCCAAACGTACATGGATTTATCCAAACTCAGCAACCTATGATAAAGCAGGTGTTTGGGTATCTTCAGATGCGGGTGCATGTTTAAGCTGTCACCAGAAGTATCTGTCTGATGCGGCTAAGTCTCACATTGAAGCTAACGGCGGTATCTTAGATGGAGTCGATGCTGCGGATGTTCAAACCCGTGCGTCTGAAGGCTGTGCAACTTGCCATACTCCAGCGCAATTAATGAAAGTACATGGAAACTAAATAACTGGCCTCTAAGCGATTAAAGAGACTGAACAAAAGAGAGAGGTAACCCCTCTCTCTTTTTTACTTCCCACCTCACAATCCGCCGTTTTTTTGATCTAAATTTGTTTTTTCCCTGTGGTTTAACTACCTCTTTAGAAATAGAAAGATCCAAGTCACACATTAGCAAAGGCCTTGAAGATTTTAGGGGCATGTTAGGTTAGCCTTTCCTTGGGGAATTCTATTTCCAGCATTCACTTAAGTTGCCTTCGAGACCAAAGCACAGACAAAGAATCTGTCGGGCGAAGAAGACAAGCGCTTAAGTAATGCCAAACCTATGCAGGGAAAAAAATGATGAACGCACAAAAATCAAAAATCGCACTGCTGCTCGCAGCAAGTGCTGTCACTCTGGCCTTAACCGGCTGTGGTGGAAGTGATGGTAACGATGGTAAACCCGGTGAACCCGGTGGCGAGCCCGCTGGTTCCATCCACAAGTTAAACCTTGATATTACTAAAGTAAACTATGAAAATGGTTCACCTGTAGTCACTGTTTTCGCCACAAACGAAGACGACCTTCCAATTGTTGGCCTTGCTAATTTAGAAATAAAAAAAGCACTGCAATTAATCCCCCAAGGGGCGACTGGTCCTGGTAATAGTGCTAACTGGCAAGGGCTAGGCTCATCGAAAAACTATGTTGACAATAGAAACGGTAGTTATACCTTCAAATTCGACACATTCGATAGCAATAAGGTCTTTAATGCGCAATTAACGCAACGTTTTAACGTCGTGTCTGCAGCAGGAAAATTACCAGACGGAACTACGGTCCCCGTTGCCGAAATGGTTGAAGATTTCGACGGTCAAGGTAATGCTCCTCTATACACTAAAAATGTTGTCAGCCATGAAGTCTGTACAACTTGCCACGTGGAAGGCGAAAAGATTTATCATCAAGCGACTGAAGTCGAAACCTGTATTTCTTGCCATACGCAAGAATTTGCGGATGGTCGCGGTAAACCCCATGTCGTCTTTAGTCACTTAATTCATAATGTGCACAACGCCAACAAAGCGTGGGGCAAAAATAATAAAGTTCCAGAAGTTGCACAACATATAGTCCAAGATAATTGCCAAGTCTGTCACGTCGAATCTGACATGCTCACCGAGGCAAAAAACTGGTCACGTATTCCAACAATGGAAGTTTGCTCTAGCTGTCACGTAGACATCGACTTTGCCGCAGGCAAAGGCCACTCCCAGCAGTTAGATAACTCTAACTGTATCGCTTGTCACAACAGCAATTGGACCGCCGAGTTACACACAGGCAAAACCGCCGAGAAGAAAGCTGTCATGGCTCAGTTAGGTATGTCTGCAACACTCGCGGGGCAAGAAGACAATACTGCGGTATTAACCGTGTCTGTCTTTGACAAAGACGGTAATGCCATCGATGCTGCAAGCGTACAAGATAAGATCAAACGTTTAGAAACGATCACTAACGTCGGTCCTAACTTCCCGATCATGGGCTATAACCCAAGCCCAGTAACTGGCTACCAGAAAGTGGCTAAAGATCTGGTGAAAGATGGTGCACTGCAAGATGGTGTGACCTTAGTTGACGGTAAACTGGTATTCACCACCCCTGCATTGCCGTTTGGTGCTGGCGATACTGATACCGCCTTTACCTTTATCGGTCTGGAAATGTGTAACACTGGCACCACGCTGACGGCTTGTACTGCAGATAGCACAACCACCAGCATGAAAGCCGACTTAGTCTTCGGTACTAAATCAGGTAATGCACCTAGCATGCGCCATGTGAACTCAGTGAACTTCAGCACTTGTCAAAACTGTCACAGTGATACCTTCGAGCTACACAAAGGTCACCACTCAGGCTTTGTGATGACAGAACAAGTTTCACATGCCAAAGACGCCAACGGTAAGCCAATTGTCGGTGTGGATGCCTGTGTGGCCTGTCATACCCCTGATGGTACCTATGCAAGCGGTGCAAACAAAGGTGGTTTCGAAATGAAACTGCACGTAGTTCACGGTGAGCAAGGCGTTATCAAAGAATGTACTCAGTGCCACAACGACTTCAACTTAGACGCGTTCAAAGTGAAGGGTGCACTGGCCACATCTGCCGGTAAATACACCACCCCAATCACAGCAACTTGTACTTCATGCCACGCGCCAGAATCTATTGGCCACGGCTTAGAAAATATGGGTGCGATTGTGAACGGTGATTATGTTCAAGCCAACCAAGCGGCACAGTCAGAAACCTGTTTCTACTGCCATACCCCAACAGTTGCAGATCACACTCAAGTGAAAATGTAATTTGCCCAAGCAGGGGGAGTTCGCTCCCCCCTTTCTTGAATTTTGTTGGGACAAATTGGGAAGCCTATTATGAAGAACAGCCACAAAATGAAAAACCTACTGCCGGCATTGGTCATGTCGATGGCAATGTCTGCGGTTATGGCATTTGCCATCGCACCGAGCGCTCACGCCTCCAAGTGGGATGAAAAAATGACACCTGAGCAAGTTGAAGCGACCTTAGATAAGAAGTTTGCCGAAGGCAACTACTCACCCAAAGGTGCCGACTCTTGCTTGATGTGCCACAAGAAATCCGAAAAAGTGATGGACCTTTTCAAAGGTGTCCACGGTGCCATTGACTCCACTAAGAGCCCAATGGCTGGCCTACAATGTGAGGCTTGCCACGGACCTATGGGTCAACACAACAAGGGCGGCAACGAGCCGATGATCACTTTTGGTAAGCAATCGACCTTAAGTGCCGACAAGCAAAACAGCGTGTGTATGAGCTGTCACCAAGACGATAAGCGTATGTCTTGGAATGGCGGTCACCATGACAACGCCGATGTTGCTTGTGCCTCGTGCCACCAAGTACACGTCGCGAAAGACCCTGTGTTATCTAAAAACACTGAAATGGACGTCTGTACAAGCTGCCACACTAAGCAAAAAGCGGATATGAACAAACGCTCAAGTCACCCACTCAAATGGGCACAAATGACCTGTAGCGACTGTCACAATCCCCATGGGAGCATGACAGATTCTGATCTGAATAAGCCAAGCATTAACGAAACTTGTTATTCCTGTCACGCCGAGAAGCGCGGCCCAAAACTCTGGGAGCATGCACCCGTCACTGAGAGTTGTGTTACTTGCCACAATCCTCACGGTAGTGTGAATGATGCCATGCTGAAAACCCGTGCACCGCAGTTATGTCAGCAATGTCACGCCAGCGATGGCCATGCCAGCAATGCCTACTTAGGTAACACTGGTTTAGGTTCAAATGTCGGTGACAATGCCTTTACGGGTGGAAGAAGCTGCTTAAATTGCCATAGTCAGGTCCATGGTTCTAACCATCCATCTGGCAAGCTATTACAGCGCTAAGGAGACGAGAAGATGAAATTCAAACTCAATTTGATCACTCTAGCGTTATTAGCCAACACCGGCTTAGCCGTAGCTGCCGATGGTTATGGCCTCGCCAATGCCAATACCGACAAAGTGAAATTCGCCGCATGGAGCTGTAAAGGCTGCGTGGTTGAAACGGGCGTATCTGGCACTGTCGGTGTCGGCGTAGGTTACAATGGCGAAGAGGACATTCGCTCTGCCAATGCCTTTGGTTCTAAAAACGAAGTTGCGGGCAAGTTCGATGCAGACCTTGCCTACCGTGATGAAAAAGGTTACCGCGCAAGTGTTGAAGCCTATCAACTGGGAATGGACGGCGGACGTTTAGATGTGAATGCGGGCAAACAAGGCCAGTACAATATCAATCTGAACTACCGTCAAATTGCCACCTACGATAGCAATAGTGCCCTCTCGCCCTATTCTGGTATCGGCGGCAATAACCTGACCTTGTCCGATAACTGGGTCACCGCAGGTTCGAGCAGCCAAATGCCACTGTTGATGGACAGCCTCAACAGCCTCGAGTTATCACTGAAACGTGAACGCGCTGGCCTTGGGTTCGAATATCAGGGTGAATCGCTGTGGAGCACCTATGTGAACTACATGCGTGAAGAAAAAACCGGCTTAAAACAAACCTCTGGTAGCTTCTTCAACCAATCTATGATGTTGGCAGAACCCGTAGATTACACCACTGACACCATAGAAGCGGGCGTGAAACTCAAAGGCGATCGTTGGTTCACCGCGCTCAGTTACAATGGTTCAATTTTCAAGAATGAATACAACCAGCTGAACTTTGACAGTGCCTTCAACCCCACCTTTGGTGCGCAAACGACTGGTGCCATTGCACTCGATCCCGATAACCAGTCACACACTGTGTCGCTGATGGGTCAGTATAACGACGGCAGTAACTCACTGTCTGGCCGTATTTTAACCGGACAAATGAGCCAAGATCAGTCACTGGTAACCTCTGGCTACGGTTATCAACTGCCAACGGATGCGGTAGACGCCAAAGTCGATCTGCTGGGCATGAACCTCAAAGTCGTGAGCAAGGTCAGCAACTCCCTTCGCTTAACGGGTAGTTACGATTATTACGACCGTGACAACAATACCCCAATCGAAGAGTGGACTCAGATCAGCATCAACAATGTCAGCGGTAAGGTGGCCTATAACACCCCTTACGATAACCGCACACAGCGCTTCAAAGTGGCGGCGGATTATCGTATTACCCACGGCATTAAGCTCGATGGTGGTTATGACTTCAAGCGTGACGAACGTGAGTATCAAGACCGTGAAAGCACGGATGAGAACACTGTTTGGGCCCGTTTGCGCGTCAATAGCTTCGACATGTGGGACATGTGGGTAAAAGGCAGTTACGGCAACCGTGACGGCTCACAATACCAAGCGTCTGAATGGACGTCTTCTGAAACCAACAGTCTGTTACGTAAGTACAATCTGGCTGATCGTGACAGAACCCAAATCGAAGCTCGCATCACTCACACGCCACTCGAAAGCCTGAGCATAGACTTCGGTGCCCGTTATGCGCTGGATGATTATACCGATACTGTGATTGGCTTAACTGAGTCAAAAGACACCAGTTACGATGCCAATATCAGCTATATGATCACCGCTGACTTACTGGCAACGGCCTTCTACAACCACCAAACCATAGAGTCAGAACAAGCGGGTAGCAGCAATTACAGCACCCCAACCTGGACTGGCTTTATTGAAGACAAAGTGGATGTGGTTGGCGCAGGCATCAGCTACAACAATCTGCTGGAGAACAAGTTACGCCTAGGTCTGGATTACACTTACTCAGACTCCGACAGTAACACTCAAGTCAGACAAGGTATCACCGGCGACTATGGCGACTATTTTGCCAAAGTCCATAACATTAACTTATACGCTCAATATCAAGCGACCGAGAAACTCGCGCTACGCTTCGATTACAAAATTGAGAACTATAAGGACAATGACGCCGCTAACGATATCGCCGTTGATGGCATTTGGAACGTCGTAGGCTTTGGCAGCAACAGCCATGACTACACCGCACAAATGCTGATGCTGAGCATGAGTTACAAGCTCTAATCTGCGTTTATTGATAGTCAAAAGCCCGCACTGCGGGCTTTTTTATTGCCAACTAACACTCACGGCGCTTTAGATACAGGTCCTGTCTATTCCTGCGACCAAAATCTTGAATAAGATCAGACTCTGAGGCAAAACTTACACCGAAGATGAGGTATTCCTTGAGTTTACTGGCACTTTAGCGGATGTTAATTCAGTGAGTTAACTATCATTGGATCTTAGATGTCGTCCTTCACTTGTTGCTTGTGGCGTTTGTGGCGTTTATCGCCTCTACCCGCCTCGATAGGCTTAAGTTTGTTCGCCGCCCCAGCCATGGCATTCGATTCCAGCGGTGGCACGGCGAGTTTATTTATCATCGTCGGACTGGGTGGATTTACCCTTATCAACGCATTAATGCAGGGGCTGTTCTTTTTTGCGGGTCAGTATCGTAATCCCCTCTTTGCCAAACGCCACGTGCTGACTGCACTGATAGTGCCACTGCTCGCCTTTGCCTTAACCCTTTATGATCACCGTGCTTGGAGTGACTTTGCACTCAATCTCGGCATGATCATTGTCGGCGTTGGGCTGGTTTTATTACCGCTGCAGTTACGCCAACTTAATCAGCCCAGCAACCAACACGCGAACTGGCTGCAGAGTCTTGGTGCTCTATTCGTGTTAGGCATCAGTTATCTGCTGCCACCCTGCGCCCTGTTTGCGATTATCTTGGGCCATATTGCATTAGCCTCCCATGCCAAAGCCCCCACTAAAGCATTGGGTGCCAAGTTATTGAGTTATTTTGTATTAGTCGCCTCCTATGGACTCTTTGGGTATTGGCTCTACCATCTATTGAGCAAACTTGGGGCTTGATGATGACAGACACTTCACGCCCAGCTATCGAGCCAAACGGCTCAGCCGAGCTAAGTGTATTGCTCAAACAAATCCGTGCTTGCCAACTGTGTCAGGCCGAATTACCCCTACCAGCGAAGCCCATCTTGCAAGCCAGTAGCCAAGCACGGATCTTAATCGCCGGCCAAGCCCCCGGCGTAAAAACCTACCATAAGGGCATCCCCTTCGACGATGCCAGTGGCGAGCGGCTACGCGCTTGGCTTAATGTCACTCGGGAACAATTTTATGACCCCGCACTGTTTGCCATAGTACCGATGGGATTTTGTTTTCCAGGAACCATTGAACGCAATGGAAAAAAGCAGGGTGATAAACCGCCACGCCCCGAGTGCGCCGCAACTTGGCATGCGAAGTTATTGGCCTTGATGCCACAGATAGAATTAGTGCTGGTCCTTGGCCAATATGCCATTGATTACCATCTACCGCGCACACCTGCCATAGATACGACAGACGAAGCGTTAAGCTCTCAAGCGATAGTGGTATCCACTCCTCAAACGAAAAAGAAGATCACAGTGACCCAAGCCATTGAACAATGGTCGTTATACTGGCCTAGGCTGATGGTCATGCCCCACCCTAGCCCGCGCAACAATCTTTGGCTAAAACAGCATCCCGAGTTTGAGCACGAACAGATCCCCACACTTCGAGCGCGTATCGCAGGCCTGCTGGCAAGTTCTGATCTTAAATAAACCCCGATCAAATCCCAATAAAAAGCCCCATTAAGGGGCTTATAGACTGGAACTCGGAAACTAGATCTTAGAAACTGGAGCTTAGAAAGGTTTTGGCGAGCGACTTAATCGCCCTCTAAACGCTACACGGCTCACCAACTCACTGACAACTCACGCCCACCACGGCAAATGCCGCAGCCACATCCGCCACTGGATAAGCAGAACCATTGGCAATCGCAGCCTGCTGTACACCACAGGCCGCCTGCTTAAAGGTCGAGGTTGGTGTCCAATACATCTGGTTCGCTAACACAAACACATCGAACGCCTTGCGGGTATCCCAACCATTCTTAGTCGCCAGCGTGTAAAAGGCTTTGTTAAACACCCCAGAGGAATAATGCACATCCATGGAGCTAGTGTAGTTGGCGGCATTGTCGATTGAACGGCCATCCTTAGGTGGATTATCTATATAACGCAGTGCGCCACTGCCTTTAACTATGTCGTAGCCCACTTTCCAGTCGTTACTGCCACGCATGTAGAACTCGGCCGCCTCACCGGCAATATCCGAAAACGCTTCATTGATACCGCCGGACTGGCCGCTGTAATTTAAGCCCGAGTTCTGCTCGGTAAAGCCGTGGCTCACTTCATGGGCGGAAACGTCCAAACTCACGAGGGGATAGAAGTAACTCGCACCATCACCGAAGGACATAGCCGAGCCGTCCCAGAAGGCATTTTCATAGTTACGGCCATAATGCACCCGCATCTCTAACTGAAACGTTAACGGTGCGGTGTTGTACCAATCCTTATACATATTAAAAATAACGCCACCGAAATAGTGGGCATCATTTAAAGGCGAATAAGCGCCATTGACCGTCTGATAAGTGTTCTCCGGACAAGTAAAAGTGAACACCGAGCCACGGCGAGTCGAGTTCGCCATGTTCACGGTTTTCACATTGGCGTTGATCATAGTGCATACACCATTATCCTCACTCACCTTAAGAATACCGTAATCACTGCCGTAGTAGTAACCACCGATTTTGGCATTGCCACCAGGACCCGTTGCATCCAAGGGAGTACTGCTGCCGCCTGAGCCGCCTCCACCACCACCGGGTTTACCCACGTTATTCTTGGCGGTCATGATCTCATTCCAATGCTCAAGCACCTCGCCAGTTTGCGCATCGACAAAACCTGTCGGCCGAGATAACGCATCGGTTTGGTCGCTTAAGTAAGACACCCGATACACTAACCTAGGATTATCCTCGGTCATCAAGATCACCAGTTGCACATCCTTTTTACCGGTTGCCGCCGAACCTGGATATAACCGATTCAACGCCGCAATCGCCTGCCCTTGAGAAATCCCTGCCTCTACCGAAAAATCATCCACAATTTGTGCCACATCCCCCATGGCGCTTTGTTCTGTATCATCCGTGCTCACAACCAGATGATGGCCATACACCAGCACACCATCGAAATACTGCAACGCTTTCGTTTTGCTTTGACCTTTATTGAGCGTTACCGTTTTGACCTCTTTAAAGCTGTGTTTTTGGCTCAACCCTGCCGCTGCCGAGAGGGATTGCCCGTGATTAACGTTGAACTCAGCGGCCTGCGCCTGAAGGCTTGCCGCAACGCACATACTGAGTACAGAAGGTAAGAGATAGACTTTCATCGTGATATCCTTCGCCCTGTCCACAAAGGGACAAATGACACTTAAGGGAACAAAATACCGCCATAACCTTTCCCCAACTCAATTGTTAAAAATAGGTTAACGAGAGTTGGGTTCAATTCTCAGTATAGAAGATAAAAAAACACCTGCCCTTTTCTGTCGTTTGCCTTTACCCTTATGGCGTCGCCGTTTAGGCAAACCTTTGTATCAATCCTTTGAAAATTAAGGTGAGTTATGTACGTTTTGGATCAACACATCGCTAAACAAATTGTGAGTCGCACCATGAAAATCATTGGGCACAATATCAATGTGATGAATGGTCAAGGCGTGATCTTAGGTTCCGGCGATCCCAAACGTATTGGCTCGACCCACGAGGGCGCGCTGCTTGCCATCGCCCAAAACCGCAATGTGGAACTGAGTGAAGAAGTGGCCTCAGGCTTACATGGCGTCAAACCCGGCATCAATTTGCCCTTGCATTATCAAGGGCAAATTATTGGGGTGATTGGTATTACTGGCGATCCGGCCGAGTTAACCCACTACGGTGAGCTGTTAAAAATGACCGCCGAGATGATTGTCGAACAAGCCAACCAGCAGGATCAGCTGCAGTGGGAAAATCGTCAGCGTGAAGAATTTATTTTGCAGTTGATTAAGGCGCAAACCGATGACGATGAACAATTGCATCGCTGGGCCAAGCAACTCGATATCGATATCAGTCTGCCGCGAGTGGCCGCTATTATTGAAGTCAGTGAAAAGCAATCCACGCCAACCCAGCAAAAATCCGCTGCGTTTTCTTCAGTAGTCCAGAGCGAGCAAAGTACAGACGAGCGTAATCCCAGAGTCAGCGAAATCCTCAAGCAAGTGCTGCATTTACTGCAAAATCCCGATCGCGGCAACTTGATAGCCATGACCTCGATGTCGCAATTGGTGATCTTAAAACCAGCCTTTCTGGATGGTAAA
The DNA here is from genome assembly GCF_003129585.1 of Shewanella sp. BC20. Lineage (NCBI taxonomy): Bacteria > Pseudomonadati > Pseudomonadota > Gammaproteobacteria > Alteromonadales > Shewanellaceae > Shewanella > Shewanella sp. BC20. Next base: position 8,981 of record NZ_NHRI01000002.1, on the reverse strand, counting down.
CAATGGGATCCCGAGCTTGAAAACCAGCGTATCGATAAACTGCTGCAGCGCTTACCGGCGCAAATGGATTTAAATTTTAAAATCGCCCTTGGGCATTTTTTCCCTGAAAAAGGCGGCATTGCCCGCTCCTACCAAACCGCGCAGGAAACCTTGAACTTAGGCAAGCAGCTTAACCCCGAGGGCACTAAATACCTGTTTGAAGACTACTCCTTGCAAGTGCTGTTATCTGGGCTCAAGCATGATTGGCGTGGTCAGGCGCTGGCCAGTCCCTACCAACAGTTAGCCAAGGCCGATAAAAATGGTCAGTTACGCAAAACCCTAGCCGCCTATATCACTCACTTTGGTGATGCGCAACAATGCGCTAATGCGCTGTTTATTCACCGAAATACCCTAAGATATCGGTTAGATAAAATTCAGCAGCTCACCAAGAGTGACATCCATTCCCTCCACGGATTGTTAAGCCTATACCTTGGTCAGCTGATTGACTCCTCAAATTATCGACTGAATTAATCGCCTGCGCTCTGGTAAGCGCCATGGTGTGCAGAAAAGGATAACCAGCAATAAAATCAATGGATTAATTGATAGCTGCTGACTCTAACTAGGATGCGCCGCCGTTTTAAACTCAAACCAACTCAATATTAACGCCTTAGGCATTCAGCACTATGGCAATCTTTGCCCATACTTTGATGAAAGATTTTTTCGCCTTGCCCTTTCCTATAGAGGCATAACACACCCATACAGTTAAATTGTTAAGGAAGGAAATCCATGCAGCCATATCATGCCAAACTCAGCTCATTCGCCACAGCGTGCCTAATGGTCAGCTCAGTGTTTGTCGCCCCACTTGCCAGCGCGGCGGAGCGTACCATTCCAGAATTAGTAGATGCAGTGAACGGCACGCCAGATGCAGCGAGTCGCGAGGCGGGTAAAAAAGTTAAACTGCGTAATCATACAAAAGGGTTTTGTACCTCGGGCTACTTTGCCCCTAATCCCCAATTGCACGATTCACTCAACATTCCTTTTTTTAATCAAAATCCCATTAAAGTGACCGCCCGTTTCTCCCTCGGCGGCACTAATCCTAAGCTGTCCGATAAAACCCCGGGGCGCTTTATGTCATTAAAAATCGATGGAGAGCGGGAAAACCTCAACTTTGTTACCACCAATGTGCCGATGTTTTTTGCCAGTAACCTAGAGGACTTTTATCTGTTCCAAACCAAGAGCAAGCAAGGCGCCGAAGGTAAGCAATGGCTTATCGATAATAAGCCCGATGCCAAGGCCTTTTTCGACTATCTAAAACAATTGCCGCCGAGCCCGAGTTTTGCCAATAGCCAGTACTTTGGGGTGAACAGTTTCCTGTTTACCGACAAGCAAAATAACAGCATTGCGGGTAAATGGATTTTTGAACCCGTCGCGGGCACGCAAGCCCTCAGCCAGCAAGCGTTGGCACAGCTCGATGATGACTTTCTCAAGCCTGAATTACTCAAGCGAATTCAGTCTCAACCTGCCAAGTGGGATCTGTATATTCAGTTAGCGGAACAAGGCGATGAGATTAATAACCCCACAGTGCTTTGGCCCGAAAACCGTCCGCGCATTCTCGTCGGCCAAGTGGTGATTGATGGCAAGCGCGACAGCGATCCTCAAGTGCAACAATGTGATAGAAGCATCTTTAATCCTCTGCTCCTGCCCAAAGGCATAGCAGCGTCGGACGACCCCATCCTCAATGCCCGCACCGCGGCATATGTCGAGTCTTTTATCCGTCGTCAATAAGCGCGGCTCGCTGCTCGCGTTTGCTCAACAATATTTTTAGCATTACATTCGAATTCACGGCCCTTATTTTGTGCGCATGCACAAAATAAGGGCCAGTTCCGCCCGTAATTCCGTCGATTTACCCAAAGCTATTCAATTGACAGTGTTCAATAATAGGCTGACCTTAAAGCAGCCTTTATTTGGACTTGGGATCAAATAAAGACCGCGCCCTACAAAAACAGCCAAAACCACTTAAGAACTTCAGCCAAGACTGAACGGGAAAACATATGAACTTAGTGCTCATCCTCATCGGCGTGATTGCATTTATTGTTATCGCGACCTCAAAATTTAAGCTCCATCCGTTTTTAACCTTAATTCTGGCCGCCTTTATCGCCGCCTTCGCCTACGGTTTACCGAGTGGCGATATTGCCAAAACCATCACCACAGGCTTTGGTAATATCCTCGGCTATATCGGTCTGGTGATCGTCTTAGGTACCATTATCGGTATCATCCTCGAAAAAAGCGGCGCCGCCATTACCATGGCGGACGTGGTGATCAAAGTCTTAGGTAAACGCTTCCCAACACTCACTATGTCCATCATCGGTTATTTAGTGTCGATTCCGGTGTTTTGTGACTCTGGCTTTGTCATTTTAAACTCGCTTAAACAATCCATGGCCAACCGCATGAAGGTTTCGAGCGTGTCCATGAGCGTGGCGTTAGCCACAGGCCTGTATGCCACTCACACCTTTGTACCGCCCACACCTGGCCCTATCGCCGCGGCAGGTAACTTAGGGCTAGAATCCAACTTAGGCCTAGTGATTGGTGTCGGCTTATTTGTTGCAGCCGTTGCCGCACTTGCGGGGATGTTATGGGCGAACCGTTTTGCCAGTGTTGAACCCGATGGTGAAGGTGCGGAAGAACTCAAAGCTCAAGCTGCTGATTTTGAAGCCTTAAAACAAAGCTATGGCACACTCCCTAGCCCATTAAAGGCCTTTGCACCGATTTTTGTGCCTATCCTATTAATTTGCTTAGGCTCTATCGCCAACTTCCCATCTGCACCACTGGGCAAAGAAGGCCTATTCAGCCTGTTAGTCTTCCTTGGCCAACCCGTTAACGCCCTGCTTATCGGTCTGTTCCTGTCACTGCTGTTACTGAAAAGCGATAACAAGATTGCCGAATTTAGCGAGCGCATCAGCCAAGGTTTAGTTGCCGCAGCACCGATTATTTTGATCACCGGTGCCGGTGGTGCCTTCGGTGCCGTCTTAAAAGCCACACCTATCGGCGACTACCTAGGTAGCTCACTGTCGGCGCTCGGGGTTGGGATTTTCATGCCCTTTATCGTCGCCGCCGCACTGAAATCGGCGCAAGGTTCATCTACCGTCGCCCTAGTGGCAACCTCGGCCTTAGTCGCACCTATGCTCGGCGATATTGGTCTTGGCAGTGATATGGGCCGCGTGTTAACCGTAATGGCGATTGGTGCCGGCGCCATGACAGTCTCCCACGCCAACGACAGCTTCTTCTGGGTAGTGACTCAATTTAGCCGCATGAGCGTTAAACAAGCCTATAAAGCACAAACCATGGCGACCCTTATCCAAGGCGTTACCGCAATGCTGACCGTGTATGTACTAAGCTTAGTGCTGCTCTAAGCCGCACTTTTCTCATCCTTGGGCGCATCCGTGCGCCCAAAAAGCTGTAGGATTTTGAATGAAGATAGTTATCGCCCCCGATTCCTTTAAAGAGAGCTTAAGCGCACTCGATGTGGCTAATGCGATCGAACAAGGCTTAACACAAGTGATCCCAGACTGTGAGATTGTCAAAATCCCCGTCGCCGATGGCGGCGAAGGCACTGTGCAATCTATGGTCGATGCCACTGGCGGCAGCATTGTCAATTTAGAGGTCATGGGGCCACTCGGCCATAAAGTCAAAGCCCATTACGGCATTTTAGGCCAGCAAGCTAAAGGCACGATTGCGGTGATTGAAATGGCCTCCGCCTCGGGTTTACACCATGTACCAAGGGATCAGCGTAACCCGCTGCTCACCACCAGTTATGGTACGGGCGAGCTGATTTGTGATGCGCTCAATCGCGGGATAAAACACATTATTTTAGGCTTGGGCGGCAGTGCAACCAACGATGGCGGCGCAGGTATGGCCCAAGCGCTGGATATTTTACTGCTGGATAAACAAGGTAAAACCTTAAGTGCAGGTGGCGGCGCACTTGCTCAGCTTACCAGTATCGATATGAGCAACGCCCATCCGCTACTGAAAGAATGCACCTTTGAAGTGGCCTGCGATGTTGATAATCCGCTGTGTGGCGAGCGTGGCGCTTCAGCCATATTTGGCCCGCAAAAAGGCGCAACACCCGAGATGGTGAGCACCTTAGATGCAGCCCTGAGTCACTATGCCGATGTAATTGCCCAAAGTGGCGTCACCGATCACCGCAACCAAGCTGGCGCGGGCGCGGCTGGCGGAATGGGACTTGGCGTGATGGCTTTTTTAGGCGCCGAGCTTAAACCCGGTGTCGAAATTGTGATGCAAACGGTGGGACTGGCAGACAAAATTCGCGGCGCGGATCTTGTCATCACCGGCGAAGGCCGAATCGATGGCCAGACAATCTTTGGCAAAACCCCGATGGGCGTATTAAAGCAAGCGCAGCTGCAAAATATTCCGACTATAGGAATTGCGGGATGCCTTGGCGACAATGCCAATGCCGTGCTCGAGCAAGGTATGGCGGCGATTTTCCCCATCATTCCACACTTAAGTCCTCTGGATGATGTGCTGGCGAACGCCAAAACGAATCTGACCAATACCGCCCGTAATATTGGTGCCGTCTTGATGCTGGGCAAACGTTAACTTTACCTTAGCGTACTGATAGCGTTTAGAACGCCTAACAACACACACCCAAGGCGCTATTCATAGCGCCTTTGTTTATTCTATGACCCAAGCACAGACTTAGGCGGTGTTTTAGTGCTTGATGCCTAAAAGGCCTTGCAGTAAAGTGAGCTCCCTTTTTGGTAATCCGTAAACGGGTTTAAGCGCCATGTATTTGGTTATACTCTTAATCACCTTTGCGGTTTCACTATAAGAATTAATAGACGGCAAGCCCCATGACCCAAAAACTCCCTCGCCAAGCCACCGCGTCTGAAGAAAGTCTAATGCGAATTTTCACTGTGCCCGAAGATGCGGAATCCACCTTAAGCATTATCGAGCAGAAGCTTTCTGAGGACTTAGCGGGTTTTTTGGGTGACAGCATTGCCGCGCTAGAAAAGCCGCTCTCCGAAATCGAGACCGATTTTCAAGCCTTTGAAATTCCAAGCCAGCCGCGTTTTGTCTCCGACTACACCGACGAAATCATGCAGAATCTGGTGGCACATTCGGTACATACGGCGGCGCCCAGTTTTATCGGCCATATGACCTCGGCACTGCCCTATTTCGTGTTGCCACTGTCGAAAATGATGGTGGGGCTGAATCAAAACTTGGTCAAAATCGAAACCTCCAAAGCCTTTACGCCGCTTGAGCGCCAAGTGCTCGGCATGATGCACCATTTGATTTACGCTCAAAACGATGATTTTTATCGTAATTGGATGCACAGCGCCAACCATTCCCTTGGCGCATTTTGCTCCGGCGGCACTGTGGCTAACATCACAGCCCTGTGGATTGCCCGTAACCAATTACTCAAGGCCGATGGCGACTTTAAAGGCGTGACCCGCGAAGGCTTAATCAAAGCGCTGCGTCACTATGGCTTCGATGATTTAGCGATTCTGGTCTCCGAGCGCGGCCACTACTCCTTAGGTAAGGCCGTCGATCTGCTCGGTATCGGTCGCGACAATATCATCAGCATCCCAACCGATAGCAATAACAAAGTTGACGTTGCCAAAATGCGCGAAGTCGCCGCCGAACTGGCAAATAAACGCATTAAAGTCATGGCGATTGTTGGGGTGGCAGGCACCACCGAGACGGGCAATATCGACCCACTGCGCGAACTTGCCGCCTTAGCAACTGAGCTAAACTGCCACTTCCATGTGGATGCGGCTTGGGGCGGCGCAAGCTTATTATCCAATAAATACCGTCACTTACTCGATGGTATTGAACTCGCAGATTCAGTCACCATCGATGCCCATAAGCAAATGTATGTCCCTATGGGCGCGGGCATGGTGTTATTTAAAAATCCTGAGTTTGCCCATGCGATTGCCCACCACGCCGAATATATTCTGCGCCGAGGCTCCAAAGATTTAGGCAGCCAAACGCTAGAAGGCTCACGCCCCGGCATGGCGATGTTAGTACATGCCTGTTTGCAAATTATCGGCCGCGATGGTTACGAAATCCTGATCAATAACAGCCTTGAAAAAGCGCGTTATTTTGCCGAGCAAATCGACGCACACCCTGACTTTGAGCTGGTCACAGCGCCAGAGCTGTGCCTGCTCACCTATCGTTATGTTCCTGCGAGTGTGCAGGCGGCCATGCAAGTGGCGATTGAACAAGGCGATAAGACCAAACTCGCTCGCTTTAATGAGCTGCTCGATGGCCTGACCCAATTTATTCAAAAACACCAACGCGAACAGGGTAAATCCTTTGTCTCGCGCACCCGAATTCAACCCGCCCGCTACTTTAGACAACCCACAGTGGTATTTCGCGTTGTATTAGCCAACCCTTTGACTAGCCATGAGATTCTTAATCAAGTGCTTATCGAGCAAGGTGAAATTGCCGCATTGGATAAAGAGTTCTTACCTGCGCTATTAGCTATGGTCAATGAATAGCGAGTGATTTAGCACAAGCTTTAAATCTCATTTAAATACAGAGTGTTAACCAAAAACAGCCACAAATATTTTGCGGCTGTTTTTGTTTGTAGAACTAGAATGGCGGAATGTTAGGTTGAAAATATAAGGCTTTATCCAAGCACTTCTGATCTCGTTGCGGATACGCCGAATTCCATTGCTTCCGTGACACGCCGTGAAGCCATCCATGGCGGCTCTGCGATGATATCCATATCATCGAAGGTCACGTCCACAATCGAATTCGGCTTAGCAAATCTCGGTGTAATCTTCTGGAAAATACCGTGAAAACAGCGATGAAAAGCCAACCTCAGCCCATAGGGATTATGTTTTCAAAAGTAATTATGTCGGCGTAGGTACCCTCACTCTTTTGTACTAGCCTTTCCGTTATTACTTGATTAAAGTGTAATTTTTTAATGAAACTGAAGGGAATACAAAAGTGTCGCAAAGGGAATTAAGTTTCTTTGAAAAATATAAGCATACGGTAAATTTTAGTCTTGATGGTGAAGAATACACTGGCGTTCTATCTATAAATGCAAGCCAAATTCTAAATCTTGTAATTCACACCGATAAGCACGACTTGCTGTTCGCAGAAGAATACAGAGTAATTAATTTACCTATCATTTGTTATGAGATTGGTTCGCGAAAAACATTTACTCTACATCAATCTGAGCTTCAAAGAGGTGGGCAGATAACTTGTAGATATATCACTACAGGCTCTTCGCTCTCGAATCACATTGATCAGTTTGAAGTACACCTTACAGGTATCTCAACTTGGTTTGAAAGATTACGAATCACTGAAATAACAGACACGGAATTAAAGCGAAACACTGCCATAGAAAAATTTTTAGTTGACTTTACCTATCAAAAAAATAATTACTCGATAGAAAACCACCGTTATGTATCATCACCAACAACCACACCAACTGAGCATCTAATCCAAATTGAAGACTGCTTTATCATCAAAAAGAAAAATGAAAATTTTACTTTACGTGAAGTAGAAAAGCTTGCATTAGAGATACGAAATCTCTTTTCCCTTCTTCTTGGATATTCGTTATCAATCGAAAACTTATACATTTTCTCATCCAGTAAGAGGCATGATTATAAATCCCTCATTTTTTTCAAGCATAATCTTCGAAAAAATACCATTTAAGAATCATCACGATACACTTTGTCACTATAATAATGTGTCTGGTTGGATGCTTTGGGAAACGATCATAACCAACTACTTCAAAGTTAAATCGTTCCGAACAATATGGAACCGCCTAGTAGTTTCTTTTTCAAACTCACGTACAGATATTTGGCAATATCGAATTTTATCTGTCGTTGTAACGCTAGAAATGTACTGCGAACAGGAGTCTAGGGGAAAAGGGCATAAACTAAATAAGGCGAAGTTTAACGAGCTAAGGTCACAGTTAAATGATACGTTGCAAACTTTTATTGAATCGAATGAATTCTCCGAGGATGAAAAGTTAATCATAGATGGTATCGAGACTGTTATTGCCAACCTTAAAAATACTTCCCATCCCACGCTACAGCACAAATATGATTTCTTAATGAGCAAGACGAGTGAAGATGTTAAAGAAGCTATTTCATTTAGCAATTCTGATTTTGATGTGTTGAAGAAGCTCAGGAACTCTGTTGCACATGGACTAAAATATGAGACGGTAGTAGACGGTGAAATCACAAAAGAAGTTCAACTAAAGGATCGTCTTTTAGTGCTTTTAATGTATTTTGTGTTTCGTGAACTTGGTTTTAATGACACTCAGATTGCTCGAAATATGAGCGGGACATTTAACCCATTTATACATAACGCCGACCTCAATAAAAGAGCGAGGGATAAGCTAGCAGGTACTGCTAGCTTCATAACATTACACGAAGAAATTGATCTTAATCGATTTAGTTTTGTTGATTGTCTTGTTATTGATCATGATGCTAAATCTGACCAGTTCACATTCAATGAACACCTATCCTATGAAATAAAGCATAACAAGCGTAATAGCGGTATAGCCGATGTTAGAGATTTTATTAGGAGCAAACTTCTCCAAAATATCGATTTAGAAATTGAATATGTAAATACTTTATATCTTTCCAGTGGTGCAGATGAAAAATGCTACTATGGTGCAATAGTGTTAACTTATAAATGAAGTTTCAAAGAACTTCTTCGAGTACATTTAACATAGTATTTGAATTTAACGAGACACCCATTGTTAAATTTCTAAAAGTGATAGTAAGCATTACTCGGTTTGCTTTGCATGACTAGCAAACAACACAAAAGATGAAGGAGTTCACCTTCCCCTCGGAGTTGCCGCAGGGCATTTGCGGTCGTTGCGTGAGCGAGGCATGGATAATGGAATGGACCCATCCACTTTAAATCGGCCTCGCAATGGGCCACGATGTAGTCGCTAAAACTCATCAGAAAGAGGACGGGTCCACCTATGAAGATTACTACAATCGGTTTAGATATCG